>NZ_JBVAXR010000001.1:0-513921 GCF_055419445.1 Mycobacterium sp. IDUB_19 | reverse complement strand
GGAGAGCCGACGAGACGGAAATCGCCTGCCGTAACAATCACTTCCGGCGTCGCTTTGAGCGCCTCGGGCAGCGTGCGCACCGCCGCGGCGGGCACCCCCAGGGGTCTCAGTCGCCGTTCCCAGCTCGCGGCGGTGTCGGTCGCCAGCATCGCGGTGACGATGGCGAGCACCTCGTCACGGCGGGCTACCCGTTCGGCCATCGTGTCGAAGCCGCCGATACCTGCCTCGGTGGCAAAGGATTTCCAGAACCCGTCGTGGGTGATGAATAGCGCCAGATAGCCGTCGGCGGTCGGAAAAAGCTGGGCAGGAACGTAATACGAGTGGGCACCGTTCGGCCTGCGCTGCGGCTCGACGCCGTTGTTGAGGTAAGCCGACGCGTGATAGTTCAGCTGCGACAGCATGACATCGCGCAGCGAAACATCGACTTGCCCGCCGGTGCCGGAGATGATCTTCGCCAAAAGTCCCAGCGCCGCGGTCATTCCGGTGGAGTTGTCCGCTGACGAATAGCCGGGCAGCGTCGGTGGGCCCTCTGGATCGCCGGTCAGTGCGGCGGTGCCGACGCCCGCCTGCACCACATAATCGAAAGCCGGATCATCGCCGCCGTACAAGCCGAATCCGGTGATCGCGACGCAGACGATCCGCTCGTTGTGCAGTCGCAACTGGTCATAGGTGAGCCCCAGCCGGCGAATGGCCGACGGCTTCAGGTTCACCAGCAGTGCGTTGGATTCGGCGACCAGTTCGCCCAGGCGTTGCTGTCCCGCATCGGAATTCAGGTCCAGACAGATGCTGGACTTGTTGCGATTGAGGCTGGCGAAGTAGGCGGCGCCCACACTGCGGGAGATTTCACCGCCGCGGGGTTCGATCTTGATGACCTCGGCGCCAAGGTCGGCGAGCAGCATCGTGGCATAAGGGCCGGCCAGCATGGTGCCGACCTCAAGAATCCGGATTCCCGCGAGCGGCCCCTCGGACGTCACCGCAGTTCCGTTGCGAGCGCGGCGATCATCTCGCGCGTCCGGCGTTTGGAAGCGACCAGCTCATCCCGGTTGTCACCGATGGGCAGCAGCCGCACCGACAGGTCGGTCACACCGGCGTCGGCGAAAGAGCGGAATCGCGACAGAATCTGTTCCGAGTCGCCGGCCGCACACAGATCGCCGACATCGCGGGCATCACCACGGTCGAGCAGGTTCTGGTAGTTGGGCGACACCTCGGCCTCACCCAGGATGCGGTTGGCCCGCTCCTTGGCCTCCTCGACTTGCGAAGGTGCACAAAGGCATACCGGGATGCCCGCGACGATTCGCGGCGCGGGCCGGCCGGCATCGGCGGCTGCCTTGGTGATCTTCGGTGCGATGTGATCACCGATCGCGCGCTCGTCGGCCATCCATAACACGGTGCCGTCGGCGAGTTCACCGGCAATCTGCAGCATCACCGGCCCAAGCGCGGCGACCAGCACCGGCATCGGGGTATCGGCCCCGATGGCCATCGGATTGTGCACCGTGAACGAATCATTCTCGACGTCAACCGATCCCGGCCCGGAAACGGCGGCGTTGAGCACCTGCAGGTAGTCGCGGGTGTAGGCGGCCGGCTTCTCATACGGCAAACCGAGCATGTCCCGGATGATCCAATGGTGTGACGGTCCGACGCCCAGCGCCAACCGTCCACCGGCCACCGCATGCGTCGAGAGCGCCTGGCGGGCAAGGGCGATCGGATGCTGAGCCTGCAGCGGCACCACCGCGGTACCCAGCTCGATGCGCGAGCTGTGCGCGGCCATCAGCGACACCATGGTCAGACAGTCGAAGTCGTTGGGCACCTGCGGCATCCACGCGGTGTCCAGACCCGCGGATTCGGCCCATTCGATATCGGAAGCCAGCTTGTCCACCTTGCGGGCCATATCGCCCCGCTCGGCGCCGATCATCACTCCGACGCGCATGATTCCTCCGCAGCAGGCTCGGGGGTGCCGGTCAATGCACGGATTTCGCGCACTAGTGCGTCGAGCGGTGTCCCGGTGGGGAATACCGCGGCGGCACCGGCAGAAAGGAGTTTGGGGACGTCGGCGTGCGGGATCGTTCCACCGACGACGACGGCGATGTCCGCGGCGTCGGCGGCGCGCAACGCTTCGACGGTGCGCGCGGTGAGCGCCAGATGCGCACCGGACAAGATGCTCAGACCGACGACGGCGACGTCTTCCTGGACCGCGATCGAGGCGATGTCTTCGATGCGCTGCCGGATGCCGGTGTAGATGACCTCGAATCCCGCGTCACGCAGCGTGCGCGCGACGATCTTGGCGCCGCGGTCATGCCCGTCCAAGCCGGGTTTGGCAACCAGAACGCGAACGGCCACTTAGAACACCACCGGTTGCTGGAATTCGCCCCATACTGCCTTGAGCGCGGAGACCATTTCCCCGACCGTGCAGTACGCGTTGGCGCAGTCGATCAACATGTGCATCAGGTTGTCGTTTCCTTCGGCGGCACGCGACAATGCCGCAAGACTGGATGCGACTGTCGCCGAATCTCTTTCGGCCTTTACCTTCGAGAGCCGTTTCAGCTGAAGGTCGCGGCCTTCAGCGTCGAGCTCATAGGTGACGACATCGTGTTCTTGCTCCTCGGTCACGAACCGATTGACCCCGACGACCGGACGGGTGCCGGATTCGATGTCCTGGTGGATCTTGAACGCCTCGTCGGCGATCAGCCCCTGCAGGTAACCGTCCTCGATGGCATGGACCATTCCGCCATGCCGCTCGAGGTCGGACATGATCTCGATGATGCGAGCCTCGGTGGCATCGGTCAGTGCCTCGACGAAATACGAGCCGCCCAGCGGGTCGGCGACGCTGCCCACGCCGGTTTCGTGCGCCAGGATCTGCTGGGTACGCAGCGCCAGTGTGGTGGTTTCCTCGGTGGGCAGGGCGAACGGCTCGTCCCAGGCCGCCGTGAACATCGACTGGACACCGCCCAGCACCGCGGCCATCGCCTCGTAGGCCACACGGACGATGTTGTTGTGGGCCTGCGGCGCGTACAGCGATGCTCCACCACAGACGCAGCCGAAGCGGAACATCGCCGCCTTCGCCGTCGTCGCCCCGTAGCGCTCCCGCACGATTGTCGCCCAACGCCGCCGCCCGGCACGGTATTTGGCGATCTCCTCGAAGAAGTCGCCGTGGGTGTAGAAGAAGAATGAGATCTGCGGTGCGAACTGGTCGATCGTCATGCGGCCGCGTTCCACCACGGTGTCGCAGTAGGTCACCCCGTCGGCCAAGGTGAACGCCATCTCCTGCACCGCGTTGGCCCCGGCATCGCGGAAATGCGCACCGGCCACCGAAATCGCGTTGAACCTGGGAACCTCGGCCGCGCAGAACTCGATGGTGTCGGCGATCAACCGCAGTGACGGCTCCGGCGGCCAGATCCAGGTTCCGCGCGAGGCGTACTCCTTGAGGATGTCGTTCTGGATGGTCCCGGTGAGCTTCGCCCGCGGTATCCCTTTTTTCTCGGCGGCGGCGACGTAGAACGCCAGCAGGATCGCCGCCGTTCCGTTGATCGTCATGCTCGTGCTGAGCTTGTCCAACGGGATGCCGTCGAACAAGATCTCGAAGTCGGCCAGGGTGTCCACCGCGACGCCGACCCGGCCGACCTCCTCACCGAACTCGGGGTCGTCGGAGTCGTACCCACACTGGGTGGGCAGGTCGAGCGCCACCGACAACCCGGTCCCGCCCTGATCCAGCAGGTAGCGGTAACGGCGATTGGATTCCTCGGCGGTGCCGAATCCCGAGTACTGCCGGAAGGTCCAGAGCTTGCCGCGATAGCCGGACGCGAAGTTGCCCCGCGTGAAGGGGAACTCCCCGGGTGCCGGAGGCTCCGCGCTCCTATCCGCCGGCCCGTACACGGGCTGCAGCGGGATACCGGAGGGAGTGTGGGCCGTATTATCCATCGATGAATAACGTACTTGCAAAAAAAGAGAATGCCAATACCACCGTTTGACCAGGCCAAACGGTGGTCTGACCTGGACAAAGGGATACGAATGGCTGACAAGAAGCTCGCCGACCGCACCGTCGTGATCTCCGGCGGCAGCCGGGGCATCGGGCTCGCGATCGGAATCGGCGCCGCCGGGCAGGGCGCCAACGTGGTACTGCTGGCCAAGACCGACACCCCGCATCCCCGCCTGCCCGGAACGGTGCACACCGCGGCCGCGGCGGTCGAAGCCGCAGGCGGCAAGGCGCTGGCGGTCGTCGGCGATGTGCGCCGCGAAGAGGACGTGCAGCGGGTGGTCGAGGCCGCGGTGCAGCGGTTCGGCGGCATCGACGTCTGCGTCAACAACGCCAGCGCCATCGCGACCGAACCCACCGCCGTCCTGTCAGCCAAGAAGTACGACCTAATGCAGGAAGTCAACCTGCGCGGCACGTTCCTGCTGACCAAGGCGTGCGTGCCCCATCTACAGAAATCGGTCAACCCGCATGTGCTCACCATCTCGCCACCGGTGAACATGAACCCACGCTGGTTGGGCGCCCACCCGGCCTACACACTGTCCAAGTACGGGATGACGCTGCTGTCACTGGGCTGGGCGGCGGAATTCGCCGACGACGGGATCGGCGTGAATTGCCTTTGGCCGCAGACGTATATCGCTACAGCGGCGGTGGCGAACATGGCCGACGGTGACCGGTTGGCCGAGTCGTCGCGCAGCCCGGAGATCATGGCCGACGCCGCCGTCGAAATCATCTCTCGGCCCGCCCGGGAAGCCACCGGCAACTGCCACATCGACGCCGACGTGCTGCAATCGGCCGGGGTGGCGGATCTGTCCCGGTACGGCGGCGGGGAGCAGCCCATTCCGGACCTGTTCCTGGACTGAATACCCGAGCGTTAAGTCATGCGCGGCAGATGATTTCGCCGTGCGGGATCGCTAGCCAACCGTCTTTCGCCGCGGCCCACTCCCGCCATGCCTCGGAGATCTCCTCGAGCTGCGCGGTGGTGGCGAGGCCAAACCGCAGCATGTCTCGGGCGATGCCGGAATGCAGGATTCGGTCGGCCCACATTCCGCCCCACCATTCGCGGGTGTCGGGAGTCGCATAGCACCACAGGCTCCCGGTGGGTGTGACGTCGTCGAACCCCGCTTCCAGCGCCCACGACAGCAGCTGCCGGCCGGCGTCCGGTTCGCCGCCATTGGCACGGGCGGCCTGTTGGTAGATGTCGCGCCAAACGTCCAGTGGCGCCAGGCGGGGATACCAGACGAACCCCGAGTAGTCGGCGTCGCGAGCCGCCACGATTCCGCCGGGCCTACACACTCTGCGCATTTCCCGCAGTGCCCGCACCGGATTCGCGACGTGTTGGAGTACCTGGTGTGCGTGCACGACGTCGAACGTGTCGTCGGGAATGTCGAGCCGCTCCACGTCGGCGGTCGCGAACGAGACGTTGGACAGATTGCGCTGCTCGGCCTCCGCGCGGGCCCGGTCGAGCACATCGCCGAATTGATCGACGGCCGTGACCGATCCGGGCGCCACCCTGGCGGCGAGGTCCACGGTGATCGTCCCGGGGCCGCACCCCACGTCGAGCAGCGACAGCCCCGGCTCCAGATACGACAGCAGGTAGCCCGCGGAATCCTGCGCGGTGCGCCGCTGATGACTGCGCAGCACCGACTCGTGGTGTCCGTGCGTGTAGCTGGCCTGGCGTTCGGCGTTCATGGCGCAAAGCCTACCGGCGGTTGGTCACAATATGAAACTGTTGTCTCAATATATGGGACGCCTAATCGACCGGGACGTCGAGAATCGGACGGTCGACGCCGGCGCCGGGACCGTCGAAATGCCACCACTCACCGGAGTACGGGGACAATCCGCCGTACTTCATCGCGTCGCGCAACTGAGCCCGGTTCGCCTGAGCGTCGGCACTGACGCCCTGAGTTGCGAATGCTGTTGCGCGCGGGGAGAAATCGTCGAAGTCGGTGCCCATATCAGCCAGGCAGAGTCCGCCCGCGTGACGTTCGGGCGGGCACTGTGGTTGCACGCTGGTGAATGTGACGTCGACCGACCGCCCGGACTCATGGCTGTGCGCGAACGGACCGGGCCGGGCCACCCAAGCGGGGTTGGGGACCACGTTGAACATCCTGACCTGAACGTCGTGCGGCCGGTAGCAGTCCCAGAACACCAGTAGGTGTCCTTGGGGCCGCAGCGCCGACGCGGCATTCGCGAGGCCGCCAGACATGGATTGGTGCACCAGGCACCGGGCGTCGGAGGGATACAACTGCGTGCCGGTGAAATTGTTCGTCGTCGCGTAGCGCAGGTCGATCACGGCGTCGGGAACGACGGTGCGGACGTCAACGAATCCGGCCGCGCGCGCCGCGTCGCTGACGGGCGGCACGTCGGGACTGCCCTGCGCGATTGCCGCCGCGGGAATCGCGATCAGTCCGACGGCCACCACCAGCGAGAGAACCAGGCGCAGACGACGCATCAAACCATTGTCGCGGCTGATCGTCGATTAACCCGGTAAGGCGATCGCAGAAACACGCCATTGATGAACCGCGATCGATCATTTATCGTCCAGGGTAGCCGATCGGCTAGTCTGTGGCCGGCGGCCCGAAGGAGCGAATATCGATGGGCAGTTTCGGCGTGGGCGTCATGCACAACACGATCAATTCGCGTTTCGGCCCAAAGCCTTTGATCCACGCCGACTATCTGACCGGGCTGGCCTGCGGCGCCGACTCCTTCTGGGTGGCCGACCACCTCAACTCGGTGCTGCCGCCATCGATGTGGAAGCCCGAGCACGTGGGCGCGGCCCGGTTGATCCCCAAGATGGACGCCCACCTGGAACCGTGGACGATGCTGGGCTACCTGGCAGGGCGCAACAAGGGCCGGATGCGGCTGGGCGTGGCCGTCACCGACACCGGCCGCCGCAATCCCGCGGTCACCGCGCAGGCCGTTGCATCGCTGCACCTGTTGACGAAGGGCCGGGCGGTCCTGGGCATCGGAACCGGTGAGCGGGAAAGCAACGCGCCCTATGGCGTCGACTGGTCGAAGCCAGTGGCACGCTTCGAGGAAGGGGTGGCCACCATCCGAGCGCTCTGGGACTCCGGCGGCGAGTTGGTCAACCGCGACTCGCCGTTCTTCCCTTTGCACAACGCGACTTTCGCGCTTCCGCCGTACAAGGGCAAGTGGCCCGAGATCTGGATCGCCGCGCACGGGCCCCGCATGATGCGCGCCACCGGCAAATATGCCGACGGCTGGTTCCCCGGAACGACCCGTGCAACCGAATATGGTGAGCAACTCCAGATCGTGCGCACTGCGGCCTCGGACGCCGGGCGCGACCCGCAGGCCATCACCCCAGCCCTCATTCGGTTCATCGTGACCGGACGGTCCCGCGACGAAATCGATGAGGTCGTCGACTCCGATATCGCCAAGGTGTTCACGCTCAACTCCCCCGCCAAAGACTGGGAACGCCACGGTGCGCAGCATCCGCTGGGGGCAGACTTCACCGGAGTCCAAGACCTGATTCCGCAATTGATCGACGAGCAGACCGCGCTGTCCTACGCGGCGAAGGTTCCGCGGTCGCTCGTCCAGGAACTGTTCGCGGTCGGCATGCCCGATGAGGTCATCGAACAGATAGCGGAGTTCCGCGACCACGGTCTGCGCTACCTCGTGGTGGGCAATGCCGGTGCGATTCAACCAAGTATGCGCAAAAGCGCGGCCGCGACCGCGCCCTACGTCAAGGTCGTGCGAGGCCTGCGGAAGCTCTGAGCAAGGAGGCGGTTGGCAATGCCGATGATCGATTTCACGTTCGTGCGTGACTCCGTCGACGAGCAGGCGCTGAGCCGGCTCACCGACGAGTTGGTCACCGCGCTGCTACGCGCCGAACGTGCCCCTGACACACCGTTTCTGCGCGACAACACTTTGGTGTACTTGCATCCGATGGAGCCGGCCGAGCTCTCGGTCGGTGGCCGCGGACCCGGCGAACCCCGGTTCAGGGTCGACCTGACGGTATTCGCGGGCGCACTCGACAAGGACCGCAAAGAACAGCTCACCGCCGACGTGCACACCGCGGTGTGTACCGCGGCGGGAATCGAGCCGCAGGGCCCGCGGGCATTTCACGTCTGGACGCTGATTCACGAAATCCCCGAAGGTAATTGGGGTGGCGGCGGCAAGGTCATCTACTACCAGCAAGTGAAAGGCCTTGTCGCCGAGGGCTAATGCCCGAAAGGAAAGGCTACCCTGACCAGCGCGTGTGAGCTGGGCTTCACAATTACGTGGTATGTGATTTGTCTAACTGTCAGCGTATTTATAGCCGCGTTCGTTCACTACCTTGGTACGTTCTCAACACTATTTGTGCAGAAACCATGCGTCAGGAAATAAATGCGAAGAATCACCGCGCTGTTGTTCGTTGGCGCCAATATGCTTGTGACGGCGACATTCTGGGGCGGCGCGGGTGAGGCGGCGGCAGATGCGCGTTCCCCAAGCTCCGTCGTACCGTTGACTCCAAAGTTTCGAGCGTGCGACTTCACCTGGGCGATAAATGTGCCGACAAACGGAAAGGGCAGCGGCCAGGCCGTCATTAGCAAGGCGGCATCCAACAAGGTCGTCGCGCAGGTGCAATTAATTGCCGCCGAGCCGCAAGCCCACTACAACGTCAGGCTGATCCAGTCGCCCCGGACTTCCGCAGGCTGCGGTGCCGGAGATACCGGGGTCACCGCCGGCGGTATTGACACGGATGGCAGCGGTGCAGGCACGCTGACGTTGGAAAGCGCGATCTCTGCGAATTCCACGGGCGTCTGGGTTTTCGTTGACCGCCCATCGGCGCACTCGCAAACACCGGTTGACTTCTACACATCAGAAATCGTCACGCCGATCTAGTCGACATCGCGCCACCTGGGCGATACCGGGATGCGTTGCGCTACAACGTGTTCGAAGAAATCGCAGATAACCTTCACGGGTCGCTACCATGGACTTCATGGCTCCCAAAACGGCGACCGCGGATGTGGTCAGTCTTCCCGAACTTCTCGACTTCGTCCGGCCGCGACACAAGATGTTGCTGAGCACTTTCCGTTCGGACGGGTCGTTGCACAGTTCGCCGGTGACCGGTGGTGTGGACGAGCAGGGCCGCATAGTGATCGCGACCTATCCCCAACGCGCCAAATGCGGAAACCTCCGTCGCAACCCGTCGGCGAGCGTGGTCGTTTTCTCCGATGAGTTCAACGGGGCCTACGTCCAAGTCGATGGGGAGGCCGAGGTAATCGACTTGCCCGAAGCGGTGGAACTGCTCGTCGACTACTACCGGGTGATCGCCGGAGAGCACCCCGTCTGGGCTCAATACCGCCGCGCCATGGTGGATCAGGGCAAGTGTTTGATTCGTATCACGCCGCGCCGCTGGGGGCCGGTCGCCACTGGCGGTTTCCCGCCGAAATAGCTCAGTTCAACGTGGTGGCCAGGGGCGGGATCGAACCGCCGACCTTCCGCTTTTCAGGCGGACGCTCGTACCGACTGAGCTACCTGGCCGGAAGGCAATGTGTGCCTCGCCGTTTTGGCGACCCTGACGGGACTCGAACCCGCGACCTCCGCCGTGACAGGGCGGCGCGCTAACCAACTGCGCCACAGGGCCTTGCTGTACTGCTCGCTCCGACGTTGCCGCCGTTGCTCGTACCCCCAACGGGATTCGAACCCGTGCTACCGCCGTGAAAGGGCGGCGTCCTAGGCCACTAGACGATGGGGGCCAAAGTCCAACTACCGTTGGGAGCCACGCCAGCTTAGGTCACCGCAGGCCTAATCCTCAAACGAGCGCCGTTCGAGCCGTGTTTGGAGCCCAAGTATCCTGATTCTTCGCCGCCCCTATAGCTCAGTTGGTAGAGCTACGGACTTTTAATCCGCAGGTCCTAGGTTCGAGTCCTAGTGGGGGCACCAAAACGGGCGATTCACGTCCGGAACGGCCCTCGTTTGGCCACCAGGCGACTTGGCTATGCTTCGCGACGTGAGTGTCGATCCGGCCTGGCAAAACGCGCCCGCAGCCCTGGTAACGATGGAAATCCGTCACCCCGCAACGGATTCCCTCACCGAATCGTCGAGCCGAGAGCTCAAGCGCCTCCTGGGCGACGACCTACCCATCGAACGCCAAGCTCAGGACGTGGCCTGGGGGGTGGGCCCGGCGGGAGGTCCGGCACCAGCGGCTGAGCAGTTCGTTCGCTACGTCAACCGCGACGGCACGCTGGCCGCCTCGATAAGAAGCCAGGCCGTCGTCATCGAGACGACCGCCCACTCCACCTTCGAGGCGTTGTCCGACGTCGCAATGCGCGTCGTCGACGCACGCTCACAGGTGTCGTCGATCGTCGGGGTGGAGCGCATCGGTCTGCGCTACCTCCTGGAGGTCCGCGTTCCGTTGGGCGCCGATGGTCGCATCGACTGGGCCGAATGGATCGCTGAGTCCCTGCTCGGCCCGCAACGCATCGCTCCCGGCGGGCTGGCCCTGACCGAATGGCAGGGCGCCGCCGTCTACCGCGAGCAGCAACCAGGCAAATCAATGATCGTGCGCTACGGCCCGGGCATGGGTCAGGCGCTGGACCCCAACTACTACCTGCGCCGGACCCTGCCGGCGCAGCCCGGGCCGTTTTTCCAGTTGGACATCGACAGCTTCTGGACCCCGGTGGCGTCGATCCCCGAATACAACCGGGATGCGGTTCGTGCGACTTTTCACAATCTCGACGAACCGGCCAGTGCGGTGTTTCAGGAAATGCTCACCAACCGCCTGAGGGACAGCCTGCTCGGCTGAGGCCGACTGCTATCCCCTGCGCACCGCGCTGCTGTACGTCACATCCGCGAAGGCCTGCGCGACCTCGTCGTCGGGATAGTGAAATCCATTGGCCGCGTGCAGCTCCTTGACCGTGTGCGATGACACTTCCCAACCACGCTGCTTGATGTGGTCGACGAGGCGGCTGCGGTGGCCGTGGTAGACCAGTTCGTTGAAATCGACTTCGAAGCCGAGTTCGCTCATCCGGTCGTGATGCGCACGCCATCGTGGGTCCGCGAAAATCGCTGTGTCGGGCACGAATTCGAAAGCCAGCTGGCTGCCCGGGGCGCTGAGCTCGGTGATGTTGTCGAACAACGCGTCCTGAGCCTCGTCCGGCAGGTACACCAACAAGCCCTCGGCGCTCCACGCCGAGGGAGCCTTCGCGTCGAATCCCGCGGCTACAAGCGCGGTGGCCCAGTCGTCGCGCAGATCGATCGCGACGGTGCGCCGCTGGGCGGTCGGCGCCGCGCCGAGATCGCCCAGAGTCAGGGTCTTGAACTCGATCACGGCGGGCATGTCGACCTCGTAGACGGTGGTGCCCGCCGGCCACGGCAAGCGGTAGGCACGGGCATCCAGACCCGAGGCGAGAATCACCGCCTGGGGTACGCCGCCTTGTGCGGCTGAAAGGAAGAACTGGTCGTAGAACCTGGTGCGACAGGCCATCCCCTCGGCCATCCGGCGGGGGTCGAACTCGGTATCCCCACCGACCGGAATCTCCCCGTTGACCAACCGGACGTACACATCTATTCCGACCGCCCGCACCAACGGTGCCGCATACGGGTCGTCGATCAACTTCTCGTCGTTAGACAACGCCCGCTGGGCGGCGACCATGGTCGCCGTCGCCCCGACGCTCGTCGCGAGATCCCAGCGATCACTATCGGCGCGCGCCATGGTGCTCCCCTACTCCGAATCCCAAACAAATATAGATAAGCTAGTTATTACCACAGCGCCGGCGCCCGGACCTGTCGGGACTACTCTCCGAATTATCTGATGCCCGCGCGCCGGAGGACCCGTGACCGATTTTGCCCAACGGACCATCGACCTGGCCCGCCAGAACGTCGCCGAGGGCGGCCGCCCCTTCGCGACGGTGATCGTCAAAGGTGGCGAAGTGCTCGCCGAGAGCGCCAACAAGGTCGCCCAGACGAACGATCCGACCGCCCACGCCGAGATCCTCGCGATCCGAGAGGCGTGCATGAAGCTGGGCACCGAGCACCTCGTCGACACCACCATCTACGTGATGGCCCATCCGTGCCCGATGTGCTTGGGCTCGCTGTACTACTGCTCACCCAAGGAAGTCGTCTTCTTGATCACGCGCGAGTCCTACGAGCAGTACTACCTCGACGACCGCAAATACTTTGAGGTCTCAACGTTTTACGACGAGTTCTCGAAGAGCTGGGACCAGCGGCGGCTGCCCATGCGATACCAGCCCCACGACGCCGCGGTCGAGGTCTACCGGCTGTGGAATGAACGCAACGGCGGCGAACGCAAATCGACCGTCGTCCCGCCAGGTTGATAGCGCCGCCTAGGAAACCTTGGGGCAGTAGTGCATTGGGTTGCCGCGTTCGTCCAGCGGAGGCAGGTTGCGCGCAGGTGTGTGCACGAGCGGCGCATCGACCGGGATCCGTCCGGACGCACGATCCAAACCGGCCCTGGCCCGCGGGTGCTTGCGGAATCGTGCTGGCACACAAGCGAAAAAGAGACGAACGAAGTCACCCAACCGCCGGTGTAGCCATTCGTCGCGGTGCGACCACTGGTAGCCCATCAATTGGCGCACCGGCGGATCGTAGAGGCCGACCGTGAACCAGACGAAGAACGGCGCCAGTAGTTTGCGTTGCACTGCCCACAACCAGTCCGGAGCCCTTCGGGCGAATGGGGGTTTGGGCAGCTCGCTCAGATCCAGGACGGCACGGGCCGCCTCATTGTTCTCTAAGACGTTGTGGCACATGTGATCCCAGTAGGTCTGAAATTCTTCCCAGGACGCCGGCACGGGCCGCATGCTCATGCCGTACATCCGGTACCAATCGACGTGCTCGTCGAACAGTCGGCGTTTCTGCGCCTCGGTCAGCCCGCCGCAAAACCGTTCGGCGACATGGATTGTCCCGACGAAGAACGTGGCATGCGCCCAGTAGAAGACATCGGGGTTCAGCGCGTGGTAGCGGCGGCCCTGTTCGTCGACGCCCTTGATGTTGACGTGATAGTCGCGCACCTCGGCGCCGGTGACCGGGGCGCGGTCTCCGTCGAAGACGACTCCGCCGATCGGATACAGCGACCGCAGCAGTCGGGGCCAGCGCTCCCGGAAGAACGTCGAATGATCGATGACCGCCGCGCCCAGTTGCGGATGCATGTTCTGCATCGAGCCCGCCCACGGACCCTGCAACATGCCACGCCAATCCCCGAAGTACCGCCACGTCAGAGAATCCGGACCGAGCGGTGGCGCCTCATACCCCGACGGGGACACCGGACACCCGCTGGCGACACCGTCAGGCCCATCGACAGAAATTGCCACCTCGCCGACAGTGGTCCCGTCGCTACCAGCTTCGGCGCTGGTCAGTGGGCAGGCTCCGGACGTATGTTTGGTCACTGTTGGGTTCCCTGTAGCTAGCCGAAATTCTGACTACGTACGTTGTCAATTTGAAGCTTAGGAGCGATGTGCAGTCCGGTCAACGACGAGGCCGTTGGTCAGGTGTGCCCCTGGAAAGTCGCCACGCCCTTCGCCGCGACAACCTGATCGCCGCCGGCGTGCAGTTGCTGGGCAGCGAGCGCGGGCCCGCGCTCACCGTCCGTGCCGTCTGCCGCAAGGCCGCGCTGACCGAACGGTATTTCTACGAGAGCTTTTCGGACCGCGACGAATTCGTGCGTGCGGTGTACGACGATGTCTGCGCGCGGGCTATGACGGCCCTCACCACGTCGGACACCCCACGGGAAGCGGTCGAGCAGTTCGTCGAGCTGATGGTCGACGACCCGGTACGCGGGCGCGTGCTGCTGTTGGCTCCGGCCGTTGAGCCGATCCTGACCCAGTCGGGCGCGGAGTGGATGCCCAGTTTCATCGATCTGCTGCAGAAAAAGCTGTCCAACATCGGCGATCCCGTGCTGCAGAAGATGATCGCCACCAGCCTGGTCGGCGGTCTGACGAGCCTGTTTACCGCCTACCTGAACAGGCAGCTCGGGGCCACCCGCAAGCAATTCATCGATTACTGCGTCAACATGCTTTTCAACACGGCCGCCCCGTATGTAGCGCCCCAAGAAGGGGTATCCGAGTAACAGCCTGTCACCCGGCTGGTAGCACCCGCACCGAATACACCAAGTTGTGACTTGGCGCGCGCGAGTAGGAACTTGATGCTACTGACCGACACAGATATATTGACTGCAACCATTAGACACAGATAACTGGGAGCGTCATGTCAGCCGAAATGACCGACCTGCAGCTCTTGCATGAGCTTGAGCCGGCCGTCGAGAAGTACTTGAACCGACACCTGAGCATGCACAAGCCCTGGAACCCGCACGACTACATCCCGTGGTCAGACGGGAAGAACTTCTATGCGCTCGGCGGGCAGGACTGGGACCCGGAGCAGAGCCAGCTCTCCGACCTCGCCCAGGTGGCGATGGTGCAGAACCTGATGACGGAAGACAACCTGCCGTCCTACCACCGCGAGATCGCGATGAACTTCAGCCTGGACGGCCCCTGGGGCACGTGGGTCAACCGCTGGACCGCCGAAGAGAACCGGCACGGGATCGCGCTGCGCGACTATCTGGTGGTGACCCGCGCGGTGGACCCGGTCGAATTGGAGAAGCTGCGCCTCGAGGTGGTGAACCGGGGCTTCAGCCCGGGCCAGAACCACCAGGTTCGAGCCGACCTGTTCGCCGATAGCCTCTTCGATTCGGTCATCTATGTCACGTTCCAGGAGCTGGCGACCCGAATTTCGCACCGCAACACGGGTAGAGCCTGCAACGAGCCGATCGCCGACCAGTTGCTCGGCAAGATCTCGGCCGACGAGAACCTGCACATGATCTTCTACCGTGATGTCAGCGAGGCGGGGTTCGAGGTCTACCCCAACCAGGCGATGAAGTCGCTGCACAAGATCCTGCGCAATTTCCAGATGCCGGGCTATCAGGTACCCGAGTTCCGGCGCAAGGCCGTGTTCATCGCCGTCGGCGGCGTCTACGATCCCCGCATCCACCTCGACGAGGTGGTGATGCCGGTGCTGAAGAAATGGCGCATCTTCGAGCGTGAGGACTTCACCGGGAAGGCAGCTGCCTTGCGCGACGACCTTGCCCTGCTGATCAAGGAACTCGAAGAGGCCTGCGACAAATTCGAGATATCCAAGCAGCGCCAGCTCGATCGGGAAATCCGTACCGGCAAGAAGACCACCGCCAGCGAGCTGCACCAAACCGCGGGCAAGCTCGTAATGAGCCGGCGGTAACCAAGCGGTGCATATCGGTTCCATCGCGCTCGCCAGCCCGGTGGTGCTGGCCCCGATGGCGGGCGTGACCAACGTTGCATTCCGGACGCTGTGCCGTGAACTAGAGCAGTCGAAGGTCGGTACGGTCAGCGGGCTCTATGTCTGTGAGATGGTCACCGCGCGTGCCCTCATCGAGCGGCATCCGGTCACGATGCACATGACGACGTTCACCCCGGACGAATCGCCGCGCTCGCTGCAGCTCTACACCGTCGATCCCGCCACCACCTACGCGGCGGCCAAGATGATCGCCGACGAAGACCTGGCCGATCACATCGACATGAACTTCGGCTGCCCGGTACCCAAGGTCACCAGGCGCGGCGGCGGCGCGGCGCTGCCATTCAAGCGCAGGCTGTTCGGCCAGATCGTGGCCGCGGCAGTGCGCGCCACCGAAGGCACCGGCATCCCGGTCACGGTCAAATTCCGCATCGGCATCGACGACGAACACCGCACACACCTGGACGCCGGCCGCATCGCCGAAGCCGAAGGCGCGGCAGCCGTCGCCCTGCACGCTCGCACGGCGGCGCAGCGCTACTCCGGCACCGCCGACTGGGAGCAGATCGCGCTCCTCAAGCAGCAGGTGCAAACGATTCCGGTGCTCGGCAATGGCGACATCTACGATGCCAGCGACGCGCTGACCATGATGGCCAGCACCGGGTGCGACGGGGTTGTCATCGGCCGTGGCTGCCTGGGCCGGCCCTGGTTGTTCGCCGAACTGTCGGCCGCATTCACCGGCAGCCCGGCCCCCACCCCGCCGACGCTCGGCGAGGTCGCCGACATCGTGCGCCGGCACGGCGAGTTGCTGGCCGCGCACTTCGGCGAGGACAAGGGCATGCGCGATATCCGCAAACACGTCGCCTGGTATTTGCACGGCTTCCCGGCCGGATCGGATCTGCGGCGAGCACTGGCTCTGGTCACGACGCTCGACGAACTCGACGAACTGCTGGGCCGGCTGGACGGCACCATCGAATTCCCGGACGCGGCGACCGGGCCGCGCGGCCGGCAGGGCTCGCCGGCCCGCGTCAGCCTGCCCGAAGGCTGGCTGAACGATCCCGATGACTGCACGGTGCCGGCGGGGGCTGATGTCATGCACTCCGGCGGCTGAGGCGAACCCCGCTCGAAATCGCGTCCGGGGCGATAAGTCAGTACGATGTGGACCTTGTTGGATTGCGCTTGGGTGGCGGTTGGTTTAACCCGCTGCACAGGGGCTACTGAGTACAGCGCGAACCAGCGGGTAGCGAAGTTGCAGCGCGGTTAGCGCGGCGCTGCGGTGAATTGGCGCACGGACATCACTGACGGCGGCATCTGGGCTTCGAAGGCGGGTGAAACATGAGTGACGGCGAGGTAGACGCCGCTCTTGGCCACCGCTCTCGCGACCGCCAACCGGTCACACCGACCTCTCCCGTCGCACTGAGCGCCGCGCCGTGGGAGCGGTTCTCCGAGCCACCCGCCGACGACAGCATCCACCGATGGCAGATCGAACCGCCCGCCGAGACCGTCGAACCCCCGGCACGCAGCGCGGAAAGCAGCGGAAGCCATGCCTCCGGCGCGCTCAGCGTCGCCGACCTGATCGCCAAAGTCGGCGCCAGCAACACCGGCACGCGTCACCGCCGCAGGGCCCTCGCCGATGAACCCGTCGAGCCCGATCCGGAGATGTTCGTCGACCAGCAGGACACCCAGGTCATCGATATCCCGGCCTACTCCCTCGACGTCGTGTCGGAGATTCCCGACCTCGAGCTCACGAGCTGCCCGAACGGCGACGAGCCCGAGCCCGAGCCCGAGCCCGAGCTCATGGTCGAGCCGGCGATCACCTCACACCCGGTCAAGCCGAAGCGGACCCGCCGACCGGAATCGCCGGCGAGCCTGGCGCCGACGATCAAGTCCCGCCGTCGGCCGATCCTGCTGGCGCTTCGTTCGCTGGCCGCACTGTGTGCCGGACTGGCGCTGGCCCTGACCGGTGCCGCGTGGCAGTGGAGCGCGTCAAAGAACCACCGGCTCAACATGATCAGCGCGCTCGACCCGCACTCCGGCGACATCGTGGACCCTGGGGGGCAGTACGGCGATGAAAACTTCCTGATCGTCGGCATGGACTCCCGCTCAGGCGCGAACGCCGACATGGGCGCGGGCGACACCGAGGACGCCGGCGGCGCGCGGTCGGACACCGTGATGCTGGTCAACATCCCGGCGAATCGCAAACGCGTGGTGGCGGTCTCGTTCCCCCGCGACCTGGCGATCACGCCCATGCAGTGCGAAGCCTGGAATCCCGATACCAAAGAGTACGGACCCCTCTATGACGAGAAGTCCAGGACCTGGGGCTCCAAGAATGTCTACACCGAGACCAAGTTGAACTCGGCGTTCTCCTTCGGCGGCCCGAAGTGTCTGGTGAAGGAAATCCAGAAGTTGTCCGGTTTGAGCATCAACCGGTTCATCGCCGTCGACTTCTCCGGGTTCGCGAAGATGGTCGAGGCGCTCGGCGGTGTCGAGGTGTGTAGCAAGACACCGCTGCACGACTACGAGCTCGGTACCATCCTCGAGCATTCGGGACGCCAGCTCATTGACGGCCCGACGGCGCTGAGCTACGTGCGGGCCCGCCAGGTCACCACCGAGTTCAACGGCGACTACGGCCGCATCAAGCGCCAGCAGTTGTTCTTGTCGTCGCTGCTGCGCTCGCTGATCTCCGAGGACACGTTGACCGACCTCAACAAGCTCAACAACGTGGTCAACATGTTCATCAGCAACAGCTACGTGGACAACATCGGGACCAAAGACCTTGTTCAGCTGGGCCAGTCGCTGCAGGGCATGGCGGCCGGGCACTTCACGTTTGTCACGGTGCCCACCGGTGTGACAGACCAGAACGGCGACGAACCACCGCGCACGTCCGACATGAAGGCGCTTTTCAGCGCGATCATCAACGACGATCCGCTACCGGAGGAAAACGACCAGAACGCGCAGAACCTGGAGACTACGCCGACCTCGGGCCCGTCAAGTGCACCGACCACCAAGAAATCGCCGCCGCCGAACGCGGCGTCCGAGGCGCGACGCGAGCAGGTGACGACGACCTCGCCTGACGAAGTCACCGTGCGGGTCTCCAATGCGACCCCCCAGAGCGGGCTTGCCGCGACCGCCACCGGCCAGCTCAAGCGCAGCGGGTTCAACGTCATGTCACCCGACGACTATCCGAGTTCGCTGACCGCCACGACGGTGTTCTTCTCGCCCGGCAACGAGCAAGCGGCCGCGACGGTGGCATCGGCGTTCGCCAATTCAAAGGTCGCGCGGGTTTCCGGCTACGGTCAGGTCGTTCAGGTGGTGCTGGGCCCCGACTTCAAGTCGGTTACGGCTCCCGCACCCAGCGGCTCGTCGCTCAGCGTCCAGATCGACCGCAGCCCGGTCAGCACGCCAACCAAATTGCCGGACGACCTGACGGTGACTAACGCCGCCGATACCACCTGTGAATAACCGTATTTCGCTGCCATGGACCGCCGTTTCCGACGACGAGTAAGTAGGCTTGGCGGCATGCGGACCGCCTACCATGAGCAACTCTCGGAATTATCCGAGCGCCTTGGCGAGATGTGCGGGCTAGCGGGGGTAGCCATGGAGCGGGCAACCCAGGCGCTCCTGCAGGCCGATCTCGTCCTTGCCGAACAGGTGATCTCCGGCCACGAAGAGATCGCGAAGCTGAGCGCCGAGGCCGAGGAGAGCGCCTTCGTCCTGCTGGCGCTGCAGGCGCCGGTGGCCGGCGACCTGCGGTCAATTGTGAGTGCCATCCAGATGGTGGCCGACATCGACCGGATGGGCGCGCTGGCGCTGCACGTCGCCAAGATCGCCCGCAGGCGCCATCCTCAGCACGCATTGCCCGAAGAGGTCAATGGGTATTTCGCCGAAATGGGCCGAGTTGCAGTCGAATTGGGTAACAGCGCACAAGAGGTGGTGTTGTCCCGCGACCCGGAGAAAGCCGCCCGGATTCGCGAAGAAGACGACGCGATGGACGATCTGCACCGGCACTTGTTCTCGGTGCTGATGGACCGCGAATGGAGGCACGGCGTCGCCGCGGCCGTCGACGTGACCTTGCTGGGTCGTTTCTACGAGCGCTTTGCCGATCACGCAGTCGAGGTGGCCAGGCGCGTCATCTTCCAGGCGACCGGCAAGTTACCCGAAGACGAAGCGACGCCCCCGGCCGTCGCGACTTAGCCGAAGCGACCGGAGATGTAGTCCTCGGTGGCCTTCTGAGAGGGATTGGAAAAGATCTTCTCGGTGTCATCGATCTCGATGAGCCGGCCCGGCTTCCCCGCCGCTTCGAGGTTGAAGAACGCCGTGTGATCGCTGACGCGGGCGGCCTGCTGCATGTTGTGCGTAACGATGACGATGGTGTAGTCCTGCTTCAGCTCGCTGATCAGTTCCTCGATCGCCATCGTCGAGATCGGGTCCAGCGCCGAGCACGGCTCGTCCATCAGCAACACGTCGGGCTGCACGGCGATCGCCCGTGCGATGCACAACCGCTGCTGCTGCCCGCCGGATAGCCCGCCACCGGGCCGGTGCAGCCGATCCTTGACCTCATCCCACAGGTTGGCCCCGCGTAGTGAGTGTTCGGCAACGTCGTCGAGCAGCGAGCGATTGCGCATCCCTTGCAGCTTCAGGCCCGCCACCACGTTGTCACGAATAGACATGGCGGGGAACGGGTTTGGCCGCTGGAACACCATGCCGATGGCCCGGCGCACGCCAACCGGGTCGATACCGGGGGCATAGATGTTTTCATCGTCGAGCAACACGGTGCCCTCGACCCGAGCGCCCGGGATGACCTCATGCATCCGGTTCAATGTTCGCAGCACGGTCGTCTTGCCGCAGCCGGACGCACCGATGAACGCCGTCACGCTCCGGGGCAGAATCGACAGCGTCACATCGGCGACCGCCTGGAACGATCCGTAGTAGATGTTGACGTCTTTCAGATCCAAACGCTTTGCCACCCAGCACTCCTCCCTAGGACTTTTTGGGAGCAAACATCATCGAGGCCACCCTGGCTCCGACATTGATCACGGCGATCATCAGGATCAGTGTCAACCCTGCGCCCCACAGCCGATCTGTGGGGACCGGGTTGACGCCCGCGCCCGCCGCTGTCTGATTGAACATCATGCCAGGAAGCGTCCCCATAAACCCCTTGAAGAGGTCGAAGTTCATAGCCTGCGAATAGCCGACCAGGATCAACAGCGGAGCCGTCTCGCCCATCACTCTGGCCAGCGCCAGCATGATCCCGGTGACGATGCCCGACAACCCCGTCGGAATCACCACCCTGACAATGGTTTTCCACTTCGGCACTCCTAACGCATAGCTGGCCTCGCGGAGATCTGTCGGAACAATCCGCAACATCTCCTCGGTTGACCGCTCGATCACCGGAAGCATCAACAACACCAATGACAACGACACCGCGAACCCCGAACGGGGAAAACCTAGCGTGGCCACACACAACGCGTAGATGAACAATGCGGCAACGATTGAGGGCACACCGGACAGGATGTCCACCATGAATGTCGCCAGTCGGCCAAGTCGCGTACCACCTCCGTACTCGACCAGATAAATCGCGAGCATGACACCGATCGGGACCGAGATCGCGGCGGACACCAATCCCTGCAGAAGGGTACCGACAATCGCGTGGTAGGCACCTCCCCCGGCGACAAAGGCCGTCGTACCCGCTTGGGAATGCGTCCACCATGAGCTGGACGCGACCGCCTTGAAACCCTTGGCGACAACCGCGCACAGCACCCACAGCAACGGTGCCAGTGCGATCAGCATGGACAGCGAGACCAGCACGGTCGCAACGATGTTCGATACCCGGCGCCGCCGGCCGAGTCCGGACAGCCGACGCGCTTTGACGGGCCGGTCGAAGATCGAGGTCATCGCCTGACCTTTCTGGTGCCGGCCACCGCACCGCGTGCCAGGGCGTCGACCGCAAACGTCAGCACGAAAAGCACCAGTCCGGCCGCGATGTAGGCGCCGGCCTTGTACCGGTCGTTGAATTCCCACGCGGTGGCCGCGATCTTGGTCGCGAAGGTCGAGCCACCATCGAATAGCGACCAGCCGAACGCCTTTTGAGTGCCGCGCAAGATGATCAGCAGCGCGACCGTCTCCCCCAGGGCGCGGCCCAGACCCAGCATCGCGCCGCTGACGTACCCCGACCGCCCGAACGGCAGGACCGTCGTCTTGACCACCTCCCAGCGGGTGGCGCCGAGCGCCAGTGCGGCCTCAACCTCGTCGTGCGGTGTCTGCACGAAGACTTCGCGGGTGACCGCGGTGATCAACGGCAGGATCATCACCGCCAGCACGATCCCGCCGGTGAAGATGGTGCCGCCGCCGGCCGCCGACGCCGTGCCATCGGCGAACAGGAAGCACCAGCCCAAAGACTGATTCAGCCAGGTCGCGACGGGTTCTAATTGCGGAGCAAGTACGTACAGACCCCATACGCCGTAGATGATCGAGGGAACCGCGGCTAGCAGATCGACTGTGTAGGCCAACGGCAAGGCGAGCCGGCGCGGTGCGTACTGGGTGAGGAAGATGGCGACGCCCAGCGCGACCGGCATGGCCAGGATCAAGGCGAACACCGAGATGAACACCGTCACCTGCAGCAGATCGAGGATGCCGAAGTGCATCGCCGAGGTGTTGGTCGTGATCCAGTTGCCGCGGTAGGTGAAGAAGTCCTCTTGGTTGCGCTTGAACGCCGGCGCCGCGCGCAACAGCAGGAACCCGCCGATCGCAATGACCACGACGGCGATCAGTACCCCCGAAGCCTCCGCCAACTTGCGAAATATCCGGTCCCCGAAGCGGGGTTGGGCGCCGTTCCAGGAGCGGATGGGTAGGACCGGTGCCCCCGCATAGCGCGCGGCAACGACCGCACCCGAACGCGCCCGGGCTGGATCTGGCGTAGTCACTGTGAATCCATCACTGCTGGTTTTGGTGTCGCTCCTTGGACCCGAGGGCTATTGCATCGCATCGATCGCGGCGACCAGTCGCTCCTTGACCTTATCGGTCAACGGGATGTAGCCGACCGATGAAAGGTTGGCCTGACCGGTGTTCGCGGCCACGGTCAGAAACGACTTGATTGCCCTTGCGGTCGCTGCGTCGTAGCCCTTCGAACAGACGATCTCGTAGGTGGCCAGAATCAACGGGTAGGCACCCCGCTGCGCGGTGCCGTACATCGAGTTCAGGTTCACCACCAGGTCGTTGCCGCTTGTCAGGAAGGTGGTTGTGTTGACGGCGTTGGTGGCCGTCTCGGCGGTCAGGGGAACCACACCGTTGCCCGTGTCAAGTTGCGCGTACGGAAGGCCCGACTGGTCGGCGAAGCCCTTTTCGACATATCCAATGGCACCGCGGGTGGTACGCACCGCTTGGATTACACCGGATGACTTCGCTGCCCCTTCGCCGACACCGCCCTGAAATTCGGTGCCAACTCCTTTGGACCAGCTCTCGGGCGCGGTAGCCGTCAGGTACTTCTGCAGGTTGTCGGTGGTACCGGAGGAGTCGACCCGGTAAATCGGCGTGATCTTGGTGTCGGGCAGCGCTATCCCGGGATTCAGTGCCGCCAGGATCGGGTCGTTCCACACGGCGATCCTGCCGGTCAAAATCCTGGCCAGCGCATCACTGTTGACGGTCAGCGTCTTTATCTCGGGCAGGTTGTAGACCAGGGCCACCGGTCCGAACACCAGCGGCAGGTCCCATGCCGGGTTTCCGTTGCAGCGTTTGGTAGCGGGCAGGATCTGGTCGGCGATCAGCGGCGAGTCCGATCCCGCGAAGTCGACATGGCCGGCGATGAATTGCTCGCGGCCCGCGCCCGACCCCGTCGGGTTGTACGACACGGACTTGCGGGGGCAATACTCGCCCCAGACGTGGCTGAACACCGCGACCGCGTTCTGTTGAGCCGTCGACCCTTCCGCTGTCAGTTCACTCTTGCCGCTACAGGTCACCGTGCCAGCGGGTCCGGAGGTAGCTTGCGACGCGGGGTCGCCGTGATTGTTGTCGTTGCCGCAGGCCGTCAATCCCGCACTGGTCATCGCGATGGCCAAGACCGCTGCCGCCAGCGTCTTGCCCACGTTGTGGAGCCTCACCGATCTCGCTTTCCGACGCAGTTTCGACGCCTGCGGCCGCCGCTCGAAACTATGCGCTGAGGCTCCTTTCACAAGAGTGCCTACGCGGTGAACGTGCGGTGAATAGTCAACGGGCACGCCACTTCTGCCTGCGCTTTCTGTCAACTCGCTGTTGGCGCCGGCGCGTATGCGGTATCGACGCTGTAGGTGATGAATCCCTGGCGCTGGTAGGTCCGCACCGCAGCGACGTTGTCCGACTCGACGTAGAGCAGCACGGTGACCTCGCTTGCGGGGCCATCCGGGTTTGGTGGTCCAGACAGGTGTCGAGCCAGCCACTCGATGCCGACGGCCGTCAACATCTGCCCGAGCCCGCGGCCCTGCGCCGAAGGGTCGACACCAAGGACGTACACCTCGCCCAGGCGCGGTTGATCGAGGTGCACTTTGGTCCAGTGAAAGCCGAGCAGCCGGCCCGCTTCTTCGGTTTCGGTGTCGCCGAACGCCAAGAACAAACCCTCGGGGTCGAACCACGCCTCGCTGCGCCGCTCCGCCAGGTCGGCCGCGGTCCACCCGCCCTGTTCCGGATGTTCGGCGAACGCGGCGTTGTTGACCCGCAACAGCTCTGCGTCATCGCCGGTTCCCGCGTACGTGCGGACCCGCACGCCGGGTATCGGGCTTACCGGATCGGGGATCTCGCGAAGCGAGAGTCGCATCTGAACGAGTTCACGGACTGGGACCAGACCCAGCGCGGATGCGGTCGCCCGGGCCGGCTCCAGCGTGCCGTGCGCCCAGAACCGGTTATTTCCACCGGTTTTGACGATCGCCGCACGTCCCATCGTCGTGCCGATACCGCGCCGACGGGCCTGCGGATGCACGACCAGTTCGGCCATCCCGTCCCCGTCGTCACGCGGCAGGCTGAGATTGAGGTAGCCCTCGACCGTGTGGCCCGGGGCGCTGGTGACCAGCAGATGATCCGTGCGGTCGTGCCCGAGTTCCCGCAGCACCTGCTCGCCGACGGGTGCTACCCCATCGAATTCGGTTGCCGCCGCGACCAGTTCACGCACACCGTGTTGCTCTTCGGCCGTCAGTGCGGAGCGCCATTCGGGCGGTGTCACTGACTGTGGAGCGGGTCGGCCAGCGGGTCTTCAAGATTCTCAGCGTCCGGCTCGTCGCTTTCGGCCACCCCGTCGGACGGGGCGATCGGCGCTCTCCCACGCGCCGGCCGGACGGCCTTGTAACCCACGTTGCGCACGGTGCCGATCAATGCCTCGTACTCGGGGCCGAGCTTGGCCCGCAACCGACGCACGTGCACATCGACGGTCCGGGTGCCCCCGAAAAAGTCGTATCCCCACACCTCGTGCAGCAGCTGAGCGCGGGTGAACACCCGGCCGGCATGCTGTGCCAGGTACTTCAGCAGCTCGAACTCTTTGTAGGTGAGGTCAAGCGGGCGGCCCCGCAGTCGCGCGGTGTAGGTGCCTTCGTCGATGACCAGCTCGCCGAGGCTGACCTTGCCGGCGCTTTCCTGGTCGGCCAGGCCGCCGCGGCGACCCACCACCAGCCGTATCCGGGCGTCGACCTCCGCGGGCCCGGTGCCGGGCAACAGGATTTCGTCCAGCCCCCAGTCGGCGCTGACCGCAACCAGACCGCCCTCGGCCACGACCGCAATGACCGGCACCGACCGGCCCGCCGTGCTCAGCAAACGGCAAAGCCCGCGCGCGGCCGACAGATCGGTGCGCGCGTCAACCAGCACAGCGTCCGCGGTTCCCGCCTCTAGTAGTGAGGAGGGCTCGGGCGGCGCCGTGCGCACGGTGTGGGGGAGCAGCGACAACGACGGCAGGACCGGGTCGGGATGCAGCTCCGAGGTCAGTAGTAGTAGCTCCAACAGCCCCTCCAGCTCGTGGGAAAGGCATCTCCCAGGTTCACGCAGCCACGTCGCGTTAGTGGCCAGGTCATCTAACGATAACGTGCTGCCTGGCCCTTGTGCCTGCCGTTGTTATTTACTGTGAGCCCCACCACGAGGCGATCCGGTCCGCAATCCCCCGCCGCGCGCCGAGGAGGACTGCGCCACAATATGCGGATGCGCAGGGTGCTGATCAGTGTGATCGCCGCGGTGTCCGCCGTGGCGGTGATCGTGATCGGTGCCGTCGGAGCGGACTATGGAGTCAGTATCTACGCCGAGTACCAGCTCTCGCGCACCGTGCGTAAGGCGGCAAATCTGGGGTCAGACCCCTTCGTGGCCATCCTGGCCTTCCCGTTCATTCCGCAGGCGATGCATCGGCACTACAACGAGCTGGAGATCAAGGCCAACGGCGTCGACCACGCGATGACGGGGAAGGCCACGCTGGAAGCGACCATGCACTCGATCGACCTGACCGACGCATCATGGCTGATCAGACCCAATGCGAAGCTTCCGGTGGGCAAGCTGGAAAGCCGCATCATCATCGGCTCGATGCACCTGGGCCGATACCTGGGGATGGGCGACCTGATGGTTGAGGCACCACCCGCCGAGACCAACGACGCCACCGGCGGCACCACCGAATCGGGGATTTCCGGCAACCACGGACTCGTCTTCAGCGGCACCCCGAAATCGGCCGGCTTCGACCACCGGGTGAGCATCTCGATGGACTTGTCGATCGCTCCCGACGACCAGGCGACGCTGGTGTTCACCCCGACCGGTGTCCTCACCGGACCGGACACCGCCAACCAAGCCGTTCCCGATGACAAGCGCGACGCGGTGCTGCGCGCCTTTACCGCCAGGCTGCCCAATCAGCGACTTCCGTTCGGCGTGGCGCCCCGCACTGTGGGGGCGCGCGGCTCGGACGTCATCATCGAGGGCATCACGACGGGAGTAACCGTGACCCTCGAGGGGTTTAAGCAGTCATGAGCCGCGCCGTCGACGATGCGGCGCGGAGCAACGGGGAGGAGCGGCGCCAATGACTAGTGTCGTCGTCGCGATCGTTGCGGCCCTCGCCGTAGCGGCAGTCGTCGGCTGGTTGCTGACCCGGCGCTCCGGAAGCATCAAAGAAGTGGGTTCAGACCCGGGCCAGGGCGCCGATGCCGACGCCGCAGACCTGGGTTTGTCCAGGACCGGACCGACCGTCGTGCATTTCAGCGCACCGTGGTGCGGACCCTGTGATCGCGTACGCCGGGTCGTCGACCAGGTGTGCGACAACATGGGCGATGTGGCTCACGTCGAGGTGGACATCGACGCCAACCCGGTGGCCGCACGCCGCTTTTCGGTGCTGTCGCTGCCGACCACCCTGATCTTCGATGTCGACGGACGGCAGCGTTACCGGACATCGGGTGTCCCCAAGCCCGCCGACCTGCGGTCCGCCCTCGAACCGCTGTTGGCTTGATCGCGATGTCATTGGGTAAGCTGACCGACGTGTCATCCCGCCTGGAGCCCATGCTCACCAAGCGTCGCGCAGTTGATCTGTGCCGCATCGCGGGTTGTTGTTGTTGCTGTTGCTGTAGCTGCTGAGTAGCCGCGCCCGCCCGCGCAGTACTCGGAGCAGCCCGGAGCCCCACCGTGGCGTGTCTCCACCTTTTCCGTGCAACAGGCAAATAGGAGTCTTTCGTGTCAAGCAGCAATACCAGCGCCGAGCTGGACCGCGTCGACGTTCGTGGACCCAGATTCGCCGCCTGGGTCACCACCGCGGTCCTGGTTGCGACGCTGATCGTCTCGGCGGTGAGCCCGCTGGCCGCCGCGATCATTCTGGGTCTGCAGGCCGTGGTCTTCGCGATCGGTGCTCTCGCCGGTCCGCGCCGGCACCCCTACGGCCGGCTGTTCGCCACCCTGGTGGCACCCCGGCTTAGTCCGGTCAAAGAGCGCGAACCGGTGCCGCCGCTGAAGTTCGCCCAATTGGTCGGCCTGATCTTCGCGATCGTCGGTGCCGCCGGATTCGTCGGCGGCGCGCCCCTGGCGGGCGTCATCGCGACGGCCTTCGCGCTGGTGGCGGCCTTCCTGAACGCGGCCTTCGGCATCTGCCTGGGCTGCCAGCTTTATCCCCTCGTGGTTCGCTTCCGACCGACCGCCGGTCCGGCGTAACCGAAGTTCATCGCAAGTAATCGAAAGGATCTCCACCATGGCACGTTCCGACGTCCTGGTCTCCGCCGAATGGGCTGAGAAAAATCTCGACGCCGCGAACGTCGTGTTCGTCGAGGTCGATGAGGACACCAGCGCGTACGACGGAGGCCACATCGCGGGCGCGATCAAGCTCGACTGGCGCACCGACCTGCAGGACCAGGTCAAGCGCGACTTCGTCGACGCCGAGCAGTTCTCCAAACTGCTCTCTGACCGCGGCGTCTCCAACGACGACACCGTGATCCTCTATGGCGGCAACAACAACTGGTTCGCCGCCTACGCCTACTGGTACTTCAAGCTGTACGGCCACGCCGACGTCAAGCTGCTCGACGGCGGCCGCAAGAAGTGGGAGCTCGACGGTCGCCCGCTGTCCACCGACGCCGTCAACAGGCCGGCCACCTCGTACACCGCGGCACCACCGGACAACACGATCCGGGCGTTCCGGGACGAGGTCATCGCGGCCATCAACGCCAAGAACCTCGTCGACGTGCGCTCTCCTGACGAGTTCTCCGGCAAGATCCTGGCGCCTGCGCACCTGCCGCAGGAGCAAAGCCAGCGACCCGGACACGTTCCGGGAGCGATAAACGTGCCATGGAGCCGAGCCGCCAACGAGGACGGCACCTTCAAGTCGGACGAGGAGTTGGCCAAGCTGTACGCCGACGCCGGTCTGGACGGCACGAAGGAAACCATCGCGTACTGCCGAATCGGAGAGCGTTCGTCGCACACCTGGTTCGTTCTGCAGGAATTACTCGGGCATAAGAACGTCAAGAACTACGACGGCAGTTGGACCGAATACGGCTCCCTGGTGGGCGCCCCGATCGAGTTGGGAAGCTGATATGTGCTCTGCACCTAGGCAAGGACAGACGTTGCCCGCCAGCGTCGACCTGGAGAAGGAAACGGTGATCACCGGCCGCGTCGTGGACCGCGACGGCCAGGCCGTCGGTGGCGCGTTCGTCCGGCTGCTGGACTCGTCGGACGAGTTCACGGCCGAGGTGGTCGCATCGGCCACCGGCGACTTCCGGTTCTTCGCGGCGCCGGGATCGTGGACGCTGCGTGCGCTGTCCAAGGCCGGGAACGGCGACGCCGTCGTCGCGCCGTCGGGCGCGGGCATCCACGAGGTGGACGTCAAGATCGCCTGACCGCCCACGCCGTGACCGGGATCCCCGGACGAGCCGCGGGCGGGGCGAGGCGAATAGACTCGCTATCGTGGTGCTCTTCTTCGAGATCATGCTGGTCGCGTCAGTTGTGGTCATCTCCTGGTTTGCGTTGTACACCCTCTACCGACTCATCACCGACGAGTCGTGACTTACGACGAGGACCCTGAGGGACCGGCCGGTTCCGCAGTATCCGGCGACCGCGCAGTGGCTGCCGCCGCAGAACGCGCCAAGGTGACCGCGGCCCGCAATATCCCGGCCTTCGACGATCTGCCCGTCCCGGCCGACACCGCGAACCTGCGCGAAGGCGCCAACCTCAACGACGCGCTGCTGGCGCTGCTGCCACTGGTCGGCGTGTGGCGCGGTGAGGGCGAGGGCCGCGGACCCTATGGTGACTACCGGTTCGGCCAGCAGATCGTGGTCTCGCACGACGGAGGCGATTACCTGAATTGGGAAGCCAGGTCCTGGCGGCTCGACAGCGACGGCAACTACCAGGAACCGGGCCTGCGCGAGACCGGCTTCTGGCGTTTCGTCCTCGATCCCGACGACCTGAACGAGTCTCAGGCCATCGAGCTGTTGCTCGCCCACTCGTCCGGCTACGTCGAATTGTTCTACGGGCGCCCGCGCAACCAGTCGTCGTGGGAGCTGGTGACCGACGCCTTGGCCCGCAGCCGGTCGGGCGTTCTGGTGGGCGGCGCCAAGCGGCTCTACGGCATCGTCGAGGGCGGCGACCTGGCCTACGTCGAGGAGCGGGTGGACGCCGACGGCGGACTGGTCCCGCACCTGTCGGCGCGGCTGTCACGATTCGTCGGATAACGGCCCGGTGCTGTTGCCCGCGTAGGTAATTCGGCGCTCGCACCAAACCATTGCCTTCGGCCGATCTTTCGCGTGTACTGTTCGACGTCCGAGCAGCCGATACCGCGCGAAGGGAGATCGGCGGATGCGTCCCACCAGGACCCCCCGGCCTGCCCTGCGATGGGCCGTAACGGCGGTCGGCCTGGTGCTCGTCGTTTATCTGGCGGTGCTGGCAGTGCGCCCTTCCATCGACGACTCGTTTCCAGCCTGGCTGGGGTGGTTCGGCCGGCCCGGATCGATGCCGACGCTGGCGATCGTGGTGACGGTGCTGATCGCGGTGTGCGTGGTGACCTTTCGGTCGAGCAGTGGCCACCGGGTGGTGGGAATGTCGTTCACCGTGATCGCCGTGCTCATCGGCATGAGCGCGGTGCTGGGACTCAGCTCCTATTGGGGTTGCCACGACGCCAACCATCCGGCCTTCTTCACGCCGCTGATGGCGACGGCCAGCCTGGTCAAGGGCGGCACCAGCGACTTCTCCGTGAGCGGGCACACCTGCCCGAACCCCACCCCGGTCGGCCTGGAACTGGCCCGGATCGCCGCACTGTCGGCGATCTTCACCGGACTGGGTGGCGTCGTGGTCGGCGTGTTTCGGGCCCAGGTGGACCGGGTGCGCGCCAATCTCGCCGAGTCCGTCACGGCCATCGTCGGCGTCGACAATGACACCCAATCGATGATCAGCGCCGTCGCGCGCACACTGGACCGCCGCAGCACACTGGTCGTGATCACCGGCGCCAGCGACGACCGCGTGCAGCGGGCCCGCCGGCAGGGCGCCCGGGTGGTGCTGGTGGACTTCAATACCCCGTCTACCCTGGTGTCACTTCGGTTGTGGCGCCACCTGTCTCGGCTCTACCTGATGGCGCCGGACCCGGCGATCAACCTGTTGTGGCTGGACCTGATCGGTCGTCGGCTCTCCGAGGTCGCCCACAAGCAGCGGTTGCCCCTGATCGTGCGCATGGACGATCCCTGGCTGGCCCAGGCGTGGCGTGCCCAGCAGTTCGGCGGGTCCGATACCCGGTGGGCGGCCGACGTCGTCGGCAAGTACGAGGTTACCGCGGGCCGGCTCCTCGACAGCATCATCGCAACGGGGCGGACAAAGCGTGTATTCGTCTGCGGCACTTCGCAATTGACTCTGGCACTGTGCGCCGACCTGACCCAGCGGGCCCTGGAACGCGAGTTCTACACTCCGCCCGGTGCGGTGGCGTTGCCTACGCTGACCCTCGTCGAACGAGACGCCGAAGAATACCTGCGCGATCACGAATTCCACCGTCAGCAAGCGGGATTCGCCTCGGAGGGGCCGACGATCGACGCGGTCGCCGAGGCGCCGACGATACCGACCATGCTGAAGCTGATCAGCGACACCGAGCCCGCAACCAGCGCGGTCGTCTTCGTGGACGCCCACGCCGGGACGACCGCCGCCAGGTTGGCCGCCCGGCACCCCGACATGCCTATCTTCGCTTCGGATCTCAACACCAGCATCAGCGACGACTCCATCCAGATCGTCGGCCGACTGCAGTCCTATTCGCTGGTGCTCGACACCCAGGAGGGTCAGGTTCAGGACGCGTGGGAGCGTGCGGCCCGGTTGATCCACCAGCGCTATGTCTCGACGATCGATCCGGAAGGCCCCAGGTCCGCGGCCGCGATGCCGTGGGCCGAGCTCAGCGAGTTCTACCGTGGCTCCAATCGGCGCCAGGTCCGCAACGCCTTGTGGATGGTGGAGCAGATCGCGGGACACACCTGGAATACGTGGGGCAGCGCGCCCGTCCAGCTGTCCGGTAGCGAAATGGCGGAATTGGCTCCGGCCGAACAGCTTGCGCTGATGGGCTTCGACCATGACTCGGCGCTGCGCATGGCCCGGGCAGAGCACGAAGACTGGTGCCGCTACTACCGCCACAACGGCTGGAAGTTCGGTTCGCCGCGGGACGACTCACGCAAGATTCACAACAAGCTCGTCGACTGGTCGGTGGTGGAAAACGACCCGGATCTGCTCAATGCCGCGGTGCGAAGTTTGGCGGGCACGCTGTGGAGCCTGCGCCAGCTGGGTTTCCGGTCGCGCCCGCTGTGGCAGTCCTACACGCGGGTGGGGACGGTCACCGCCGAACAACGAAGCGCGCCATGGACATGGACGTCGGACTCGGGGCACACGATGCGCGCCGACGCCGGCGACTGGGCGATCAACGAGGACGGAAAGGTGTGGTCGGTACGCGACGACATCTTCCGCGACACCTATGAGCCGGCGGGCGACGGGCAGTGGCAGCGCAAGGGGCGGGTGCAAGCTCGCCCGGCCTATCCGGGCGAGACGGTCGACACCTTGGAGGGCCCCACCACCGCCGCGGAAGGCGACTGGGTGGTACGAGGATCCAGCGGCGAGCAGTGGCCGGTTCCCGGTGATGAGTTCCCGCGGCGCTACGCCGAATTCCGCTGAAAATTTGCGCATCCTGAAGGGCCCCAACACTGATACGGTATCGGCGCACGTGGGTACGGGTCGCGCAGGCAGGCTTTCGCTCACAGTTGGTTCGCTCCGCTGCACCCTAGGAGACTGCGATGGCGCTGTTCATCAGCTACTCGAGCCAAGATCGGATGACGGTCGACGCCCTGACCACCGCCCTGCGGCGCGGACAGAATCAGGTGTGGTTCGACCAAGAGCTCGGCGGCGGCGACTCCTGGTGGGCCAAGATCCTCGAGCAGATCCGCGACTGCGAAGTGTTCGTCGTCGCGCTGTCGAGTAACTGGCTGCAATCCAAGCCGAGTCAGGCGGAGCTGCGCTACGCCCAGGCGTTGGGCCGTCCGATCCTTCCCGTTCGGATCGGTGAGGTCGACAGCATGCGCGTGAATCCCCTTGCCGCATTGCAGATCATCGACTACCGGGAACCGACGGTCGACGCCGGCATTCAGTTGGTCACCGCGGTGCACGGGCTCCGCAGCAAGCCGGTGCCGCTGCCCGACCCGCTGCCCGAAGAGCCGCCGGTGCCGTTCGGTTACATCACCCGGTTGGGGAACACTCTCGCCGAAAAAGAGCTCAGCCCGCAGCAGCAGCTCCAGCTCCTGGTCGAGCTGAGGTCCGGGTTCGACGAGGACGGTGACGATCCCAGCGCCCGCGGCGATATCGCGCAACTTCTGCGCATGCTGCGCCTGCGGCACGACGTCACGTACCGCACCCGAAGCGAAATCGACAACGTGCTGGCCGAAATCGAAGCCAAAGACGGTTCGCCGGGAGGCGCCGCTGCGGCCCAGGCTCCGGCGGCCGCGGGGTCGACCACCGCCACACAGCCCGGCGGCTCAACCGCGGCCACCGTACCGACCGAGCTGAGCGGCGGCGCGGCCAGCAGCGGCGGGTCCAACAAGCGGCTGATCGTCATCGGCGGTGCGGCAGTCGCGGTCATCGCAGCGATCGCGGTCGTCGTGCTGCTGACCACTCAGGGGTCGGGCCCGAAGAAGACTCCGGCCGGCGCGCGAACTGCCACGCCGGCTGCGGCCGCACCTGGCACCGGCGAGCAGCCGGCGCCCGCGCCAGGGCGGGGTCGCTTGGACAGCATTCTGCTCGGCGCGCCGCAGGTCGGCACCATCATGGGCACGCCAAGCATGGAGCTCGCCAACCAGACTGAGGACATCCGCGCAGACGTGAACCTGTCAAACATGAGGTGCGTTGGCGCCTTTGATGCCATACAAAGCACGGCCTATGCGAATAGCGGCTTTACCCGGGTGCTCGGCCAGGAGTTGAACTCGTCGGACAAGGCCTACCGGATCTATCAAGCAGCGGTGAGCTTTCCCAGCGCGGAAAAGGCAGGGGCCTTCGTGGCAGCGCAAGCGGAGAAGTGGCGTGCCTGCGACGGCGTAGAGGTGACGCTGACCACCCCGGGCGGGTCAGCTCACTGGACCTTTGGAAGCCTCGGCGGGGCCGCTCCAAGAATTACGACGATACGCACGCGGAAAGATGGAAATGCGTGCGAACGCGTCCTGAACGCGGTGTCCGACGTAGTCGTCGACATCCGCGCGTGCGGTCCGGGCGTCACTGGCCAAGGCGATCAGATCGCCGACGCGATAGCCGCCAACGTGAAGTGACTGTTCACGTCGTCCGCGCCGCATGATGCGCGCTTGTCGGGATCCCTGGGTGTGACGCCTTCGCCGGTCTTATCGTGTGTTGAACCGTGGCCGGCGGGAGGCTGATGTGGACGGGACGCCGTTTGGGCGCTACAGGTTGATCGAGTTGCTTGGCCGCGGTGGCATGGGCGAGGTGTGGCGAGCCTTCGACACCGAGACCGACCGGATCGTAGCCGTCAAACTCTTGCCTCCTCATTTGTCGGAGAACGATGAGTTTCATCGCCGTTTCCGCCGGGAAGCCCACGCGGCCGCCCGATTGAACAACCCGCACGTCATTCCAATCCACAACTACGGCGAAATCGACGGCCAGCTCTACGTCGATATGCGGCTGATCGAGGGCCGAGACCTGCACGCCGTGCTGGCCGACGGGCCGCTGGATCCCTCGCGTGTCGTGCTCATCATTGAACAGGTCGCAAACGCGTTGCATGCCGCCCACCAGATTGGTCTGCTACACCGCGACGTCAAACCGTCCAACATCTTGCTCGATGGTGACGACTTCGCCTACCTGATTGATTTCGGGATCGCCCGGTCCCTCGACGAAACGCGAATGACCAAGTCCAGCAACACGATCGGCACCCTGCAATACATTGCACCAGAGCGGCTAGGCGCCGGTACAGAAGAGGATGCCCGTGCCGACATCTACTCGTTGGCCTGCGTGCTGTACGAATGCCTGACCGGCAGCCCGCCTTTTGCCGCTGACTCGATTGGGCAGGTACTTGCCGCGCACCTGAACACACCGCCGCCTCAACCCTCGAAAACCCAACCGAACCTGCCCGCACAGCTCGACGAGGTCATCGCGCGCGGTATGGCCAAAGAGCCCGGCCAGCGGTATGCCACCACACTGGAGCTAGCCCAAGCTGCCCGCGACGCGATCACCGAGCCCATCGCGCGACCGACACCTGATCCGACACCGACCGAACCGGCTTTGGCGCGCGGGCACGACACAGCACCGGATCCCTCGCCCAACGCATCGGACTTGACCGCGACCCGACTCGATGCTGAATCGCTTGCCACCGTGGCGCAGTTCGGTACGCCCGCCGCGTCAGATCAGTCGACGCTCTCCGCGGCGGCACTGCCGGATGCGACGGCAGGCCCCGGCGCTGGGCCCCCGCCTGTCAACGGCCCCCAGCAATCCCCCTCGCACTCCGCCACGACAACCACTCCCCGCGGTCCGGGCAAGCAGGTGTCCTCCAGACGGTTCATCATCGTGGCCGGCACCGCCCTGGCGGTGGTCGTCGCGACTGGTGTCGCGGTCATCTTCGCCACCGAGAGTCCCGGCCCCACCAAAACGCCGGCCAGCACACGTACTCCTGAGCAGGTGGCGCCCAGTCAGGCGGCGGCGCCTGGTCAGGTGGTGCCCAATCAGGCGGCGCCCGGGCCTGCGCACACCGGGGGCCTGTACTCAGTTCTGCTGGGCGCGCCGCAGGTCGGCACCATCATGGGCACACCGGCTATGGAGATCGCCGACCAGACCCAGCAGACTCGCCCTGATCTGAACTTGTCTGACCTTGACTGCCTCGGCGCGTTCGACGCCCTGCAAAATACCGTGTACGCGGGCAGCGGTCTCACCGGAGTGCGTGGCCAGGAGTTGGATACGAGCGACACTGCATATCGGATCTACGAAGGCGCGGTGAGCTTTCCGACCCCGGATGCGGCGCGGGCCTTCGTGGCGGCTCAGGCGGACAAATGGCGGTCTTGCAACGGCCTGGCCGTGACGCTGACCGTATCTGCGGGCGAGATCGGTCACTGGACCTTCGGGAACCTGACTGGAGCCGCGCCCAAGATCGAGCAGCTACGCACGCGCAATGATGGGCGGTCGACCTGCCAGCGTGTGTTGAGCGCGGTATCCGACATAGTCGTCGACGTCCGGGCGTGCGCACCGAACATCGAGGGCCAGGGCGGACAGATCGCCGACCAGATGGCGGCAAACGTCAAGCAATAGCCCGGGTTTCGCCGAACTTGCATCCTGACATGGAGCGGCCCCCGAGCAAGGCTCCTGGTTGGACGGACCAGGAAGCTCGGGGGCCGGGTGGCTACGGGGAATTCGCCAGCGCGCGTAATCGCTAGCTCTTCCGAGCCATTGCAGCTAGCGCGTAGCCACCTCACACGTCCATGAAGCTATCAATTTCGCGGACCACCTCCTTCCCTGTGTACGGCCGACCGTACCCGCCGTTCCGCGAGCCGACAACACAATTCAGCGCTCAGCGATCGATGATGATGGCCGCGTCGACCAGCTCGGCGAACTCCTCGGTGATTGGCGATCGAAGTAGTCGGCGACCATCGAGCGTGTGCACACGGGCGGCCAAGGTCATGCTTGATACCAGCCAGATCCCTTGGGCAGCTTGCAAGTCCGCGACCCGCAGCGCGCGATAGTCGCAGTCGTAGCCTTTGCTCCGCGCCACCTCGAACAGGGCCTGCTGCGTGGTGCCGCGCAAAATCGGATACCAGGGCGGCGGCGTAAGCAGGCAGGGACCCGCGTCGGAATCGGTGGCGATCACCACCGTCGAGCGTGGGCCTTCCAGGACATAGCCGTCCGAGCTGACGAAGATGACGTCACCGGCGCCCTGTTGAGCGGCGTGCCGCAAAGCGGCCATATTCACTGCGTAGGACAGGGTTTTGGCGCCGGCCAGCAGCCACGGCATCTCACCGACACCGGTCGCGGGTAGCCCTCGGTCGAGCATGATCGCGGCAACCCCGTCGCGGCGAACCGCGGCCACCCTTTCGGGCACATCGCTGACCATCACATACGCGGTGGGTGCCGAACCGCTCTCGCGACCCCGGCTGTAGATCAACCGCAACGCGCCTTCGTCGGCGGACCCGGCGGTCCACTGCCGGGTGGCGAGGTCGATCGCGCGCCGCCAACCCGGCAGGTCCGGCGCGGGCAGATCCATGAATTTGGCCGACTGGGTCAGGCGCTGCAGGTGCGACTCGACCAGACAGGGCCCGCCATCGCGGACCAGCAGGGTCTCGAAGGCGCCGTCACCGCGTACCGCGGCGAGATCGTCGGCGTGCAGCAGCGGCGTACCGGGTGGATGTATTTCGCCGTCAAGAGTGACGATCACACCCGTCTGACCCGCCATGCCGAAAGAGCCTAGCCGGGCAGCCGCACTCGCCTCCGTAGAGTTGACCTGTGAACGCAGTACCCGCACCCGATTCCGGACCCGACGCCGGCGCGATCTGGCACTACGGCGATCCGCTGGGCGAGCAGCGCGCCGCCGAGACCGACGCGGTGCTCGTGGACCGCTCGCACCGCGCGGTCCTCACCCTGACCGGCGCGGACCGGCAAACCTGGCTACACAACATCTCGACCCAACACGTCAGCGAGCTCCCCGACGGGGCCAGCACGCAGAATCTCAGCCTGGACGGACAGGGCCGGGTCGAGGACCACTGGATGCAGACCGAGCTGGGCGGGGTCACCTACCTCGACACCGAACCGTGGCGCGGTGAACCGTTGCTGAGCTACCTGAGCAAGATGGTGTTCTGGTCCGACGTCACGCCGGCCGCCGCCGACACAGCGGTCTTGTCGCTGATCGGGCCGCGGTTGGCCGACCGGGCGGTGCTCGACGCGCTTGGCCTGGACGCCCTGCCCGACGAGCTGATCGCAATTCCGCTCGCCGGTGGTGGCTTTGTGCGGCGGATGCCCGCCCCTACCGCCGGTCAGATCGAACTGGAGCTGCTGGTGCCGCGCGGCCAGGTGGCGGACTGGCAAACCCGCTTCACGCAGGCGGGCGTGCGACCGTCCGGGGTGTGGACCTACGAAGCCCACCGGGTCGCGGCGGTGCGTGCGCGCCTCGGCGTCGACACCGACGAGCGCACGATTCCGCACGAGGTGCGCTGGATCGGTGGTCCCGGTGTCGGGGCCGTCCATCTGGACAAGGGCTGCTATCGCGGGCAAGAAACCGTCGCCCGGGTGCACAACCTAGGCAAACCGCCCCGGATGCTGGCGCTGTTGCACCTCGACGGCTCGGTGGACCGGCCGTCCACGGGTGACGCGGTGCTCGCCGGCGGGCGCGCCGTGGGACGCCTCGGCACCGTCGTCGACCATGTGGATCTGGGGCCGATCGCGCTCGCGTTGCTCAAGCGCGGGATACCGGCCGACACCGAATTGGCGACCGGCGCGGCGGCCTCGGTCGCGGCCGTCATCGACCCTGATTCCCTGCCGCCGACCGAGCAGATCGGCGCAGGGCGTCTGGCCGTCGAGCGGCTGCGGGGCGGTACGAGATAATGGCGGCGAAGTCCGCCACAGCGGGCGGGGGCCTTCCGACGCCTAGCCGCGAGGCACGGTAAACTGTCGGCAGGACGATAAATCACCAAGAGATCGGAGCCGCCTAACTTGTTAGGCCGCTCCGTTTATTGCGCGAGGGGGTTCCCCCATGGGCCGCGGCCGGGCTAAGGCAAAGCAGACCAAGGTTGCTCGAGAACTTAAATACAGCTCCCCGCAGACCGATTTTCAGCGGCTTCAGCAAGAGCTGTCCGGTACGGGTGAGGGCGAATCCGACGAGTTGGACGACGCCGACGGCCCATTGGACAACGAAGACGACTGGCGCCGCTAGAACTCGCTCTGTGCCGATGCCGCGTGCATCGGCACAATGTTGGCCCCAGTTAGACGCAGGCTTTTAAAATCTCGGGTGCTGTCCCACCAGTTTTGCCCGTGGACCTTCTTTTCCGCCTTTGCAGACGGTCCCGAGCACCCAGCAGCTCAGATGCCGTGCGGTCAATATCGCCAAGGCGCGGTCGGTGTCTTCGGGCGCGACGACGGCGATCATGCCGACGCCCATGTTGAAGGTCTTTTCCATCTCCTCGCGGGTCACCCGGCCGCGCTGGGCGATCATCGCGAACACCGGAGCGGGCGTCCAGGTGCCCCGGTCGAGCTCGGCGGTCAGCCCGTGCGGGATGACACGCTCCAAGTTGCCCGCCAGTCCGCCACCGGTGACGTGGCAGAAGGTGCTGACATGGGTTTCGGCCGCCAGCGCCAGGCAGTCTTTGGCGTAAATCAGGGTGGGCTCCAGCAACTCTTCGCCCAGGGTGCGACCGAACTCCTCCACATAGCCGGCCAAGTTCATCCGATCGATCTCGAGCAGCACCGTGCGGGCCAGCGAGTATCCGTTGGAGTGCAAGCCGGAGGACCCCATCCCGATGATGACGTCGCCGGGCTTGACCCGATCGGGTCCCAGCACGTTGTCGGCCTCCACCACGCCGACCCCGGTAGCCGAAATGTCGTAATGGTCGGGTTCCATCAGCCCGGGGTGTTCGGCGGTCTCGCCGCCCAGCAGCGCGCACCCCGCCCGCACGCATCCCTCGGCGATGCCGCCGACGATCGCGCTCAGTCGCTCCGGCACGGTTCGGCCGACCGCGATGTAGTCCTGCAGGAACAGCGGCTCGGCGCCGCAAACCACAAGGTCGTCGACCACCATCGCCACCAGGTCGAGGCCGACGGTGTCGTGCTTGTCCATCGCCTGCGCAACCGCCAGCTTGGTGCCGACGCCGTCGGTGGAGGCGGCAAGCACCGGTTCGCGGTAGTCGCCGCGCAACGCGAACAGTCCGGCGAATCCGCCCAGCCCGCCACGCACCTCGGCTCTGGTGGCTTTTGCCGCCAGTGGCTTGAACAGATCGACCGCGCGGTCACCGGCTTCAATATCCACCCCGGCCGACGCGTAGGTAATGCCCTGGCTGCCCGGTTCTTCTCCGGGGCTCTTTCCGGGATCGGTCATCGCGATAAAGGCTACCGGTAGGCGCTTCGCGCCGGTATCAAACGTCTTTGAAGCACCTGAAGTGGATTCCGTCAGCGGTCGACGGGAACTTCATCGGCCGCAAGATCGCCCAGCTCGACGCCGCGTGCCGCATTGGCGAGCATGTGCTCGATGACGTTCTTGCCCAGCGCGGTCTCGCTGGGCAGCTCGATCGGATACCTGCCGTCGAAGCAGGCGGAGCAAAGGCGCGTGGCCGGCTGCTCGGTCGCGGCGATCATGCTCCGCAACGAGATGTAGCCCAGGCTGTCGGCGCCGATGGCATGCCGTACCGCCTCGAGCATCTCGTCCTCGTCCTCGACGGCGTTGGCGATCAGTTCGGCCGGCGACGGGAAGTCGATGCCGTAGAAGCACGGCCACTTCACCGGTGGCGACGCAATCCGCACGTGCACCTCGACGGCGCCGGCCTCGCGCAGCATTCGCAGCAACGCGCGCTGAGTGTTACCCCGCACGATCGAGTCGTCGACGACGATGAGCCGCTTGCCGCGGATCACCTCTTTGAGCGGGTTCAACTTCAGCCGGATGCCCAACTGACGGATGGTCTGCGACGGCTGGATGAATGTTCGCCCGACGTAGGCGTTCTTCATCAGGCCCTGCCCGTAGGGAATGCCGGACTCCTGCGCGTATCCCACCGCGGCCGGGGTGCCCGATTCCGGCACGCCGATCACCAGGTCGGCGTCCACCGGGCATTCGCGGGCCAACCGTCGGCCGATCTCCACCCGGGCGCCGTGCACGGACCGACCGCCGATGGTGCTGTCCGGCCGGGCCAGGTAGACGTATTCGAAGACGCAACCCTTGGGTGTGGGGCTGGCAAAGCGGGTGGACCGCACGCCGTCCGCGTCGATCGCCAGCAATTCGCCCGGTTCGATGTCGCGGACAAACGAGGCACCGACGATGTCGAGCGCGGCAGTCTCGGAGGCCACCACCCAGCCGCGGTCCAGGCGGCCAAGCGAAAGCGGCCGCACCCCATGGGGATCGCGGCAGGCGTACAGCGTGTTCTCGTCCATCCAGACCAGACAGAAGGCCCCGCGCACGGTAGGCAGCAGTTCCAGCGCCGCCTGTTCCAGGGTGGAGTCGGCCGCGCCGTGGGCGAGCAGCGCGCCCAGGATGTCGGAGTCCGTCGTCGCCGGAGCCGGGCAACGCTTGGCGATCAGCCCCGCGTCGCGCGCGCGTGCGGCAAGTTCAGCGGTGTTGACCAGATTGCCGTTGTGCCCCAAGGCAACCCCGGTGCCGGCCGCGGTGTTGCGGAACACCGGCTGGGCGTTTTCCCAGGTGGTATCGCCCGTGGTCGAGTAGCGGCAGTGTCCGATGGCGACGTGGCCCTGCATGGCCGCCAGCGTCTGCTCGTCGAACACCTGGCTGACCAGGCCGAGGTCTTTGAAGACCAATACCTGAGATCCATCGGCGACGGCGATACCGGCGGCTTCTTGGCCGCGATGCTGCAGCGCGTAGAGGCCGTAGTAGGTGAGTTTGGCGACTTCCTCGCCCGGGGCCCAAACCCCGAATACACCGCACTCTTCGCGGGGCGAGTTCAGGTCCTGCTCGGATTCCTGGACGGTCACGGTGGGCGGCTCCCTAGCGAGGGGTAGTGACGCTACGGAGTTTACGGCCACGTAAGGTCCGCGCACGAATCTGTTGGGCGTGTTGAGCGCCGAAGTTCTCGGCGTGTCACCCTAAACCTGCAGTTCAGAGTTATATTCAGCCCACATCGAACAACGGCAGCCAGTGGTCAATTTCACCCGCTCGAGAGCCCGATAGCCTTAGCAATCCGTTCGCCTGTGCGTCGGCGAGCGTCAACATTCCGGTGGCCAGCAGCAGCCAGGTCCGCGGATCGGTCTCCACGACATTGGGCGGCGTACCGCGGGTATGCCGGGGCCCGGACACACACTGCACCGCGACGAACGGAGGGATGCGGACTTCGACGCTGGCACCGGGCGCCACCGCGGCCAGAGTGCGCGCGGTGAGCCGCACCGCGGTCGCCAGTGTGGTGCGGTCCGGTGCCTCACGGGTCTCGTCGCGCAGCCAGTCCGCAACGGCCGTCAGGACCTGACGCGTCTTGGCCGGATCGGCACTATCACGGGCGGCCATACCTTAGGGTCTCAGAATCATGGATCCGCGCCGCGGGCCACCGTACAAGACCGTCGGCCTCGTGACGATCGTGGTCATGGGGCTCCTCGGGTTGGTGCTGTACTCGCAGTTTCGTGGCGACCTCACGCCGAAAACGAAGTTGACCATGGTGGCTGCCCGGGCGGGTTTGGTGATGGATCCCGGCTCCAAGGTCACCTACAACGGTGTCGAGATCGGCCGGGTGTCCGGCATTTCCGAGATCACCCGGGACGGCAAGCCGGCCGCCCAAGTGGTGCTGGACGTAACGCCGAAGTACGTCAGCATGATTCCGGCCAATGTGGCGGCCGAAGTGAAGGCGACCACGGTGTTCGGCAATAAGTACGTTGCGTTGAGCTCTCCGAAACACCCTGCTAGGCAATCGATCACACCGTCCATCGTGATCGACGCGACGTCGGTGACGACGGAGTTCAACTCCCTGTTCGAGACGATTACCTCGATCGCCGAGAAGGTCGACCCTGTCAAGGTGAACCTGACGCTGTCCGCGGCGGCGCAGGCGCTGACCGGGTTAGGCGAGAAGTTCGGCGCTTCGCTGGTCAACGGCAACGCGATCCTCGACGACCTGAACCCACAAATGCCCCAGATCCACTTCGACATCGCGCGCCTGGCGGCGCTGGGCGACAGGTACGCCGACGCCGCGCCGGACTTGTTGAATGCGCTCGAGCACGCGGTGGCCACCGCGCGGACACTCAACCGCCAGCTTGGCGATCTGGATGCGGCGCTGCTGGCGGCGGCGGGGTTGGGCAACAGCGGCGCCGACGTGTTCAGCCGAAGCGGGCCGTACCTATCGCGCGGTGCGGCCGATCTCGTTCCCAGCGCTCAGCTGCTGGACGAGTACAGCCCCGAGATCTTTTGCACTATACGGAATTTCAACGATGTCGCGCCCAAGATCCACAACGCGCTCGGAGACAACGGCTATGCATTGGGGGCTCACTCGTCGGGTTCCATTGCGGGAGCGACTAATCCGTACATCTATCCGGAGAACCTGCCGCGGACCAACGCCAGGGGTGGACCAGGCGGGCGACCGGGATGCTGGCAATCGATTACCCGCGAGCTCTGGCCTGCTCCCTATCTCGTCATGGACACCGGCGCGAGCATGGCTCCCTACAACCACTTTGAGGTCGGTTCACCGCTTGTGGTGGATTACGTGTGGGGCCGCCAACTGGGCGACAACACCATCAACCCCTGAACAGCCCGGGCCCGATCAGACGGCCGCTGAACCGAAGAATCGCGGCAGCACCGCTTCGGACGTCGCGCGCAGTTCAGCCAGTGGCACCGTGAACAAGCCTTGAAATTCCACCGCGTCCGAGCCCTGGTCGACGACGCCGATGCGGGCGGCAGGAAGGCCCCGCGCCTCGCACATGGCACGGAACCGGCTCTCCTCGGTGCGTGGCACCGCCACGAGCACCCGGCCCGCCGACTCGGAGAACAGCGTCACGAACGGATCGGCGTCCTCGGGAAGCACTACGCGGCAGCCGGTTTCACCTGCCAGCGCCGATTCCACGATGGCCTGGGCGAGCCCGCCTTCGGACAGGTCGTGGGCAGCGGACACCAGCCCGTCGCGTGATGCCGCGCTCAGCACCTCTGCCAGCAGCTTCTCCCTGGCCAGGTCGACCGCGGGCGGCAGCCCGCCCAGATGGTCGCCGGTCACCTGAGCCCAGATGGAGCCGTCGAATTCGTCGCGGGTGTCGCCCAGCAGCAGCAGGGTCTCGCCCGGGTCGGTGCCCAGGGCGGTCGGGATGCGCCGATCGACGTCGTCGATCACGCCCAGCACTCCAACCACCGGGGTGGGCAGGATCGCAACCGATCCGGTTTGGTTGTAGAAGCTGACGTTGCCTCCGGTCACTGGAATCCCCAGGGCCACACAGCCATCGGCAAGTCCTCGGACCGCTTGAGCGAACTGCCACATCACCCCGGGATCCTCTGGCGACCCGAAGTTGAGGCAGTTGGTCACCGCGACCGGGACGGCACCGGTGGTGGCGACGTTGCGGTAGGCCTCGGCCAGCGCAAGCTGGGCGCCGGTGTAGGGATCCAACTTGGTGTAGCGGCCCGACGCGTCGGTCGACAGCGCGATGCCGCGGCCGGTGGACTCGTCGATGCGCAGCACACCACCGTCGGCGTGCTCGGCCAGTACGGTGTTGCCGCGCACATATCGGTCGTACTGTTCGGTGATGAAGGCACGGCTGCACAGATGCGGGCTGCCCAGCAGCGCAAGCAAAGTCGCACGCAGCTGTTCACCGGTAACCGGCCGGGGCAGGCTGCTGGACCGGTCGGCGTTCAGGACGTCCTGCGATTCGGGGCGAGCCACCGGGCGTTCGTACACCGGGCCTTGATGCGCCACGGTGCGCGGCGGCACGTCGACGACGGTCTCGCCGTGCCAGGTGATGCGCAACCGATCACCATCGGTGACCTCGCCGATGACCGTCGCCAGCACCTCCCACTTGCGGCACACCGCCAGGAAAGCCTCGACGTTCTCGGGAGCGACCACCGCGCACATCCGCTCCTGGGACTCGCTGGAGAGGATCTCGGCGGGGGTCATGTTGGCCGCCCGCAACGGGACCGTCTCCAGTTCAACGCGCATGCCGCCGTCGCCCGCAGATGCGAGTTCTGAAGTCGCACAAGACAATCCGGCACCACCTAGGTCCTGGATGCCGATCACCAACCCGGCCGCGTACAGCTCGAGGCAGCATTCGATGAGCACCTTCTCGGTGAACGGGTCGCCGACCTGCACCGAGGGCAGCTTCTTGCGGCCGGGGCCACCGCCCTCGTCGCCGCCAAAGGTCTCCGACGCCAGCACGGACACACCACCGATGCCGTCGAGGCCGGTGCGCGCACCGAACAGGATGATCTTGTTGCCGGTGCCCGAGGCGAAAGCCAGGTGCAGATCCTCCTTGCGCAGCACCCCCACACACAACGCGTTCACCAACGGGTTGCCCGCGTAGGACGCGTCGAAGACGGTCTCGCCACCGATGTTGGGTAGGCCGAGCGAGTTGCCGTAGCCGCCGATACCGCGGACCACGCCGTCGAGCACCCGGCGGGTGTCCGGCGCGTCGGCGGCACCGAATCGCAGCTGATCCATCACGGCGACGGGTCGTGCGCCCATGGCCATGATGTCGCGCACGATGCCGCCCACGCCGGTGGCCGCGCCCTGGTAGGGCTCGACATAGGACGGGTGGTTGTGCGACTCGACCTTGAACGTGACGGCCCAACCGTCACCGATGTCCACGACGCCCGCGTTCTCGCCGATGCCGGCCAGCATGGCCGCGCGCATCTTGTCGGTCGTGGTCTCGCCGAAGTAGCGCAGATGAACCTTCGACGACTTGTACGAGCAGTGCTCGCTCCACATCACCGAGTACATCGCCAGCTCGGTGTCGGTGGGCCTGCGGCCGAGAATCTCGCGAATCCGCTGGTACTCGTCGTCTTTAAGGCCCAACTCAGCGAAGGGCTGCGGCTGGTCGGGGGTGGTCGCCGCGAGTTCCACGGTATCCGCCACGTGGGTACGCGCGCCTGTTCCGGAGGCAGTCACGCAGACAGTCTAGGGCGACGTCGCACCCCGGCGGCCACACGAAACCGCAGAGCTGCGTCTAACCGGCGATCTCGGCCAGCGCTGACAAGGGGTCGAGGTCTGCGTAGGCGAACGAATACCGTTGCGCCAGTGCGACAGAGACATCCGTACGCTGCCACTCGCCGGCGCTGGCGGTGACCAGCCACAGGGTCAGCCCGTGGGCGACGGAGGCCCGGTAGCGCAACCAGATCTCCTCGGCGCTGGGCAGCTCGTCGGCCGGCAACCCCAGTGAGTCCCGGTATTCCGCAAGCAGGTCGCGCTCGCTGCGGCGCCGATCCTCGACGGTCAGGGCGCCCTGCAGGAAATAGCCCAGATCCAGCGACCAATTGCCCCGCCGGGCCACCTGCCAGTCCAAAAAGCCGACTTCGCCGCTCGGCAGCAGGTACGTGTTGCCGATGTGAGGGTCACCGTGCAGCAGTGTCTGCGGGGATGTGGTCAGCGTCGCGACATACGGCTTCCAGATCGAGTCGATGAGCTCGTCGATGGTCAACGACATCACCTCGGCGGGCGCGTCGGCGCCGAGGCGTTCGAGGGCGGCCGGCAACGGTGCCGCCTCCATGCCCTTCCAGGCCACAAACGGCTCCAGCCAGTCCAGCGCCGGCTCACGCAGCACTCGTTCACCCCAAAACCGGCCATGCATCCGGGCCAGGCCGCGCACCCCGGTCGCCGCCTGCTCGACGGTGTAAGGCCGGGTCCCGTCGCGGGGGTCTGCTCCCTTGGCTCGGAGATCTTCCATCACCAGGATGAAGTCGTAATCGGCCTCGTCGATCAGCGCGGTGTAGACGGCGGGGTGCTGCAGCGGCAAATCCACCCCGCGGGTGAACAGTCGAGGCTCGTGGAACATGCCGCTGGTCAGGCGGATCAGCATCTTGTGCGCCGGATCGGCAGCCTTGACGAAAACCGTCGCCGGGCCCGCACCGGCTTGGTAGCTGACGCCCAGCCGGGCACGCCGGTTGGTGCCGTCGTCGCGGAGCTCGACGGTGACCGCGTCGACCACCGCGCCCGGAAAGTCCGCGGCCAGTGCCGTCGACATCCACTCGGGGGTGATCTCGTCCCAGGTCTTCGGCACGGACAACGAAGGAGCACTCACCGGCGAGTCCTTTCATAGAAACGACACGTATCGTATCGTAAGCTGTTCGCGATGAAGGTAGCCCAACCCGGCCATCAGCCGCCAGCGCCCCCCGAGCGGATCGGCCGTCCACGCGACAGCCGGGTGCATCACGCGATTCTCGATGCCACCCGCGAGCTGCTGACCAGCGGCAGTTACGCCGAGCTGTCGATGGAAAGCGTTGCGGCCCGCGCCCGGGTGGGCAAGAAGACGTTGTACCGGCGTTGGCCGTCGAAGGCACCACTGGTCGCCGAGGCGGTGTTGGAGGCCTACGGGCGATCAGGTTCGTTTCCGGTCGCCCAGACCGGCGATGTCCGCGCCGATCTGCGGGCCTGGCTCAACGAACACGCCGAGTTCTTGGCCGAGCCACCGAATGCCGCCTTGGTGCGAGCTCTCGTTGCCGCGGCCGCCGCGCGCCCGGGCGACGGCGAGGACCTCTATCAGCAATTGAGCGCCCCGCAGCTCGCCGGGTTGACGACGCGACTGCGCCAAGCCGTCGACGACGGAGAGTTGCGCGCCGGTGCGGATGTCGATGCCGTCGCTCATGCACTGGTCGGCACGCTGCTCTTGCACGCGCTCACGCGCTCGGGCGACAGCGTGGGCGGATTCGACGGGCTCGTCCACGCGCTGCTGGACGGGATATCGAGTTACTGACCCGCCACGCAGAACGCGTTGCCTTCGGGGTCGGCCAGGACTACCCAGCGAAAGTTCTCGCTGAACTGGTGACGGCCCACCTCGGTGGCTCCCGCTGCCGTCAGCCGCGACACTTCGCGGTCGACGTCCTCGGCACCGAAATCGAGGTGCACGCGATTCTTTCCCGGCGTGGGATCGGGGACGTTCTGAAATCCCAACCGCGGCCCGTCCGGCCGCATAACCGCAACGAACTCACCCGGGATCAGTTCCTGTGTGGTGCCCCCGAATTGGTCGGCCCACCAACTGGCTAGCTTCGCGGCATCGCCGCAGTCGAACGTGACCATCTCCACTTTGAGTGTCATACCGGTCGACTCTATGCCTGACCGAGCTAGCCGACTATTGCGGCGACAAAAATGCTTGCAGCGCAGCCGAATAGGCGGCGACGTCGTGGGAACCCATCAACTCCCGCGCGGAATGCATGGCCAGCTGCGCGGCGCCGACGTCGACGGTGGGGATCCCGGTGCGAGCCGACACCAGCGGCCCGATCGTGGAACCGCAGGGCAGGTCGGCCCGGTGCTCGTAGCGCTGCAGCGACACCCCGGCCTGCTGGCAAGCCAGCGCGAAGGCGGCCGCGGTACGTCCGTCGGTGGCGTAGCGCAGATTGGGGTGCACTTTGAGCACCGGTCCGGCGTTGACCTCGATCAGATGACCCGGCTCGTGGCGCTCCGGGTAGTTGGGGTGGGTGGCGTGCGCCATGTCGGCCGACGCCAGCATCGACGCCGGCAGCCGCCGCAGCAGGTCTTCCCGGCTACCGCCGGCCGCCAGCACGATGCGTTCCAGGACCGTGCTCAGTAGGTCGGATTGCGCACCGTGGTCGGATGACGAGCCGACCTCCTCGTGGTCGAAGAGGACCAGCACGGGCACGAAGTTTCGCGGCTTGGCGGCGAGCAACGCCTGCAGGCCGGCGTAGCAACTCGCCAGGTTGTCCAGCCGGGGAGCGCTCAACAGGCTGGCGTCGGCACCGATGACCGACGACGGCGTGAGATCGTGCGTCATCAGGTCGGCCGCCAGCACGTCGTCCGCCGCCACCCCGGCGCGCTCGGCGACGTAGCCGACGAACGAACTCACTTCGTCGCCAACGCCCCACACCGCGTTGACATGTCGTTGCGGGTCCAGCGTCAGCGATTTGCGATCCTCGGCCAGATGGATGGCCAGCTGCGGCACCCGCAGGATCGGGTCGTCAATCCGGATGAGCCGGTGGCCGACTCCGGACCCGTCACGCAAAGACAGCCTGCCGCTGATCCCCAAATCGCGGTCCAGCCACGAGTTGAGCCAGGCTCCCCCATAGGGCTCCAACGCCACGACCCGCCAGCCGGCCACCACCCGGTCCGGATGCTGCTTGACCCGCAGGTTGGGACTGTCGGTGTGCGCACCGACAATCCGGAAGGCGCCGGTGGGGTCGGCGGCGTTCCAGGCGACCAGCGAGCCGGCACGAACGATGAAGTAGCGACCCGGTTCAGCGGACCACGGGTCGGTTTCCCGGAGTTGGGTGTACCCGGCGGCGAGCAGCGCAGCGGCCACCGTGGCGCAGGCATGGAACGGCGATGGAGAAGCGTCGATGAATTCGCAGAGGCCTGCGGCGCTGGCCGACATGTTCACCATCATGGCTGTCCGTGACCATGCAGTTCACGCTGGGCCCAATTGCGCGGCTCCTTGCTCGCGCCCTCCCGCGCTCGCCGTCGCCACGCTGGGCCCAATTGCGCGGCTCCTTGCTCGCGCCCTCCCGCGCTCGCCGTCGCCACGCTAAGGTCACCAGAGTGCCTCCGGTTCAGCCACAGCCCATCCTCGCGCCGTTGACGCCTGCCGCGATATTTCTGGTGGTCACCATCGACGACGGCGGTGAAGCGACCGTGCACGACGCACTGCCGGACCTCTCGGGGCTGGTGCGTGCCATCGGCTTTCGCGACCCGACCAAGCATCTGTCGGTGGTCGCCTCGATCGGCTCCGACGCGTGGGACCGGTTGTTCGGCGGTCCGCGGCCCGCCGAACTGCATCCGTTCATCGAGCTGAGCGGGCCGCGCCACACCGCACCCGCCACGCCCGGTGATCTTTTGTTGCACATTCGGGCCGAGACGATGGACGTCTGTTTCGAACTGGCCGGCCGCATCCTCAAGTCGATGGCCGGCGCGGTGACCGTCGTCGACGAAGTGCACGGGTTCAAATTCTTCGACAACCGCGACCTGCTCGGCTTTGTCGACGGCACCGAGAACCCCGACGGCCCAATCGCCTTGAGCGCCACCGCGATCGGCGACGAGGATCCCGACTTCGCCGGATCATGCTACGTGCACATACAGAAATACGTACACGACATGTCGTCGTGGGATTCTCTGTCGGTTACCGAGCAGGAACGGGTGATCGGCCGGACCAAGTTGGAAGACATCGAACTCGGCGACGACGTGAAGCCGCCCAACTCGCACGTAGCGCTCAACGTCATCGAAGACGACGACGGTAACGAGTTGAAGATCGTGCGGGCCAACATGCCGTTCGGCGAACTCGGTGCCGGCGAGTTCGGCACCTACTACATCGGCTACTCGCGCACACCGGAAGTCACCGAGCGGCTGCTGCGCAACATGTTCATCGGCGACCCGCCCGGCAACACCGACCGCATCCTGGACTTCTCCACCGCCGTTACCGGCGGACTGTTCTTCTCCCCCACCGTCGACTTCCTCGACGATCCACCACCTCTTCCCGCACCACTCGAGACGGAGCGACCGGCCCCATCCGCCGCTGATGACGGCGCGCTTTCGATCGGCAGTCTGAAAGGAACCACCCAGTGAAGAACAACCTCTATCGCGATCTGGCACCGATCACCGACGTCGCCTGGGCAGAAATCGAATTGGAGGCGACGCGGACGTTCAAACGGCACATCGCCGGGCGTCGGGTGGTCGACGTCAGCGAGCCCGGCGGTCCGGTTACCGCGGCCGTCAGCACGGGACGTCTGGTCGACGTGCAGGCGCCCACCGACGGCGTGGTCGCGCACCTGCGCGCCAGCAAACCGCTTGTCCGCCTGCGGGTTCCATTCACCCTGTCTCGCGACGAGATCGACGACGTCGAGCGCGGCTCGCAAGACTCCGACTGGGATCCGGTCAAAGCCGCCGCCAAGAAGCTGGCCTTCGTCGAGGATCGCGCCATCTTCGAGGGCTACCCCGCCGCGTCGATTGACGGGATCCGCAGCTGCAGCTCGAACCCCGCGCTGATGTTGCCCGACGACCCTCGCGCGATTCCCGACATCATCACCCAGGCGCTGTCCGAGCTGCGGCTATCCGGCGTCGACGGCCCCTATTCGGTTCTGCTGTCTGCCGATATCTACACGAAGGTCAGCGAGACGACCGAGCACGGGTATCCGATCCTCGAGCACATCAATCGCCTGGTCAACGGTGACATCATCTGGGCGCCCGCCATCGACGGTGCGTTCGTGCTGACCACCCGTGGCGGTGACTTCGATCTGCAGCTGGGTACCGACGTCTCCATTGGTTACACCAGCCATGACGCCGACTCCGTGCAGCTGTATCTGCAGGAGACCCTGACGTTCCTGTGCTACACCGCCGAGGCATCGGTGGCGCTGGGCACCTAGGAATAAAGCGCATCGGGCATGCTGGAAGCAGTCGCGATCTCAGTCGATTTCGGACTGAAGCAAGGCTTTTGGTGTCGGTCGATCAGAGATCGAGCACCAGGTCACTTGCTGGAGCCGCCGAGCAGATCAGCACGCTGCCCGGGCCAGGTGCCTCCAATGGCGGCTGCACGTAGGTGGTCGCACCGGCGACCACTCCCGTCTCGCAGATATGGCAGACACCGCTTCGGCACGAAAACCGGGTCGGCACGTCACACGCTTCCGCGAAATCCAGGATGCTGCCGTAGTTCGCGGACCAATTCACCGTGAGTCCGCTACGGGCGAAGGTGATCGACGGTCCGGTCCCCGGCGTTCCGGCAGGCGGGTGGGGTGGGGTCCGCGGGGCCCCGCCGACGACGCCCGGATTGATGGCCGGCAGTGCGCCGAAGAGTTCAGTGTGGATGTGCGTGCCGTCGAGTCCGGCGGCGGTCAGGGCGGCGCGCATCTCGGTCATGAATTGGGTTGGGCCGCAAAGGTATGCTGCGGCGTCAGTCGGCAGCCCGAGAGCCGCGATGGCCGGCTGGCCCGCGCGCCCTTGGGTCTGGGTGTAGATCACCTGTTGTCGGGCCTGTGGCAACGACTCGAGCAGACTCGTGACTTCGGCTGCAAAAGCTTGGGTTTCGCGACTGCGGGTGGTGTGCAGCCACCAGATATCGCGGCTACTGCGGGCTGCGGCCAGCGCGTGCAGCATGGCCAAGACGGGGGTGATGCCGATTCCCGCCGAGATCATGACCACCGGCCGGTCGTCGTCGATGAGGTAGAAGTCGCCACGCGGGGCCGCGGCTTCGATGATCGACCCGGGTTCGATGTGCGCGTGCAGCCACCGGCTCACTAACCCGTGGTCTTCGCGCTTGACGCTGATGCGGTAATCCTCCGCCGCCCAGGACAGGGAATAGCTGCGCAGCGGTACCGGATCACCGGCCCCGGGGATTCGCACCGTGAGGTATTGCCCCGGCAGCGCCGGCGGCAGCGCGGCCTCGTCATCGGTTTGCAAGCGAATAGACATCACCTGCGTGCTTTCCCGGCGTATTGCGCTGACCCGTAACGGGCGGAATCCGGTCCACCCCGGTTCGACCGCGGCGGTCGGCGCCGGTTGGTCCCCCGCGTCCAGCATGTCGCGGAATGACTGCTGCCAGCCCGGGCTCAGCGCCGGAACGTCGACGACCTTGCCAAGCGTTTCGGCGTTGCGGTTTGGCAGATACAGCAGGGCGTCGACGTCGGCGACACTGAGTTCGTGACGGCCGCGGCGGGTCCGCACGATATCGTCGCCGGCCTGGACGCGACCCTCGGTGATGACGCGGAAGTAGAAGCCTGGACGGTGCTGGGCGACAAGCAGATTGGGCATCTCCGGTTCGTCGAGCCGCAACCCGATCCGGAAGCAGGTGACGCGCGGCTGGGTGACTTCGAATTCCGCATCGCCGATTCGGTAGCGGTCACCGATGCAGACTTCATCATCGGATAATCCGGTGATGGTGAAGTTTTCGCCGAAGTGACCGGGTCGCAGGTCGTCGCGATTCAGGTACGCCTTCCAGAAATCGTACGACTCGGACTGGTACACCATGACCGCGCGTTGTTCGCCGCCATGGCCGCCGAGATCGCCTTGACCGTCACCGTCGATGTTGAGACGTCGCACCATGACCGGACCCTCGACCGGCGTCTTCCAGATCCCGGTGTAGACGGTCCTGTCGCGCCATCGCACATTTTTGGGCATGCCCACGTTTACCGAAACAAGCCTGCCCATCGCTTCTCCTTTGGCTGTGTGAGAGAGCCTAAATCAGCGGCTCGCCGCCGTCGACTTGCAGCGTCATACCGGTCATGAACGCTCCACGGCGCGGCACAGGATTGGGATATTCGACCCAGAATATTCCCGGGTAGCCCCGTCGGTCAACCACAGCGGGGGCTATTGCGAGCCGGTGGTTTTGATGCATACTGGGATGTACATCCCAAAATTGCAGGTGGGTTGGCGGTTGTCCAGACCCACGTGGCGCAGGAGGAATCCAATGCCCGCTGTCCACCATCGTTACACCACCGTCGACGGCCATCGGCTGTTCTTCCGGGAAGCCGGCGACGCGGCGGCCCCCGCGGTGGTCCTGTTGCACGGATTTCCGACCAGCTCGTACATGTTCCGGCATCTGATTCCGAGGCTCGCCGACCGCTATCACGTGATCGCGCCCGATCACCTGGGTTTCGGGCTCTCCGACGCGCCAGGCGTCGACGAGTTCGACTACACCTTCGATGCGCTGACCGACCTGACCGCGGGCCTGCTGCGCAGCCTTGGTGTCGACCGCTACGCGATGTACGTGCAGGACTACGGCGCCCCGATCGGCTGGCGGTTGGCGCTGCGCGACCCGTCCGCGATTACGGCGATCATCAGCCAAAGCGGCAACGGGTACGACGCCGGCTTCGTGGAAAGCTTCTGGAAGGTCGTGCGCGCCTACCAGTCCGAGCCGACCGCCGAGACCGAGGCTCCGGTACGCCAATTCCTCGGCCTGGACGCGACCCGCTGGCAGTACCTCACCGGCGTGGCCGACGAGACGTTGGTCGACCCCGAGTGCTGGCATCACGACTACGCGTTGCTGTCCCGGCCCGGCAATCACCTGGTGCAACTAAAGCTGTTCCGCGACTACGCCACCAACGCACCGATGTACCCGCAAGTGCACGAGTATTTTCGCGCCACCCGGGTACCGCTGCTTGCGGTGTGGGGCCGCGGTGACGAGATCTTCGGACCCGCCGGGGCCGAAGCCTTCGCCGAGGACCTCCCCGACGCGGAGATTCATCTGCTCGACGGCGGGCATTTCCTGCTGGAGTCCGCTCTCGACGAGGTCGCCGAGCTGATCCGTAACTTCCTTGAGTGCCGCGTGGCCGCCTGACCGGTGCCCGCGCGGCACATCCAGCAATGGGCTGGATATCCCATAAACGGAGGTGCTCGCGGGTTAGCCTGACGCGATGGCCCATCCCGATGTTCAAGACGAACAACGGTTGACCGCCAAGGGGCGTGCCACCCGCGACAGGATTGTGCAGGCCGCCGCCCAGCTGATCGTCACCGAAGGCCTGTCGGCCTCGAACATGGAGAACGTGCGCAAAGCCGCGTCGGTCAGCGGCTCACAGCTCGCCCATTATTTCGCCGACAAGAGTGCCCTGATTCGCGCGGTGATCAGGCGCCAGATCGGCGTGGTGCTCGACTTCCATCGCCAGCCCCAGCTACGGGACCTTGACTCGTTCGACGACTTCGAGCGATGGATCGATCTCAACATGCGCTACCTGCGACGCATCGGAACCTCCAGTGGCACACCCACTTACCATGCGCTGACCGCGCAGCTGGCCAAGTCCGACGACGCAACCCGCGCGACCCTGGCCGCGGGCTACTGGCAATGGGCGGAGTTGCTCGAGTCGGCCATCCAGCGGATGAAGGACACGGGCGTCCTGATCGCGAACGCCGATCCGCGACAGCTGGCACTCGTCATCATCGGCGCTCACCAAGGCGGAGCAACACTGGCCTTCACCTACCGAGCGGCGTGGCCGCACGCCGACGCCACCCGGTTCGCGGTCAACTACCTGCGAATGTTTGCCGCCGAACCCGATGAGCGCACGCCGCGGCCCCCACGACGTTCCCGGGGCCGACGCGCGAAGCCAAGGGCGGCAACGTGACTGAACACGGCAAGCCGCGGTTCACCCGCAAAGGACAGGCGACGCGGGCCCGCATCATCGATGTCGCCGCCCGGCTGATGTTCGAGCGCGGCGTGGCCAGCACCAGCATCGACGAAGTGCGCAGCAGCGCCGGGGTGGGCGGATCGCAGATCTCGCACTACTTCCGCGACAAACGCGACCTGACCCGCGAGGTCATCGCCGCGCGCCGCGACGACGTCATCCAGTTTCACACCCAACCGCGGCTCGGCGCACTCGACAGCATCGAGGCGCTGCAAGCGTGGGCAGATGCATGTGTCGCGGACATCGACACCGTGTATCGGCTGGGCGGATGCGTCTATGGCTCACTGGCCGGTGAACTGATCGATGCCGACGACGAAGTTCGCGACGACCTCGCGCGCGGCTACGACCAATGGCTCGAGCTGTTCCACACCGGCCTTACCGCGATGCGCCGGCGCGGCGGTCTGCGCCCCGACGCCGACGCGCGGCACCTGGCAGCCTCGCTGGTCATCGCACACCAGGGCGGCGCGATGATCACGCACGCCACTGGTGACGCCGAGCCCTTGCGGGTCGCAGTCAATGCCGCCGTCGACTACGTGCGCTCCTTCGTAGCCGATCCGAGGACCAGCAAACGGCGTTCCAGGCCAGCTCGGCAACACCGCGAGTCCTGACCTGCTCGATCAGGCACTCTGGACATTTTTGGGCCAACTAGCCCATAATTATGGGTCATGCGGCCCATAATTGCCGAGTGTGTCGATAGCCAGACCCGGACTGACGATTTGGAAAGAGGCAGGTCATGAGCACCACAAGCAATGCCACCGCACTGCCCACCTCCCCCGCCGTCGTCCGCGAACAACCCGGCGGGGAGAGCATGCGGGCAATCATCCTGAAGGGGTTCGGCGGACTGGACAGCTTGGTCTACACCGAAATCCCCAAGCCGCTGCCCAAAGACGGCGAAGTGGTCATCGCAGTCAAGGGCTTCGGAATCAACCACGCCGAAATACACATGCGCCGAGGCGAGTGGGCCGAAGCGGCCGAAGTCAGCGGCATCGAATGCGTCGGCATTGTCGACTCGTGCCCGGGAGGAGAGTTTCCGGTCGGTGCCAAGGTGGCCGCGCTGATGGGTGGCCTGGGCCGAACGATCAACGGCAGCTATGCCGAATACACGCGAGTCCGTGCCGCGAATGTCACCTTCATCGAATCCGACCTGCCCTGGTCGCAGCTGGCGGCGCTGCCGGAGACCTATGCGACATCGTGGACGTGCCTGTTCCGCAATCTCAAGCTGACTGCGGGGCAGACACTGGTAATCCGCGGCGCGACATCGGCATTGGGCCAGGCCGCCCTCAAGATGGCGGTCATCACCGGAGCCCACGTCATTGCCACCGCGCGCAGCCGGGACCGTTTTGCCATGCTGGAAAGACTCGGTGCCGCTCGCGTCGAGGTTGAGCGGCCGGACCTGGCCGCTCACATCGCCGAGGCCAAGCAGATCGACGCGGTCCTCGACCTCGTCGGCAACAGCACCATCCTCGATTCGCTGGACATGCTGCGCGTCGGGGGCACTGCCTGCCTGGCGGGATGGCTGGGCGGCCTCGCCCCTATCGGGGATTTCAACCCGTTGGCGCGCATGGCCAGCGGCGTGAACTTCAGCTTCTTCGCCAGTCCCGTTTTTGGAACCCCGGGTTTCGAGGTGTCCGGCATACCGCTAAGTGACATCGCCCAACAAATCACCGACGGCAGACTCGATGCGAAGCCCGCGCGCGTCTTCTCGTTCGACGAGATCCGCGAAGCGCACCGGGTGTCCGAGTCCGGCGAAGCCGCCGGGAAGATCGTCGTGGTCATGGACTAGGCGTAAACACGCTCTCGGACAGCTGGTTTCGCTGCAGAATGGACATGACGATGGGGTTGGCATGGCAACAAGGTCCGCTGGCTACCGGATCGGTGGGGCACTTCCTCACCGAGCAGCCGTTGCCGCCCCGGCTGCTGTTCGCTGAGCCGTTGCGCCGCCGCATGCGGGTGCGCTTCGCAGGGCGGTGGATCGCCGACAGCGACGACGTGGTGTTGCTGCACGAGCCGGGGCGCTATCCGGTGGCCTACTTCCCCAGAGGTGACATCGACGAGGGAACTCTCCTCACTGAGGACCGGATAACGCAGCACAAAGACCTCGGCGACACCCAGTGGTTCACCGTCACGGCCGGAGAGCAACAGGCCAACCACGGCGCATGGCAGCACACCGGGCTGCCACACCATGCCACGGTCTTGGACGGACGGCTGGCGTTCGCCTGGCGCGCCATGGAGGCCTTCTACGAAGAAGACGAACGCATCGTCGGGCACGCCGCCGATGCCTACCATCGCATCGATATCCGTTCTACCTCGCGGCATCTCGTGGTCCGAGATGGCGATCAGGTGATCGCGGACACGCAGCACCCAATGGCGCTGTATGAATCCGGCTTCGCGCCCAGGTGGTATGTACCACGCGAGGATATCCACACATCAGCACTGAAACCCGCTGAGGGACAAACTTTCTGCCCATACAAAGGCATCGCTTCTTACTATGACATCGGCGACCGCAAACGTGCGGCCTGGTCCTACGTCAACGCCTGGACGGAGGTGTGTCGGGTGAGCAACCTAGTGTCCTTCGAACCCGACAAGATCGATGTCTACCTCGATGGCACACCATTGCGGCTCGAGCCCGGTCAAACCGTCATTCCGCACGGCGTGGACCGCGGACTCGACACCGACGAGGTGTTGGGAGAGCATCAGCCATGACGACGCCATCCGTACTTGTATTCGATGTGAACGAAACACTGATCGATATCGAGTCGATAGCACCCCTTTTCGGGGAGTTGTTCGGTGACGAGCGGGTGCTGCGCGAGTGGTTCGGCCAGCTCGTCCTCTACTCGATGACGGTGACCCTGGCCGACTGCTACGTGGACTTCTTCACACTCGGCCAAGGGGTGTTGCACATGCTGGCCGATATCCATCGGGTCCAGATCACCAACGCCGACGTCGGTCGTCTCCAAGAACAGATGCGCACGATGCCGGCACACCCCGATGCCGTAGAGGCACTCACATCACTGCGCGACAATGGTTTTCGCCTTGTCACACTGACGAACTCACCACACCGCCCCGGCGTGCCGACGCCGCTGGACAACGCCGGGCTCGGCGAGCTTTTCGAGCAGCAGCTCAGCGTGGAATCGTGTCGCGCCTTCAAGCCGTCACCATCGGTCTACCTGCACGCGTGCGAGGTGCTCGGTGTGGCTCCCGACGATTGCATGATGGTGGCCGCGCACGTGTGGGATCTCCTCGGCGCGCACAACATCGGGTTCGGCACTGCCCTTATCACGCGGCCGGGCAATCCCCCGCTGCCGGTTGAGGGCCTGCCGCAACCGACCCTCGTAGCAAGCGACCTACGACAGCTCGCCGCACAACTGACCACTCGGCCGCGCTCAGGTGACCGCCCGAGCAGCTCGATAGACTAAGCCGAAAGCGAGCAATTCGAACTATGTTGTCCAGCAACGAAGTCGACGTAGTGATACTCGGCGCAGGTCCGATCGGACAAAATGCCGCGGAGCGCGCCCGGGCCGCGGGCCTGCGGGTCGCGGTCGTCGAACGCGAGTTGGTCGGCGGCGAATGTTCGTATTGGGCCTGTGTCCCCAGCAAGGCGCTGCTGCGCCCGGTCCTCGCCCTGTCCGACGTGCGGCGCGTCGACGGCGCGCGTGAGGCGGTCACCGGGTCGATCGACTCCGCCGGTGTATTCGGCCGTCGCAACCGCTATGTGAGCAACTGGGACGACACCGGTCAGGCCGACTGGGTGGCCGGAATCGGAGCAACGCTGGTGCGCGGGCACGGCCGGTTGAATGGTGTCCGGCGGGTCACCGTTTCGACGGCAAGCGGTGAGGAAGTCACACTCCGTGCCCGGCATGCGGTGGTTGTCTGTACCGGGAGCCGGGCCGCGCTGCCCGACGTGCCCGGCGTCGCCGAGGCCCGACCATGGACTAACCGTCAAGCAACTGACAGCAGCTGCGTCCCGGGCCGCCTCGCGGTTGTCGGAGCCGGCGGAGTCGGGGTCGAAATGGCGACGGCATGGCAGGGATTGGGGTCCTCCGTGACGCTGCTGGTGCGTGGGTCCGGCCTGTTGCCACGGATGGAACCCTTTGTGGGCGAGTTCATCGGGCGCGGGCTCATCGACGCGGGTGTGGATGTGCGCATGGGTGTCTCGGTGCGGGCGCTGCGCCGGCCCGAGCCGGATGGACCGGTGACCGTCGAACTGGACGACGGCGGCGAATTACAGTTTGACGAAGTACTTTTCGCGACGGGCCGGGCGCCGCTGACGGACGATATCGGCTTGGACACGGTGGGGTTGGCCCCGGGAAGCTGGCTTGACATCGACGACACCTGCCGGGTGAAAGCCGTCGAGGATGATTGGCTCTATGCGGCGGGTGACGTCAATCAGCGGGCGTTGTTGACCCATCAGGGCAAGTATCAGGGACGCATTGCCGGCGCGGCGATCGGGGCCCGCGCCGCCGGAACGCCGCTGGACACCGAGCCCTGGGGCGCGCATGTCACAACGGCTGATCACCATGCAGTGCCGCAGGCGTTCTTCACCGATCCCGAGGCAGCAGCCGTCGGAATGACGGCTGCGCAGGCTATGCAGACCGGTCATCGGGTGCGCATTGTGGACATCGAGATCGGTGATGTCGTCATGGGGGCCAAGCTGTATGCCGACGGCTACAGCGGCCGGGCGCGTATGGTGGTCGATGAGGATCAGCGCTATCTGCTCGGTGTGACTTTGGTCGGTCCGGGTGCCACCGAGATGTTGCACTCGGCCACCGTCGCCGTCGCCGGCCAGGTTCCCGTCGCTCGGTTGTGGCACGCGGTGCCGTGCTTCCCGACGATCAGTGAGCTGTGGCTGAGACTCCTTGAGGCCTACCGAGATTCGGGCGAACGATAGTTGCGAGAGGGGAGCGAGTGGCCACCGCCGACGGATTTCACCCTGATTTCGCCGACGCCGAACAGCAGGTGACGCGGAGCCGGGTACACCACATCAAGGCGTCGGACATCAGCTCCGACACCGCGCAATCGGAAGGACTGCGGCGGTTTGCGGCGCTGAGCGGCAAGTCGGTCGGCGCCGAGAAACTGTGGATGGGTGAGACCCACGCGTTACCGGCAACCGTCTCGTCCAACCATCATCACGGCGAATCTGAGACCGCGATCTATGTGCGAAGCGGCCACCCGGAGTTCGTGTTTCACGACGGTACCCAAGAAGTTCGCATCGTGGCCGCGCCCGGTGATTACGTCTTCATCCCGCCGTATCTGCCGCACCGGGAAGAGAACCCCGACCCGAAGACGATTGCGGAAGTCGTGATCGCGCGCAGCAGCCAGGAGGCCATCGTGGTCAACCTGCCCGGGCTGCATCCGCTCGAAAGCGGTCAGTAGACGGCGATTTCGACGAGGTTGCCGTCGACGTCCCGGCAGTAGTGCGAGGTCATCGGCCCCAGAGCACCGGTCTTGGTCACCGGCCCCGCGGTGATCTCGACTCCGCAGGCTTGCAGGTGGGCACGGACCTCGTCGGGACTGGATTCGGTGATGAAGCACAGGTCTTCGGAACCCGCCGCTTCCACCGACCCGGTGACCCAATCGGGGTCGTCGGCCAGCGCGCCGAGGGGTCGCAGGTTGATCTTCTGATTTCCGAAGCTCAGCGCAGTTCTGTTGGCCGGGCCAAACGTCTCGCGCTTCATGCCGAGGACACGCTCGTACCACGTCGCGGTGGCCTCAACATTGTCGCAATTGACCACAATATGGTCGAACCGTTGCACCGCGAACTCCATCTCCGCCCTCCTGGCGTTTACATCGGCCGCATTCTCGTCGAGGGGCCGCTGGTAAGCGGCCGGCCGACCACTCGAGCGTCACAGCTGAAGGCTAGCGCGAACAATCGACGAGACCGCTGGTCTTCGCTCCGCGGTATGCAGAATGTCGCGGGCTGGTCGAACGTTCCGGTGCGTGTGCTTCCCTGAGAAAAACCGCCATGACCTGAGCGCGGCAACGGTTCGACCGTATTCCGTTGCTGGGCACTGAATCCATGGCGATACCGCTCGTCTGCCAGCGCGTGACCGGACCGTGACAAACTCAGCGAATTCTCACCAGATTCTTGGACGACGCATTGCTCGGTTCAAAGGCTGCATAAAGCCGCAGGCCTCATCATTTATTTCATGACGACTGAAGCGTTGTCCGCAAACCTGATCGAACGTTACCTGTGCACCCGCGGCAGCCGGTATTTCCGCGGCCAGCACGACGGCGAATTCTTCTACGTCGCCAACACCCGTCCGCGGCGGCTGCACGTCCACCTCGGGATCTCCCGTTGGCACGGGGACGAGTTCACGATTCAAGTCACTCCCGGCTGCTTCTTCCCCGCCGCCGACAGCACGGAGCTGGCGGAACATGCCGATGCGTGGAATCACGCCAACCGCGACGTCGTCGTGACCGTCCGCGGCTCCTCTGACCCCCAGCGGATCGGTGTCGTCGCGCGCAGCTCCCGGAAGATCCGCGAGCCCGTCGCCTTCGACGACTTCGCCACATACATCGACCACAGCATCGCCGCCGCGATCGAGTTCTTCGCCGACCTGGGCTCGGTTGCCGAGTGCGCGGCGCCGCCGTTGCTGCTGGACGCCGGCTGAGGGGCGCAGCGGCGTCAGTTCCCGTCGGGCCGGGGCTCACCGAATTCGGCCCGGATCGCGCCCCATGGGTCCGCATAGCCTGCGGGCGAATTCCGGTAGGCGTCACGGCGTTTGAGAAACTGGCGCGCGATCGGAGAGATCAGCCGCATGAGATAGCGCTGCCATCCCGCCGCCGCGCGCATCTCGGCCAGCATGGCCGGCCAGGGATGGCGCTGGAAACGCAAAGCCTGTTGCGCGCGTGCGGTATCCATCCAGTCCGTCACGTACCAGTCGTCTTCGCTGTCGGGGTCACCCGGCCGGCCCTCGGGCAGAACGTTCACCAGACCCCTGGTGGCCGCCAGCGCCTTGCCGACATCCGACTGCCGAAGCAGATGCGACTCGTCGCCCCCGATCAGCAGGACCTCACCGATCACATCCGCGGTCGTCGCACCCGACAACGCGACCGCTACGTCGCGGACATCGACGGTGTGAATACGTCCGTCGGTCGGCAACGCGCTTTCCAAGAAGGGTGCGTCCATGCTCAGCGGCATGGCACCCAGATCGACGCTCATCACACCGGCGAGACGCAGGATCACCCAGTCCAGACCCGAGGCCCGGACAAGCTGCTCGGCCTCGACCTTGTGGGCGCCGTAGAGGTCCGATGGTCGAACCGGGGTATCGGCGCGCAACCACTCGCGGTGCCGGCGCGGATTGCGGGAGCCGTGCACCGCGTTGCTCGAGGCCTGGATGAAACGGACCGGGCGCGGGCTTGCCTTCGCGGCGGTCAATAGTGCGGCGGTCGCGTCGACGTTGACCCGCCGGGCCAGTTTCGGGTGGCGATAGATCCCGGGTGGGATCATCGCGGCCAGATGGATGATCGCCGCCGGGGCCGTTTCGGCGACGAGGCGGTCGACCTCAGCCGGGTCGGTCAGGTCCGCCCAGTACGGCGCGGCTCCTGCGGGCAACGACCTGGCCGCCTTGCGCTGGGCAGACGTGCCGAGGTCGGTCGCGACCACCCGGTGGCCGTCGGCAACCAACTGACGCACGGTCTGCGAGCCGACCAACCCGAAACCACCAGTAACCAGAACATCTTCGGTCATTTCCCCCCCGATGCGTGGTCGCCCACAGCAAACGGATATGATATTCTCCCAAACAGAGAGTACCCTATGTCGCAAGCGGTGTGCCCGGGGGAACGGCTTCACGCTGGCAAATACTGGCAGGAACACGACCGCGGGGGAATTGCATGGGCAACGCTGAGGCAGAAAATCGCGAAGCCGCCAAATGGGATCCGGCGTTTACCGAACAGGTCAAGAACACGGTCGGCCCGGTGGTCAACCGCTGGTTTCGGGCCGAAGTGCGAAACGTCGAAAACATTCCGCCGGCCGGCGGGGCGCTGGTGGTGTCCAACCACTCGGGCGGCATCTTCACGCCCGACGTAATGATCTTCTCGTCGGCCTTCTACGACAAATTCGGGTACGACCGTCCGGTGTACACCCTGGCCCACTACGGCGTATTCATGGGGCCACTGGACGGCTGGCTGCGTCGAGTGGGGGTTATCGAAGCCAGTCGCGAAAATGCTGCCACCGCACTGCATTCGGGCGCGGTGGTGCTGGTTTTCCCGGGCGGTGACTACGACTCCTACCGGCCGACGTTGAGCGCGAACAACGTCGACTTCAACGGGCGCACCGGCTACGTGCGGACCGCCATCGAGGCCGGAGTGCCGATCGTGCCGACCGTCTCGATCGGCGGCCAGGAGACCCAGCTGTTCCTCACCCGCGGCAACTGGCTGGCCCGCAAACTGGGAATCACCAAAGCCCGCATGGACATTCTGCCGGTCAGCTTCGGCTTCCCGTTCGGCCTCAGCGTCATCTTCCCGCCGAACCTACCGCTGCCGTCCAAAATCGTCACCGAGGTGCTCGAGCCGATCGACATCGTCGCCCGGTTCGGGAAGGAACCCGACATCGACGACGTGGACGCACACGTGCGTTCGGTGATGGAAGCCGCGCTCAAGCGCCTGGCCGGCCAACGCCGGTTCCCCATTCTGGGCTGACCCGTAGCAAACACAGAATCACTGCGGCATGGTTTGTTTTCAGGTCGCGTCGACACGGCGAGGTGGCGTGTGAAAAGACTCAACGGCATGGACGCCATGCTGCTGTACAGCGAGACGCCCAACCTGCACACGCACACGCTGAAAGTGGCGATACTCGACCCGTCCGACTTCGACGGCGACTTCGACTTCGAGGCCTTCGGGCACCATGTGCGCCGTCGGCTGCATCTGCTAGAACCGTTGCGCTACAAGCTCGTCGACATCCCATGGCAGCTCCACCACCCGATGTGGCAAGAGGACTGCGACGTCGACCTGGATTACCACCTGCGACGCATGCAGGTGCCCGCCCCCGGTGGCCGGTGTGAACTGGACGAGGTCATCGGACGGGTGGCCTCCACACCGCTGGACCGCAGCCGCCCGCTGTGGGAGTTTCACTTCGCCGAAGGGCTGGCCGGCGGCCGCTTTGCCTTGATCGGCAAGGTGCACCACGCGTTGGCCGACGGCGTCGCCTCGGTCAACCTGCTGGCGCGCGCGATGGATCTCGAGGGCCCGGTGACCGACGAGCGCGACAACGACGAGGCGGGCATCCCCGTGACAAACGGCGATCTGCTGCGCGCGGCCGCGCGCGACCATGCGCGGCAAATCGCCGAGCTGCCCCGGCTGCTCAAAGACGCCGCGGTGGGAATGAGCCGGGTACGCCGCCGGTCCAAGGAGCGCGGGGATCACCCGGATCTGGCCGACGCGTTCGACGCACCATCGACGTTCCTCAACCACGTGGTGTCCCCGCAGCGGCGATTCGCGAGCACGACCCTGCCATTGGCCGGGGTCAAAGCGACCGCCAAGGCGTTGGGCATCACCGTCAACGACATGGTGTTGGCCATAGCCGCCGGCGGATTGCGCACGCTGTTGTTGGACTATGACGGCCAAGCCGAACGCCCAATCATTGCGTCGGTGCCCACCGCCACCGACAAATCGGATCGCGTCACCGGCAACGAGATCAGCGGCCTGATGATTTCGCTGCCGGTACACATCGCCGACCCCGCCGAGCGGGCGCGACTGGTCTCTTTGGCGACCCGGATCGCCAAAGAGGACCACGAAATCATGGGCCCGGAACTCTACGGGCGGATGATGGCCTATCTGCCGACAGCGTTCGCCCCGGCCGCGTTCCGCTGGCTCGGCCGTCACGACGTGCCGAACAAGCTGATGAACGTGGCGGTATCCAGCGTGATCGGACCGCGCGAGCGCGGGCATTTCGGCGGCGCCACGGTGACCGAGATCTACTCCACCGGCGTGCTCTCACCGGGCGCACCCGTCAATATCACGGTGTGGAGCTACGCCGACGGGCTCGGGATCGCGGTGCTCACCGACGACCAGACGTTCAAAGACCCGCATGAGGCGACCGAAGCCATGACCAAAGCATTCGCCGAATTACGCAGTGCCGCAGGAATTCCCGCGCAAAGTACGTCAGGCGGCGAGGACGGCGTCCAGCGCTGAATAGAACAACCCCAGACCGTCGTCGGAGGGGCCCGTCAAAGCTTCGATGGCATGCTCGGGGTGCGGCATCAACCCGACGACGCGGCCGTTGGCCGAGCTGATGCCGGCGATGCCGCGCATCGAGCCGTTGACGTTGTCGTGGTACCGAAACACCACCCGGCCCTCGCCCTCGAGTTCGTCGAGCACGTTCTCCGGTGCCACGTAGCGGCCCTCGCCCGATTTCAGCGGGACCAGCAGGTCGGCGTCTGCCTCGAAGCGCGAGGTCCACGCCGTCGAATTCGATGCCACCCGAAGCCACACGTCGCGGCAGATGAAGTGCAAACCCGCGTTGCGGGCCAGCACCCCGGGCAGCAGCCTGGTCTCACAAAGCACCTGAAAACCGTTGCAAATTCCCAATACCGGCAGACCGCGGCCCGCCGCGTACACCACCTCGGACATCACCGGGGCGAATCGGGCGATCGCACCGGCCCGCAGATAGTCGCCGTAGGAAAACCCACCCGGCACCACGACCGCGTCAACCGCCTTGAGGTCGGCGTCGGCGTGCCACAGGCTGACCGCCTCCGCACCGACGCGGCGCACCGCACGCGCGGCGTCCACGTCGTCCAGCGTCCCGGGAAAGGTGATAACGCCGATCCGCGCAGTCACAACACTTCCCGGCTGATCGTCCAGTCCTCGATCACGGTGTTGGCCAACAGCGATTCCGCGATCTCGGCGAGCGCGGTGTCGTCGACGGTGTCGTCGACTTCGAGCTCAAACCTCTTGCCCTGACGGACATCCGAAATCCCGGGATGTCCCAGCCGGCCCAGCGCGCCGACAATCGCCTGACCCTGCGGGTCGAGAATCTCCGCTTTGGGCATCACATGAACGATCACCCGCGCCACCGGCATTCCTCCTGTCGGATCTCTGTCGGCGCCAACTCTACCGGCGGCAAGTACCGGGTGCGGCTCACGGGCACGAGGCGATATACGCCTCGCACAGCGGCGCCGTCAGCGCGTCCAGGACCTGGTTGTCTGCCATCGACGGCCAGGGCACCTGCGGCGGGCCCGACGACCACAGCGTCAGCTCGCTGATCGTGCTGCTCGCGACGTGTGCGACCAGGTAGGTATGCATGATCACCGGCCCGCTGACGACGGCCGCCATTCGGTTCGGTTCGTCGGTGGTGATCGACGGCGACTGCGACGGCACCCCCTGCTGGCAGCCACGCAGCACCGCGACCGCATTGCCGAATACCGAGGCCGCGATCGAGCCTCCCCGGGCCGTGTCGCCGCGCCAGTGCACGATCTGGGCCTGCAGTTGCCATTGGCCGTCCGGGTGGACCACCGTCACGCGGGCCGCGACCGCCGAGGCGCGTGGGTCCTGGGCGAGTGGCTGCGTGCCACACAGCTCCTCGAACCGGAAACGTGGGCCCGCCCCGACCCCCGTCACCTGTACCGCCAGGCCCGCGAGAGCGGGCCAGTTGTATGTCGAGTTCAGCGGCACGGCGCGCTGCTGTATCCACGCGGTGGCCGGGATCTGGTCACAGACGGGCGGGCAGGTCTCCGGTTCGGCCGGTGCCGGGCCGACCAAGACAAGGGCGGCTACCAGGCCGCCCGCGACCACTATCGTCGCGAAAACTACCCGCACACGACCACCCCCGTCAGGGCAGAATCGTAAACATGCAACTGACGCATTTCGGGCATTCCTGCCTTCTTGCCGAGTTCGACCACACTAGCGTGCTCTTTGATCCCGGCACCTTCGCGCATGGTTTCGAAGGAATCACCGGGCTGGACGCCATCCTGATCACACACCAGCACCCGGATCATGTCGACCCGGCGCGATTGCCGGCGCTCATTGAGGCCAACCCCGGTGCCGCGCTTTACACCGACTCGCAAACCGCGGCCCAACTGGACGCGCCCTTCCAGACGGTTCACGCGGGCGACGAGCTGACGATCGGCGAATTGACGATTCGGGCGCTCGGCGGGCGACACGCGGTGATTCACCCCGAAATCCCTGTGATAGAGAACCTTTCGTATCTGGTAGGCGACGGCAACCACCGCGCCCGGTTGATGCACCCCGGCGACGCGTTGTTCGTGCCCGACGAGCCGGTGGATGTATTGGCCGCGCCGGCGGCAGCCCCGTGGATGAAGATCTCCGAGGCCATCGACTACCTGCGCGCGGTGGCTCCGACGCGCGCGGTACCCATCCATCAAGGCATCGTCGCTCCCGATGCGCGGGGTATCTACTACGGCCGTCTCACCGAGATGACCGACACCGACTTCCAGGTGTTGCCCGAAGAAAGTGGCGTCACCTTCTAGAGGCCGACGCATGCGCGAGCAGCCGCAGAATCGCACGATTTCGGGCCCAACGATGCGATTCTGTGTCTGCTCGCCCCCCATGTGGCTAGGTGATGTCGTCGGCGGCGCCGCGGCCGGCGGCCCGACCGCTGAAAATGCAGCCACCGAGGAACGTGCCCTCCAAGGCCCGGTAACCGTGCACGCCGCCACCGCCGAACCCGGCGACCTCGCCGGCCGCATAGAGCCCGGTCAGCGGGGTGCCGTCGTGCTTGAGAACTCGCCCACCCAGGTCAGTCTCGATACCGCCCAACGTCTTTCGCGTCAGGATGTGCAGCTTGACCGCGATCAACGGCCCGGCTTTCGGATCGGTCAACCGGTGCGGCGCCACCACCCGGCCCAGCCGGTCGCCCAGATATCCACGGGCAGCCCGGATCGCGGTGATCTGACCGTCTTTGCTGAACTTGTTGGCCACCTCGCGATCGCGGGCGGTGACCTCGGCCTCCACCGTCGCATAGTCCAGTGGAACCACATTGGGCAGCTTGTTCATGCCGGTTACCAACTCGCGCAACGAATCTGCTCTGACGAAGTCCACACCCCGATCGATGAAGGCCTGAACCGGTCCGGGCGGGCCGGAACTGGCCCGGTTACGCAGCAGCGCGCGCACGCTCTGCCCGGTCAGATCGGGGTTCTGCTCTTGCCCGGAAAGCGCGAATTCCTTCTCAATGATCTTGGCGTTGAGGATAAACCAGGTGTAGTCGTAGCCGGATTTGGTGATGTACTCGCAGGTGCCCAGCGTGTCGAAGCCGGGATAAAGCGGAACCGGCAACCGGTTGCCGGCCGCGTCCAGCCACAGCGAGGACGGCCCGGGAATGATCCTGATGCCGTGCAGCGGCCAGATCGGGTCGTAGTTGGTGATGCCCTCGGTGTAGTGCCACATGCGGTCGGGGTTGATCACCCGGGCCCCGGCCTGCTGGGAAATGCCGATCATCCTGCCGTCCACGTGGGCCGGCACCCCGCTCAGCATTTGCTCGGGCACGCGGCCCATCCGCGTTGGCCAGTTCTTGCGCACCAAATCGTGGTTGCCGCCGATGCCACCGCTGGTGACGAACACAGCGGACGCACGAAATTCGAATTGCCCCAGTGCCTTTCGTGACGAAGGCACGCCGCGCGATTCGGTCGTGGGCTCCAGCACGGTGCCCCGAACGCCGGTCACCGCGTCACCCTCGACGATCAATTCGTCGACTTGGTGACGGTGGGCGAAACGGACTGTCGAGCGATCGCGCAGCTGACGCGCGAAGATGTCGACCAGGGCCGGCCCGGTGCCCCAGGTGATGTGGAACCGCGGCACCGAGTTGCCATGCCCCTGTGCGTTGTAGCCGCCGCGCTCGGCCCAGCCGACCAACGGAAAGATCTTCAGACCCCGGTCACGCAGCCAGCTGCGCTTCTCCCCGGCCGCGAAATCCACGTAGGCGTGCGCCCACTGCCGTGGCCAGTAGTCCTCTTCCCGGTCGAAAGCCGCTGTGCCCAACCAGTCCTGCAATGCCAGCTCGTGGCTGTCCCGAATGCCCAGCCGCCGCTGCTCGGGGCTGTCGACAAAGAACAGACCACCGAACGACCAGAATGCCTGCCCACCGAGGTTGGCGCTGTTCTCCTGATCGAGAATGAGCACCCGTAAGCCGCGGTCCACCAACTCACAGGCGGCCACCAGGCCAGACAGTCCCGCCCCGACAATAATCGCGTCAGCGGCGAAGCCTGCCGCCGAAGAATCGCTCATGTCGCATCAGGGTAGTGCCCCGGACCAAGCGATTGATCTCGATGGCTTGGTCAGGCCGCGTCGAGAATCGCCTTGTTAGGTCGCCAGCGGTACACCGTCGGCGTGCACCCGTGCATCGACGCGAGGTCGACGGCGTCCAGCATCGCCTGCAGCGGACCCGGTTTGCGTAACTGACGGGCCGCGACCGCCACCCGCACGATGCCGTCGCGACGGGCGATCCGCTCGGCGGACAGCACCACCATGCGGCACCACCACGGCTCGGTGAGGAAACCCTCTCCGATGCCGAGTACGCGGGTGCGCACTGTGGTGTGGCGGACCAGATCGGTGATCCCATGTAGGTCAGCCAGAAGACGAAAACCATTGTTCGGTAATGCCGTAACCACACCGGGCGAGACGGTCCAGCCCGGGGCGGCGAAGAGCCGGGTACGTAGTCCGAGGTGTTCGAGCACCCGGTCGGCGGCCATCAGCCGAAGGTTGGCCTCGTGTGCCCGCAGGATGGCGAACTCACCACGCCGCTTCTTGGTCGCGGCGTCGTCGTAGCCGTGCAGCACGATGGCGTCGCCGCCGGCGCGCCGGGCAGTCAACCATTCGACGGTGCGCGGATCGTGGTCAAGCCGGTACTCGCCGGATAGGCGCGGAGCCACCAGCAGCGAAACAGGCACTTTGCGGGAATCCATTTGTGCGCAGAACGCCTCGACGTCGTCCAGGGTGCGCTCGCCTATCCCTGAGACCGAGACGATCAATTTTCCAGACACAACCGCATTTTGACGAGCGCAGGTTTCAGGATGGTGAAGGACACGCAGACGGCAGGCGTATATCGACGCGTATGCCAGATGTCACTCAAGGCTGGAATACGGCCTTCGCGCAACGGAGTTGGGCCGTCGGATCACAGCGCGGACGGCGCGACACGCCACCGGGCGACCGCCGCACACCGGCACGCCGATGGCAAACGCGTACCAGCGCCGGGTGGGGAAATCGGTTCGATATGCTAAGCAACGCCATGGAGAAGGCCCGTTCCGCAGCGGGTGACGCCGCGCTGCACACCGCACCCGCCGCGCTGTTGGGCGCCGAGGAACGTATTTATCCCGACAAACTCGACGCCCAGCTGTTGCGGATTTCCGGCGTTTGCCTGCTCGCCACGATCATGGCGATCCTGGACGTCACGGTCGTCACCGTCGCGCAACGCACCTTCATCGCCGAGTTCGGATCCAACCAGGCCGTCGTCGCGTGGACGATGACCGGCTACACACTCGGATTGGCGACCGTCATCCCACTGACCGGATGGGCAGCCGACCGGTTCGGCACCAAACGTCTCTTCATGGGCTCGGTGGTGGCCTTCATGCTGGGCTCACTGCTATGCGCGATAGCGTCAACCATCTTGCAGCTCATTATATTTCGCGTCGTGCAGGGCGTAAGTGGCGGCATGCTGATGCCGCTGGGGTTCATGATCATGACGCGCGAAGCGGGCCCCGGGCGACTCGGCCGGTTGATGTCGATTTTGAGCATCCCGATGCTGCTCGCCCCGATCGCCGGCCCAATCCTGGGCGGTTGGCTGATCGACACCTCCAGTTGGAGATGGATCTTTTTGATCAACCTGCCGGTCGGGCTGGCCGCATTCGTCGCCGCGGGCATTGTGTTCCCCAGAGATCACCCCGCCCGGTCGGAAACGTTCGACGTCATCGGCGGACTGCTGCTCTCGCCCGGACTGGCGACGTTCCTGTTCGCGGTGTCGTCGGTCCCGCGCTACGGGACGGTAGCCGATCGGCGCGTCTTGATCCCCGCGGCAATAGGCTTGGCGCTGATCGCCGCGTTCGTCGTGCACGCGTTGCGCCGCGCGGATCACCCGCTCATCGACCTGCATCTGTTCGAAAACCCTGTGCTCACCCGGGCCAATGTGACGATGCTGCTGTTCGCCGCCGCGTTCTTCGGCGCGGGTCTGCTGCTCCCGAGCTATTTCCAGCAGGTGCTGCACCAGACGCCGATGCAAGCCGGAGTGCACTTGATCCCGCAGGGGCTCGGCGCCATGCTGACCATGCGGCTGGCCGGTCCGCTCGTGGACAGGCAGGGACCGGGCAAGTTCGTGCTGGTCGGTATCGCGCTGATCATCGGGGGCCTGGGCACGTTCGCTTTCGGTGTGGCCAGGCACGCCGGGTATGCACCCACCCTGCTGATCGCGCTGGCGATCATGGGCCTGGGGATGGGTTGCACCATGATGCCGCTCTCAGTGGCAACGGTGCAGGCATTGGCGCCGCATCAGATCGCCCGCGGTACAACGCTGATGAGCGTCAGCCATCAGGTGGGCGGGTCGGTGGGAACCGCGCTGATGGCGATGATCCTGACCAAGCAATTCGACCGGAGCGAAGACATCGTCGCGGCAAACAAGCTTGCGGCGCTACAGCAGAAGGCCGCAGTCAGCGGCGTTCCGATTGATCCGTCACAAATACCACACCAGTCACTCACCCCCGGCTTTTCCGCTAATCTGCTGCACGACCTTTCGCACGCCTATACATCCGTATTCGTGGTCGCGGTGATTTTGGTGGCATTTACCATCATCCCGGCGTCATTTCTGCCAAAAAAGCCGGCGATTCAAACAGTCGCCGAATAGCCGCGATTTCTCCCTGAACAGCACCGTTGCAGTCTGCGCGCGGTGTCGTAGAAATGATCTCGAGCATTCATTCGTCAGGTGTCGAGAAGACGACGGGTGCGCGCACATCGCAAGCCGCTGACGCGTCGACAAGCGTTTTTGCCTGGAAATTACATATTGGGAATACCGGCAAAGCCACAAAATCGCGGGGCCGTCTCGATATGCTCGGCCGCATGCTCAGCGACGCCCTGGAAGAAGCGCGTTCCGCAGCTCCCAACGTCGCGGTGCCCATCGGTTCCACCGGACATAGGGCTGCGGGCGGTCGTGACTATCCCGACAAGGTCGACGCCAAGCTGCTGCGTACCGTCTTCGTGTGCGGGCTGGCCTGCGTGATGGCGATTCTGGACAGCACGGTCGTCGCGGTCGCACAAGGCACCTTCGTCACTCATTTCAATTCCACCCAGGCGGTCGTCTCCTGGACGGTCGCCGGCTACATGCTGGCGTTTGCGACCGTGATCCCTATAACCGGCTGGGCGGCGGATAGGTTCGGCACCAAACGGCTCTTCATGGGTTCGGTCCTGCTGTTCATGCTGGGCTCGCTGCTGTGCGCGATATCGCCAACCATCATGCTGCTCATCATCTTTCGGGTCATACAAGGTGTCGGCGGCGGCATGCTGATGCCGCTGAGCTTCGTGATCCTGACTCACGAGGCGGGCCCGAAGCGGGTTGGCCGCTTGATGGCGATCGGGGGAATCCCGATCCTGCTCGGTCCGATCGGTGGGCCGATCCTGGGCGGCTGGCTGGTCGGCGCCTACGGCTGGGAGTGGATTTTCCTGATCAATCTGCCGATCGGGCTGATCGCGTTGGTGCTCGCCGCAATCACCTTTCCCAAAGATCGCCCGGCCCCGGCGGAAGCACTCGACATCGTCAGCGTGCTGCTATTGCCGCCCGGCGTCACGCTGTTCCTGGCCGGAGTGTCGTCCATCCCGGCGCGGGGCACGGTCGTCGACCACGTCGTGTTGGTACCGACGATCACCGGGCTGGCGCTGATAGCCGCATTCGTCTTCCATTCCTTTCGCACCGACCACCCGCTCATCGACCTGCGGCTTTTCCACAACCGCGTGGTCACAAACGCCAATCTGGCCCTGCTGGTATTCGGCGCGCCTTTTATCGGGATCGGGCTGCTGATCCCGAGCTACTTCCAACTCGTGATGCACCAAACACCGATGCAGTCCGGGATGCATTTGGTGCCGGTCGGTCTCGGTGCCGTCATTACGATGCCGCTCGCCGGGGCGTTCATGGACAAGCACGGACCCGGCAAAATTGTGCTGATCGGCCTCCCGGTGATGACGGCGGGTCTGGGCATCTTCACCTATGGCGTCGCGACGCAGGCCAGCTATAAGCCAATACTGCTGATCGGACTTGCCGTCATGGGCCTGGGTATCGGCTGCACCACGACGCCGCTGTCCGCGGCGGTCCTGCAGTCGCTGGCCCCGCATCAGGTCGCGCGAGGCACCACGCTGGTGACCGTCAACCAGCAGGTGAGCGGATCGATAGGGGCCGCGCTGATGGCGGTGGTCTTGACCCACTTGTTCAATCACAACCAAGCCCTGGTCACAGCGAACAAGATGGTCGCAGCGCAACAACAAGCCAGCGGGCATCCTGTGCCGGTTGAGGCTTCGGCATCCTCGTGGAAAGCCCTTGGCCCCGATTTCGCGAATAGCGTGACGCATGCCTTCTCACACGCCTACACGGCGGTGTTCGTGGTGGCCGTCGCGTTGCTGGCGTTGACGATCATCCCGGCATCGTTTCTGCCGACGAAACGGCCGGAGCCAGAAGTAGACCCGGAACCCGCCGAGGCACTGGCTGACTGATCCGGGTTATTTTTCGAAGAGCGTCGTGGCGATCCGCATCGTGACCGGGATCGCGCATTTTGCGCCGCGGGGCTGCTGCTTCCCGCCACCCGGGCCGCGGCGGCCGGGTGCCTGCTGCTACTGATGCTGGCCATGTTCCCGGCCAACGTCTACGCGTCCCGGATGCCCAATCCGCCAAAGTCGATGACGACGCGGCTACCCCTGCCCGCCGCCGTAACGGTTGCCGGCGGCAGCTGCTAGCAGCCACGCATATTGGAATGCGGTTTCCTGCCAACCCCGGTAGCGACCACTGACGCCACCATGGCCCGCCGCCATCTGTGTCTTGAGCAGCACCGGGTTGCCGCCTGCGTTGGCATGCCGCAACGCGGCAACCCACTTGGCCGGCTCCACGTAGTAGACCCTGGTGTCGTTCAACGACGTCATCGCCAGGATGGCGGGATAATTCTTGGTCTCGACGTTCTCGTAGGGCGAATATGATTTCATGTATGCGTAGACTTCGCTGTCGCTCAAGGGATTTCCCCATTCGTCCCACTCGGTGACGGTCAACGGCAACGAGGGATCCAGAATCGTGGTCAGCGGGTCGACGAACGGGACCTGGGCGAGAATTCCGGCGAACAGATCCGGGGCCAGGTTGGCCACCGCACCCATCAGCAGCCCGCCCGCACTGCCGCCCAATGCGACGAGCTGATGTGGGCGCGTCACTCCCGCGTCCACCAAATGCTGTGCCGCCGCGACGAAGTCGGTAAATGTGTTCTTCTTTTCCAGCAGTTTTCCGTGCTCGTACCACAGCCGGCCCATCTCTCCCCCGCCGCGGACGTGGGCGATGGCGAACACCATGCCCCGGTCCAGTAACGACAACCGCGCGATGGAAAAGGTTGGATCTGTGCATATCTCGTAGGCGCCGTAGCCGTAGATGAGTGTGGGCGCCGGAAATTCGAGGCCGGCACGGTGCACGATCGACACCGGGACCCGGGTGCCGTCGGCGGCGAGTGCCCAGTCGCGCCGTTCGACGTAGTCGGTTTGGCGGTAGTCACCGAGCACCGGCTGTTCACGGAGCAGGGTGCGCTCACCGGTGCCCAGGTCGATGTCGTAGACCCGCAACGGCGTGACGAGAGACCCGGCCCTGATCCGCAGCTTGGGCGAGACCCAGTTCGGATTGGCGCCCAGGCCCGACGACATCAGCTCCGAATCGAACGCGATCTCCTCGGGCTCCGTGTAGTCGCCGTCGGAACCGATGGGCCACAACTGGATTCGTGGCAATGCCGCCCGCCGGTAGCTGATCACCAGATGACCGGCAAAGGCATCCGCAGCTTCGAGCCGCACATCATCGCGATGCGGAATCAGGGTGCGTTGCTGCGTGGGATCGCTGACCGGCGCTTCGGTGAGCGTGAAGTTCACCGCACCGTCGTTGTGCAGGATCAGGAATCTGTCCTGTCCTCCGACCACCGCGTGCTCCACCGAGTATTCGATACCTTCTCGGCGTGGCAGCACGACAGTGAACTCAGCCTGCGGGTCGGCGGCGGCGGCGTAGCGGACCTCGGAGGTGATGGACGAACCTGAGGCGATGAAGACGTACGCCTCGCTTCGGCTCAGACCTGCCCCGAGCCAGAACCGTTCGTCGGCTTCGTGATACACCAATTCCGACGGGTCCCCGGAGCCCAGCCGATAGCGCCACACTTTGTCCGGGCGGTGGGCGTCGTCCAGGGTGAGGTAGTACACGGTGCGGTTGTCGGCCGCCCACGTCACCCCGCCCGCGATGTCGGCGATCTCGTCGGGGTATTTCTCGCCGGTGCGTAAGTCTTTGAACCGCAGCGTGTACCGTTCATCACCGATGATGTCGACGGAGTAAGCCAACAGATTGGCATCCAGGCTGACCAGCGCGGCGCCGAGGGCGAAGAAGTCATGTCCGTCCGCCTCTTCGTTCGAATCGAGCAGAATCTCCTCGCCCGGTATTTCGGTGTTCTCGTCCAGAACCGGCGGGTCCCAGTCATCGGAATTTGTTACCGGGCAACGGCACTGGACGCGGTATTGCTTTCCTTCGAAGGTGCGCGAGTAGTACCACCAGTCGCCCTGCCTGGTCGGCACCGACAGATCGGTTTCCTTGGTGCGTGCCTTGATCTCGTCGAAAATCTTTTGCCGCAACGGTTCAAGGTGCGCGAGGCTCTGGTCGACGTAGTCGTTTTCGGCCTCGAGGTAGGCGATGACTTCGGGGTTCGACTTGTCGCGCAGCCACTCGTACGGATCGATGAACACGTCGCCGTGATGCTCACGTATGGTCTCGACTCGTTTGGCTACCGGTGGTGACGGGGTTTGGGTGTCGGACCCCGTCATGCGCTCGGGCCGATCCAGTCGCCGAAGCTCAAACCGGAAATCCGTTCGTAGGCATTGATATAACGGTCGCGAGTGGCGGCGATGATGTCATCCGGCAGCGGCGGTGGGGGATCCGAGCCGTAGCGGTCCCAGCCGGATTCGGGGCTGGTCAGCCAATTGCGGACGAACTGCTTGTCGAAACTGGTTTGAACAACCCCCACGCGGTAATCCTCGGCAGGCCAGTACCGCGAGGAGTCGGGGGTGAAGATCTCGTCGGCCAGCAGCAGATTGCCGTCGCGGTCGGTGCCGAATTCGAACTTGGTGTCGGCGATGATGATTCCAGTCGTCAACGCATGATCGGCGGCCTGGACATAGATCTGCAGCGTGCGGTCGCGCAGTTGGTTGGCGGCTACCGCGCCCACCAACTCGATCACCCGGTTAAAGGCGATGTTCTCGTCGTGGTCACCCAACGCGGCCTTGGTCGCCGGAGTGAACAGCGGCTCGGCGAACTTGCTGGCCTCGACCAGACCAGGCGGCAGCGTGATGCCGCAGACCTTGCCGGTCGCCTGATAGTCCAGCAGTCCCGAGCCGGTCAGATAACCGCGGGCCACACACTCCACCGGCATCATCTCCAGCTGGCGCACCACCAGAGCGCGACCCAGCACCTCGTCGGGGATGCGTGGGTCGTCGGGCGCCCCGGCCAGATGGTTGGGCGCGTCGACGAGGCCGAAGAAGAACACGCTCATCGCGGTCAGGATGCGGCCTTTGTCCGGGATTGTGCTGTCCAAGACGAAGTCGTACGCCGAGATCCGGTCGCTGGCGACCAGCAACAGGTGCTCCTCGTCGACGCGGTAAAGCTCGCGGACCTTGCCGCTGGCCACATGCTGGTAGTCGGACAGTGCAGGGCGCATCGGGCCAGCCTATCGGGAAGCCCACCCCGGGCCGGGAGCTGTGCTGGGATCAAGGTTATGAGATCGCGCTTTTTGCCCTACGCCACCACGCCCGGCCGATTGCTGGCCCAGCTGTTCAGCGATGCCGTCATCGTCGTGTGGACGGCGATCTGGTTGCTTGTCGGCACCGCCGTCTACGACGCCATCTCGACGATCGCCGAAGCCGGCCGGAAAGTCGAGGACGGCACCCACAGCATCGCGGGCAACCTCGCCTCAGCGGGTCATGGCGCGCAACACATCCCGGTCGTCGGCGATACCGTCAGCAAGCCACTCAATTCGGCCAGCCAGGCCGCCGTCGACATCGCGGGCGCCCTGCACGAGCTGGACACCACGGCCGGCTGGCTCGCGGTGCTGCTCGCGTTGGCCGTCGTCGCACCGCCGATCCTCGTCGCGACCGCGCCGTGGCTTTACCTGCGGCTCCGGTTCTTCCGGCGCAAGTTGACCGTGACCGCCCTGGCGGCCACCCCGGCCGGCGAACAGCTGCTCGCGCTGCGGGCACTGACCAATCGTGCGCCGGGGAAACTGGCCGCCGTCAGCGCGGATCCCGTCGGCGGGTGGCGTCGCGAGGATCCCTTCACGATCCGTGCGCTGGCGGCCCTCGAACTGCGCTCCGCAGGGATCGCGCTTCGCGCGCGCTAATCCCCTACGAGCCCGCGCCAGGTGCGCAGGAGTCCGGCGACAACCACAATCAGCCACGCCGCCAACGCATCCCAGAAGAAGACCAATGACACGGTGATCAGCGACCGATGCCCGAGCTCCGCCGCCATCGTGTAGCAGGCCGCCGAATACATGCCCAGCGGGAACACGAACGCCCACCACACACCGGCGAAGTGCAGCATCTCGGGGCGATGACTCATGCGGTGCAATCCAAAGTAGATCAGCGGCGGTATCCACAGCGTGGCCGCCACCCACGTCACGACCGTGACGACGAGCACCGGACCGGAAAGCCACGCGGGCGCCAGGCGGTGGATATTGTCGCCGGCCAACGTCGCAATGGCCAAGCCGCCCATCAGGATCCAGGTGTCGGGCTCGAACCCCTCCCGGTCCTGCCGCTCGGCGACCGTGCGCCCCAGGATCAGCCAGGTCATCAGTGCGTAGATGCACAGCGCCGCCACCCAGACCGGCAGCGCCGCTGCAAGCCACCAATGCTGCGGCGTGTACCGGGCGACCTTGCCGGCGACGATCGCCAAACCGGAGGTCCCCACGCTGGCCAGCTCCCACGCGCCGTGCGCCTGATCTCGCAGCGCCGACCACCCTCGCGCCGACATGTTGCGAGCGCTGAGTGCGACCAGCGCCAGCCACGATGCCAAGGCGGCCAGTCCCAGCACCCACACCAATGCCGGCTGCGTTGCCAGCCGGCTGTCCAGCACCGCGCAGGCGGCGACAAACGTGAACAGCCGCAACGTGACATCGGGATCGCGCAAATCCCAGCGCGCAAGCCCGCGGGTCGCGATGACCAGCGCAACCAGGACCAATAGGCCGAGCGAAGCGAGGACGCCCAGTGCTTGGCTGATCACCACGTAGTGGTGGTTACCCGCGGCGATGGACAGAATTCCGGTCGCCATCACCGCGGCGAACACATCTGGTGACGGCTCGATGTCGGCGAGCCGGAACCTCACGACTCCTCGAGTAGTTCCACGACCAGATGCCGAATGCCGGTGTGGCGGTTGCTTCGCGTCCACTCGACGGGCCGCACCACCCGCACGGCGCCGAAGCGCGACAGCAGCTCCTCGAACAGGACTCGCAGCTCCAGGCGCGCCAGATTGGCCCCCAGGCAGTAGTGCACGCCCTGACCGAAGCCCAAGTGCGGATTGGGTTTTCGCCCGATGTCGAACTCGTCTGCGCGGTCGAACACACCGGCGTCGCGGTTGGCCGAGCCTTCCCAGATCTGTACCTTCTGCCCGGCTTCGATCGACTGCCCGCCCAGGACGACGTCGCGGGTGGCGGTGCGCCGTTTGGACGGCGACGGCGAAGTCCACCGCACCATCTCCTCGACCGCCGTCGGCAGCATGTCGAAATCCGCTCGCAGCGCGCGCAATTGGTCCGGATGCTCGGCCAGCGACAGCACTCCACCGGCGACCGCGTTGCGGGTCGTCTCCGCGCCGGCACTGAACAGCAGGCTGAAGAACAGATACAGCTCGAGATCCGACAAGGCAGGCGCGTCAACGTCATCGAGGGCGGCGTTGGTGACGACCGACAACATGTCGTCGGTCGGGTTGGCACGTTTCGACGCGATCAGCTCCTGGCCGTAGCTGTACATCCGCGAGCCGGCCGCGGCGTCTCGTTCCGAAGCCGACAGCTGAGAGAGCGACGCCTTGCGCGAGCCGCCGAAGTCGAACTGGGGCTCGATGGCCTCGAACAGCCAATGCCGTTCGGACTCCGGCACTCCCAGCAGGATGCAGATCATCTGCATCGGCAGTTCGGCGGCGATGTCGACGAGGAAGTCGAACGGTTCGCCCGGCACCACGTCATCCAGCAGCCGTCGCGCCCGGGCCCGCAGATCGTTCTCGACGAGACCAATCATTCGCGGCGTCAGCCCGGAGCTGACCAGTCGCCGGATCTGTGAATGCCGCGGGTCGTCCATCATGTTGAGCACCTGGCCCGCGATGGCCAGGTCCTGTAACAGCGTCCCGCCGAACGGCCGAGCGCCGCCGGTCACCGATGAGTACGTCACCGGATCCTTCAGCACTGCAAGCGTTTCCGCGTAGCTCGCCACGGACCAAAAGCCCTCCGCGTCGGGGGTGTTGTCGGTCGGCTCGTGCCAATAGACCGGCGCCTCGCGGCGGTGCACGGCGAACAACTCGTGCGGAAAACCGTTGGCGAAGTTGTCCAGATCGGTGAAGTCGATGCCGGAGAGCGCGGCAGCAAGAGTCACAGGATCGCACCCGGTGCGTACTTGGCCGCGTCCGGGTAGCGGCCCACCAGCGTGTCGACCGTCGCAACGACCTCGTCGACCTGATCGCCGGCGGCGCCGGTGAATGCCTTCTTGTCGGCCAGCGCGGCGTCCAGCGCCGCACGGTCCAGCGGCAGCCGCTCGTCGGCGGCCAACCGGTCCAGCAGATCGGGTTCGGCACCGCGTTCTCGCATCGCCAACGCCGTTGCCACCGCGTGTTCGCGGATCACGTGATGCGCGGCCTCGCGGCCCAGGCCCGCCCGCACGGCCGCGATCAACACCTTGGTGGTGGCCAGGAACGGCAAATAGCGATCCAGCTCACGCTCGATCACCGCCGGGTAAGCGCCGAACTCGTCGAGCACCGTCAAGAACGTCTCGATTTGGCCGTCGACGGCAAAGAAGCTGTCCGGCAACGCAACTCGGCGTACCACCGAACAAAACACGTCACCTTCGTTCCACTGGGCGCCGGCCAGCTCGGCGGCCATCGAGGCGTAGCCGCGCAGCACAACCTGTAGGCCGTTGACCCGTTCGCAGCTTCGGGTGTTCATCTTGTGCGGCATCGCCGACGAACCGACCTGCCCCGGCGCGAAGCCTTCGGTGACGAGTTCGTGCCCGGCCATCAGCCGGATGGTATGGGCCATCGACGACGGCCCGGCACCGAGCTGCACCAGCGCGGAGAGCACATCGTGGTCCAGCGAACGGGGATACACCTGCCCGACACTGGTCAAAACGTTTGCGAAGCCCAGGAATTCAGCAACACGACGCTCGAGCTCGGCCAGCTTGGCCGCGTCGCCGTCCAACAGGTCGAGCATGTCCTGCGAGGTGCCCATCGGGCCCTTGATGCCGCGCAGCGGATAGCGGTCGATCAACTCGCGGAGCCTGGCCAACGCGATCAGCGTCTCCTGGGCTGCCGAGGCGAACCGCTTGCCCAGCGTGGTGGCCTGCGCGGCGACGTTGTGGCTGCGTCCGGCCATCACCAGATCGCGATAGTTCACCGCCCGCTCGGCAAGCCGCGCGACCACCGCCACCCCGTGCGAGAAGACCAATTCCAGCGACCGCCGGATCTGCAGCTGCTCGACATTCTCGGTCAGATCGCGACTGGTCATCCCCTTGTGCACATGCTCGTGACCGGCCAACGCGTTGAATTCCTCGATGCGGGCCTTCACGTCATGACGCAGCACCCGTTCACGTTCCGCAATCGAAGCCAAGTCCACGTCGTCGAGGACTCGCTCGTAGTCGGCGACCGCTTCCGGGGGCACCGGAACGCCGAGTTCGGTCTGCGCCCGTAACACGGCTAGCCACAAGCGCCGCTCCGCGACGACCTTGGCCTCCGGCGACCAGATCGCGACCATCTCGGCGCTGGCGTACCGGGCAGCCAGCACATTCGGAATGCTCACAAGCACACAGCTTACGGTCGGCGTCCTCGCGGAAGACACTGCTGGCCGACTACGCCGCGTTGATTGTCACCCTGACGAAACGCCGCACCCCATGCGGCGAGCGCCAAGTCATACCCTGTCCCGATGTACTTCGCCGGCGTCGACCTCGCGTGGGGCACCCGCAACCCGACCGGTGTCGCCGTCGTCGACTCCGGGGGTGACCTGGTGAGCGCCGGCGCGGTCCGCGACGACGACGAGATCCTGGCGGCATTGCGGCCTTACCTGCACGGCGATTGCGTGGTCGGGTTCGACGCCCCGCTGGTGGTGAACAACCCCACTGGTCAGCGCCCGGCCGAGACCGCGCTCAACCGTGACTTCCGCAGGTTCGAAGCCGGCGCACATCCGGCCAACACCGGAAAGCCCGAGTTCGCCAACGGTCCGCGCGGAGCGCGGCTGGCCGAGGCATTGGGCCTCGACATGGATCCACAGTCGGCGACCGCGCGGCGCGCGATCGAGGTCTATCCGCACGCGGCGACCGTCGCGTTGTTCCGGCTGGAGCGGACCTTGAAATACAAGGCCAAGCCCGGCCGCACCCTCGAGCGGCTCAAATCCGAGCTGCTGCTGCTGATCGACGGCATCGAGCGGCTCGCCGACGCCGACGTGCCGTTGCGCGTCGCCGATCACCACGACTGGATCGCACTGCGCAAACAGGTGACGACGGCGCAGCGCAAGAGCGACTTGCGTCGCGCCGAAGACCCGGTCGATGCCGTGGTCTGCGCTTACGTGGCGCTGTACTCCCAGCGCTGCCCGGCCCGCATCACGATTTACGGTGACGCCGCCAGCGGGTACATCGTGACGCCGTCACTGCCGGCCGAGCTGATCGGGCAGTAACGGGTCAGATCCGCACCGGTCGTTCGTCGATGGGTGCGAGCACGTCGATGATGTCGATCACGGTGCCCATTGCCGAGGTGCGGGGATCGCGGCCCTCGACCAGTGCGGAGACCACCGAACCGTCGACCGCGCAGATCAGTGTGCAGATCAACTCGATACGCACAGCGCGGCCGGATCGCACGATCGCCTCGGCGACGGCATCGGCACGCTGCCGCAAGCTGCGGCGCATGGTTTCGCGCAACGCGGTCAGGCGGGTGCAGGCGATGTTCCGCTCGTAGCGCGATATCAGCTGTTCGACGAGCGTCTGATCGGAGAGGTCACCCACCAGCAGGTCAACCAGTACCTCGGCGGTGGTCTCGGGCCCGCGGCGCCTGCGGGACAGCGCGTTGACCCGCGCGCGCAGCTGAGCCACCTCGATCATCGCGATGTGTTCGACCGCCCGTGCGATCAAGTCGTCCAGGGACGAGAAGTAATACGTAGTGGACGCCAAGGGCAGACCGGCCCGCTGTGCGACCGCTCGGTGCCGCACCGCTTCGAACCCGCCCTCGGCAAGCAGCTCGGCGGCAGCGCTCACCAGCGCATACCGTCGACGTTCTCCTTTCGGAGTCACCGCTGCAGTCACGAGTAGCCATCGTGCCAGCCAAAGTGGTACTGCATTGCCATTTCCGCCAAACGCCCATGGCATGATGGCCCGCATGCCCGACTTGAGCCGCCGCGCCGTGCTCGGTCTTGGTGCCAGCGCGGCTATAGGTGCAGCGGGCGCTTTTGCGCTCGACAACCTATTACACACCAGAACATCTCGCAGCATTCCGGTATCGAGGGCCAGCACGCAGGTTCCGATGGCGCCGCCCACCGCACCGCTCGCGCCGGCTCCCTCGGGGGACCCGGCGCCGACCATGACGACCGGCTCCTTCGTGTCCGCCGCGCGCGGCGGGATCTCGACCAACTGGGCGATCGCACGGCCGCCGGGCCAGACCAAACCGCTGCGGCCGGTGATCGCGCTGCACGGCAAGGGCAGTGATGCGGCCACCGTGATGGCGGGCGGTGTCGAGCAGGGACTGGCTCAGGCCGTCAATGCCGGACTACCGCCATTCGCGGTCGTCGCCGTCGACGGCGGCGGTAGTTATTGGCACAAGCGGGCTTCCGGCGAAGACTCCGGTGCGATGGTGCTGAGCGAGCTGATCCCGATGCTGGACAGCCAGCGCTTGGACACCTCGCGGGTGGCGTTCCTGGGTTGGTCGATGGGTGGCTATGGCGCATTGCTGCTCGGCGGCCGGCTGGGACCCGCACGCACCGCAGCGATCTGCGCGGTGAGCCCGGCGCTGTGGATGTCTTCGGGAGCGGCCGCGCCCGGTGCATTCGACGGCCCCGACGACTTCGCGGCGAATTCGGTGTTCGGAATGCCGGCGCTGGCGTCGATTCCGATCCGGATCGACTGCGGCGACAGTGATCCGTTCTACGACGCGACCAAGCAGTTCATCGCTCAGCTGCCCAACCCGCCCGCCGGTGGTTTCTCGCCCGGGGGGCACAACCCGGCGTTCTGGAGCTCGCAGCTGCCGGCCGAACTGACCTGGATGGCACCGCTGCTGACGGCTTGAGCGTTACGCTCGCGGACGTGAGCACACCGTTCAACTGGAACTTCCCTTACGCCTGGCCGCGAAAGCCCGTTCTCGGACCAAACGTCGTGTGCACATCGCAGCCGCTTGCGGCCCAAGCGGGTCTGCGGATGCTCGCCCAGGGCGGCAGCGCCGCCGATGCGGCCATCGCCACCGCCATCACGCTGACCATCGTGGAGCCGGTATCCAACGGCATCGGCTCGGATGCCTTCGCCATCGTCTGGGACGGCAAGAAGCTACACGGCCTGAACGCATCTGGCCGCTCGCCGGCGGCGTGGACGCCAGAGTTCTTCGACGACAAGGGCGTTCCCGCGCTGGGCTGGAACTCGGTGACCGTGCCGGGAGCGGTGTCGGCATGGGTGGAGTTGCACGCCAAATTCGGCAAACTCCCGTTCGAGCGCGTCTTCGAGCCGGCGATCTCTTACGGCCGCAACGGCTTTCCAGTCTCACCGACGATCGCGCAGCAGTGGGACGCGCAGGTGCCGTTGTTCGCATCTCAGCCTGGGTTCGCCGAGGCGTTCCTGCCCGATGGGCGGGCGCCCAAAGCCGGTGAGCTTTTTCGCCTTCCCGCGCATGCGGTCACACTCGAAGAGATCGCGGCCACCAGCGGCGAGGCCTTCTATCGCGGGGAACTGGCGGCCCAACTCGAAACGCACGCAACGGCGAACGGCGGCGCGATGCGGGCCAGCGACCTCGCCGCCCACGGCGCCGATTGGGTCGGCACGATCAGCGGAACCTACCGCGGCTACACCGTCCACGAGATACCGCCCAACGGGCAGGGCATTGTGGCGTTGATTGCGCTCGGGATCCTCCAGCAGTTCGACATGTCCTCGCTGCCGGTCGATTCCGCCGACAGTGTGCATCTGCAGATCGAAGCGCTCAAGCTGGCTTTCGCGGACGCGCAGGTCTACGTCTCCGACATCGACCACATGCCGCTGCGCCCCGAGGACCTGCTGGACACGGAGTATCTGAAGCAGCGGGCTGCACTGATCGACCGCAATCGGGCGAAGCCCGCGTCGGCGGGCAGCCCGACCGGGGGAACCGTCTATCTCACCGCTGCCGACGCCTCGGGCGTGATGGTGTCGATGATCCAGTCGAACTACATGGGATTCGGATCCGGTGTGGTGGTGCCGGGCACGGGCATCTCACTGCAAAACCGCGGAGCGGGTTTCGTTGCAGATCAAGGACATCCAAATCAAGTCGGGCCGAATAAGCGGCCCTACCAGACGATCATCCCCGGCTTCGTGACCAAGGACGGGGAGCCGGTGATGAGCTTCGGGGTGATGGGCGGTCCGATGCAACCCCAAGGCCATGTGCAGGTATTGGTTCGCATCGCCGACTATGGCCAGAACCCACAGGCGGCCTGCGATGGCCCGCGGTTCCGCTGGGTGCAGGGAATGCAGGTCAGTTGCGAGCAGGGCTTTCCGCCGTCAACGCTCGACGAGCTGCGACAGCGCGGGCACGACCTGCTCACCGTGGACGACTACAACGCATTCGGCAGCTGCCAGGCGATCTGGCGCCTCGAGGACGGGTACCTTGCGGCCAGTGATCCGCGTCGCGACGGCCAAGCTGTGGCCTTTTAGACGTGGATCTTGCCCTCTTGCGCCAGCAATCCGATATCACTGCGGAAGTGACTGCCCGGCAACCGAATTGACCGCAGGATTTCGTAGGCGTGCTCGCGCGCCGCGGACAGGTCGGCGCCGGTGCCCACCACCGACAGCACCCGGCCGCCCGAAGAGACGATCGCACCGTCGTCGCGACGCGTTGTTCCGGCATGCAGCACACCATCGGCTTCGGACCCGGCGATCACGTCGCCTACCCGGGGACGCCCTGGGTAGTTCTCTGCTGCCAGCACGACGGTCACGGCGGCACCGTCCCGCCAGCGCAACTCGCCGAAGTCGGCGAGCTCCCCGGCGCCGGCGGCATGCAGCAGCTGCCCGAGCGGCGAATCCAGCAGCGCCAGGACGGCCTGGGTCTCCGGATCGCCGAAGCGGCAATTGAATTCGACCACCGCCGGCCCGTTGGAGGTGATGGCGAGGCCGACATAGAGCAATCCAGAGAATGGACATCCACGCCGAACCATCTCGGCCGCAACGGGTTCCACGATTTCGGTGAGCACCTCCCGATACACGTCGTCGGGAAGCCACGCCAACGGCGCGTAGGCTCCCATGCCACCGGTGTTCGGGCCCGCGTCGCCGTCACCCACCCGTTTGAAATCTTGTGCCGGCAGCAGCGGCACCACGGTCTTGCCGTCGACCACACAGAACAGCGAAACCTCGGGGCCGTCGAGAAAGGACTCCAATAGCACCGGATGTCCAGCCTCGAGCAGGCCGGCACCATGGGCGCGGGCGGCGTCCCGATCCGGTGTCACCACCACGCCTTTGCCGGCCGCCAAGGAGTCGTCCTTGACCACCCAAGCCGGGTCCCCGGCGGGTGGGCCGAAGCGATCGAGGGCTGCGTCCAAATGCGCGGGATTGTCCACGATTTCGCTGGACGCGGTCCGCACCCCGGCGGCCGCCATGACCTCCTTGGCGAATCCCTTCGAGCCCTCGATGCGAGCCGCATCCTTGCTGGGCCCGAAGCAGACGATGCCGGCGGCGCGCACGGCGTCGGCCACCCCGAGCACCAAGGGAACCTCGGGGCCGATGACGACCAGGTCGGCGCGCACCTCACGTGCCAAAGCGACCACAGCCTCGCCGGAGGCGATGTCCACGTCGTGTTGCTCGGCCAGCCGGGCGGTGCCGGCGTTGCCGGGAGCAACGGCTAGCCCCGTGACCTGCGGATCTCTACTGAGGGCCAGTAGCAGGGCATGTTCACGGGCACCGGAGCCGATCACCAGAACGCGCACGACAGGTCAGACTAGCGTCACCGCGTTACAGGATTTTCTCGAGCAGGTTTTTGAGGTCCTTTTGCTGCGCTGCGCTCAGACGTCCCAGACGCTTGTTGAACTCATCGGACAGCAGCGCCAGACCGTTCTTGGCGGCTTGACGCCCGGGCGCGGTCAGCAGAAGTCGATGGCGCCGCAAATCGGACGCGTCGATCTCGCGCGTCACGAAACCCGCGGCCTCAAGCCGTTTCAGGTAAAGCGTCACCGTCGCCTTGGGCATGCTCAGCGTCGCGGCCAATTCGGCCGGGTAGGGATGTTCGTCGATCTCGGCGAGCAGGAACAGTTCCTTGGACTCGAGTCCCAGCGCGCAGATATTGGCCTCGGCGCACGAGATGACCGAGAGCAGCACGCGATAATTCAGTGACCAGATCTTGGCAGCATCAACTACAGACATCGACTTGCCAGGTCGTTCAGTCGTGAACTAGTTTAGGAATGAACAACCTCATATTCGAACAATCTACCAGGAAGTGGGCATCATGCCGCTGGATCAATACGTGACACTCGGACGGTCCGGTTTGCGCGTCAGCCCCCTGTGTCTGGGCGCGATGACATTCGGAGAGGACCTCGGCTGGGGCACCAGCGTGGAAGAGTCCCAACAGATCATCGATCGATACACCGAACTCGGCGGCAACTTCATCGACACCGCCAACTTCTACACCCGGAGCCACTCCGAGAAAATCATCGGCGACCACATCGGGCGCCACGCTGCCCGACGCGATCGCATGGTGATCGCCACCAAGTTCAGCGGCAATCTGTATCCCGGCGATCCCAACGGTGGCGGCTCGGGCCGCAAATCGCTGATCGACGCGTGCGACAACTCGCTGCGGCGCCTGCAAACCGACTACATCGACCTGTACTGGCTGCACATGTGGGACACGAACACCCCCATCGAGGAGACGATGGGGGCCCTCGACGACCTCGTGGCGGCCGGCAAGGTTCGCTACATCGGCGTCTCGGACACCCCGGCATGGAAGATCGTCGAGGCCAACCTGATCGCCCGCTTCCGCGGCTGGTCGGCATTCATCGGACTGCAGATCGAATACTCGCTGCTCGAACGCACCGTCGAACAGGAGCTTGTTCCGATGGCCAGTGAATTCGGCCTCGGCATCACGCCGTGGTCGCCATTGAAAGGCGGCGTGCTCAGCGGCAAGTACACCCGGCGAAATGCGGGACAGCACAACGCCGATCGCGGTGTGATGGTCGATTCCTTCCTCAACGACAAGACCTACGCGCTGATCGACGAACTCGAGGCCATCGCCAAAGCGCACGAGACCAACGTGGCCAGCGTGGCACTGGCCTGGGTGCACGCACAGCGTGCGGTCTCATCGATCATCATCGGGGCCCGCAGACTCTCGCAGCTCGACGACAACCTCCGCGCCGTCGACGTCAGCCTCAGCGCCGAGGAAGTGGCCCGGCTCACCTCACTGACCAAGCCGAGGCTCGGCTTCCCGCAAGGCATGATGGCAATGGCGCCGGGCATCATCCAGGGCGGAACATCGGTCAACGGGGTGTTTGGGCCGCCTTCCGAATACGTGATGCCCAAAGGCGGCCAGCCCTACTGAGGTCTAGTCGGGCGTCTTTCCGCTGTTCATCTTGATCGCAGCATCCACGTTGGCCTTCTTGTCCTCGCCGGCACCCTTCGCGGCGGCCTTCTTGCGCTTTGCCACGACGGCGGAGACCGCCCCATTGAGCGCAGAACCGAGCGGGAACCCGAGATAGTGCGTGAGGAAGACGGCCATCTCCTTGAGCTCGTCCTCGGTGAGTTCCCCGTTCAGCAGGGCCGCATTGATCTGGATCTCGGCCAGGTCGCGGCTTCCGACCGCGGTCACCGCCGTCAACGTCATGATGCGCTTGTCGCGCATCGACAAACCCGGCCGGTTCCAGATGTCGCCGAACAGGTGATCGACGGTCAGGTCGAAGTACGCGTCGCCCTCGATGTTGGGCATCTCCCACCCGTAGACCTCGTTCATTTTCTCGAGGCCCTTGCGGCGCACTTCGTCCATTTACGTCTCTTTCCGTGTGTGCGGTACCCCGAGGCCGGCCGCCAGCCGCTCATACGCCAGCCGGGCAAGCGGCAGATCAACCGATACAGCTTCGCCCAGACCCAGCGCAAGGCTCAGATCCTTCTCCCCCAGGCCGCGGGTGTGCAAGAACGGCTCGTACAGGAAGTTCTCCGGCTCAAGGTCTTTCATGTCCTCACGCACCATAATGGCCCCCGGCCCGCTGGTCAGCGCGTCAGTGTGGCGCACCACCCGGCCCAGCGCCTGTAGATCCAGCCCCGCCGCCTCGGCCAGCTTCATGGCTTCACACGCCGCCGCGTACGAGGTGAACGTCAACATGTTGCGCGCCAGCTTCATTCGCGTCCCGGCGCCGGGCTCGCCGGCGTGGATGACCATCGCCGCCCAGTGTTTGAATGCCGGCTTGATCCGCTCGTACACCTCGCGCTCGGCGCCCACCATGGTGGCGAGTTCGCCCTTCGCCGCCGCGGCTGCCCCGCCACTGACGGGCGCGTCGACAACATGGATGCCTTGCGGTTTGAGCTCGGCGGCCAGCTCGACGGCGGTGGTGTCGCTGATGGTCGAGTGGATCGCGATGACGGTGCCGGGCTTCGCATTGGCGGCCAGCTCGCCGACGACCTCGCGCACCTGGGCGTCGTTGAGCACGGTGATATGGATGATGTCGGCGGCGGCAACGTCGGCGACGCTGTCGGCCAGGCTGGCGCCCTTCTCGACCAACGGTGTCATCGCCTCGGTCCGGATGTCGTAAACCGTTACCCCGCCCGGCCATTCGGTCATCTTCGTGGCCATCGGCGCGCCCATGTTCCCCAGCCCGATATACCCCAGCTTCAGATCTGTCATGACCGTATTATCTGTCCGCCGTCAACGTTGAAGATCTGCCCGGTGATCCACTTGGCCTCATCCGACAGCAGGAACAGGCACATGCCGACCAGATCCTCGGGAGTTCCCATGCGCGACAACGGAAGCCCCTTGACGATGTCGTCCACCATCTCCTTGGGCGTGGTGGTCCGGCTGGCCTCGGTGTCGATAGGACCGGGTGCGATCGCGTTGATCCGGATGTTGCGGCCGCCCAACTCCCGCGAGAGCTGTTGAGTCAGCCCGTTGACGCCGACCTTGGCCAGACCGTAGTAGTTCGAGTACAGCCAGGCCGCGGTGGATGACTGGTTGACGATCGCGCCGCCGCCCCGCTTGGACATCTTCTTGTACACCGCGCGGGTGCACCACAGCGCGCCATCGAGATTGACGCTCATGAATTTTTTGTAGTACTCGGGGTCGATGGTGAGCAGGAAGTCCAGCTTCATGCCCCCGAAGATCGCCGCGTTGTTGACGAGGTAGTCGATCCCGCCGAACTCGGCCAGCGTGCGATCGGCCATCGCCTTGGCCGACTCCGGATCGGAAACGTCGACCGGGATGCTCAGCGCGGTGCCGCCGTCGGCGGAGATCTGCTTGGCCACGCCTTCGGCCGCCTCCGCATTGATGTCGGCTACTACGACCGCCGCGCCCTCACGCGCGAGCGCCTCGGCGTAAGCCTGGCCGATGCCACCGCCCGATCCGGTGACGACGGCGACCTTGTTTTCAAATCTCATGCTTGCGAGCTCCTCTAGTTAACCGCTGTCGCAATGGTCTTGGTTTCCAGGTACTCCTCGAAACCGGCCAGACCCATCTCGCGACCGTTTCCGGATTGCTTGTACCCGCCGAACGGCGCATCGGCCGAATACCACACGCCGCCGTTGACATTGATCGTGCCGGCGCGGACCCGCGCGGCAGCCCTGGCCGCCCGCTCCGGGTCGGTGCCGAATACCGTGCCCGACAGCCCGTATGGCGAGTCGTTGGCGATGCGCACCGCGTCGTCGTCGCCGTCGTGCGGGATCACCGTCAGGACCGGGCCGAAGATCTCCTCGCGTGAGCACCGAGCGTCGTTGCCCAGCCCCGCGATCACGGTGGGCTCGATGAAGAAACCGACTTCGCGGTCGGGCGGCCGGCCTCCTCCGCACGCAAACGTCCCGCCCTCAGCGATCGCCGAGTCGAGATAGCCCTGTATCCGATCGCGCTGGCGCGCTGAAATCACTGGCCCACAAATGGTTCTGGGGTCAGTGGGGTCGCCGGCCTTGATGCCGCCCATCGTCGCGGCCGCGATCGAGACGGCTTCGTCATACCGCGCCCGCGGCACCACCAGCCGGGTGGTGATCGCGCAACCCTGCCCGGCGTGCATGCACACCGAGAACCCGGCCATGCCCACCGCGCCGCTCAGGTCGGCATCGTCGAGGACGATGAAGGCCGACTTCCCACCCAGCTCGAGGAAGACCTTCTTGATGGTCGCGGCGCCGTCGGCCATCACGGCGCGGCCGGTGGCAGTCGACCCGGTGAACGAAACCATGTCCACCCGAGGGTCTTTGGACAGCATCGCGCCCACGCTGTGATCGCTGGACGTGACGATGTTGATCACACCGGGCGGAAAGTCAGTGTGCTCGGCGATGAGTTCACCCAGCACGGCAGCACACCAAGGGGTATCGGGGGCTGGCTTCAACACGACGGTGTTTCCGGCGGCCAGCGCGGGCCCGATCTTGGCGAGGTTGATCTGGTGGGGAAAGTTCCACGGTGTGATGGCGCCGACGACACCAACGGCCTCGCGGGCGATGGTGCGCCGGGTGGGAATGCCCATCGGCGATGCCTGGCCGAGATCCTGGTTGTATTCGTATGATTCGGCGGTATCCGCCACGAACGCCAGATCGTTGACCGGCACTTCGAGCTGAGCGATTCCGGTGAGCATCCGAGGCGCACCGACTTCGGCGATGGTCATGTCGCGCAGCTCTTCGAGGTGCTGCTGCATCGCCTCGCGCAGCTGCCGCACACACCGAACCCGCAACTCGATGTTGCGAGACCAGTCCGTGTCGTCGAATGCGCGGCGCGCGGCATCGATCGCCCGGCTCATATCCTCGGCGTCGGCGTCGGCCGCGACTCCCAGTACTTCCTCGGTCGCCGGGTTGACGGTCGGGAAGGTACCGGCACTGCCGGCCGACATCTTGCCGTCGATGAAGAGTTCACTCACGCCGTCGGCCAACAAGGCCATCTCTCGCTCCCGTCTATGGGGTGGCAAATACATGGGGCAAAATCCATTCGTGTGCAGAATGGACAGTTGTCCGATAATGTCCCATCGCACCATAGCCGCCGGGCCATCCACGGTGCAAGAGCCGATCTCGCAACAGGCCCCAGCGCGCGGCAAAACTGCTTATTAAGCGGCATATTTATCGGACGGGCTTGCTTCACATCCCATCCGTCGGATAGCTTGGACATGTGTCCAGCGATGCCCTGGTTACGGTCACAGCCCAGGCCGAGCAACCTACCGGTCAGGCGCCGCGCAATCGCCGCCAAGAGGAGACCTTCCGCAAGGTGCTCACCGCCGGCATCGAAACCCTGCGCGAGAAGTCCTACGCCGACCTGACGGTGCGTGCCGTCGCGGCCCGGGCCAAAGTTGCCCCGGCCACGGCTTACACCTACTTCTCGTCGAAAAACCACTTGATCGCCGAGGTGTACCTGGACCTGGTCCAACAGGTCCCGTTCTTCACCGACGTCAACGACCCCATGCCGGTCCGGGTCGACAAGGTGTTGCGCCATCTGGCCTTGGTCGTCGCCGATGAGCCCGAGGTCGGGGCGGCCTGCACGATCGCACTGCTCGGCGGGGGCGCCGATCCCGCGGTGGGCGCCGCGCGTGATCGGATCGGCGCGGAGATCCACCGCCGCATCGCGACGGCCATCGGGCCCGGCGCCGACGCCAGCACGGTGTCCGCTCTCGAGATGACGTTCTTCGGCGCATTGGTGCAGGCAGCCAGTGGCCAGTTCACCTATCACCAGATCGCCGACCGGCTGGCCTATGTAGTGAGTCTGATCCTGCCCGGCACCGGGGAGACGAGCCAGGAGACAAGATCCGAATGACCGTCCACGTTGGAGACCACGAATTGGTCCTCGATCCTTACGACTATGACTTCCACGAAGATCCGTATCCGTATTACCAACGGCTACGCGACGACGCGCCGCTGTATCGCAACGAAGAACTGAAGTTCTGGGCGCTGTCGCGGCATCAAGATGTGCTGCAAGGATTCCGCAACAGCACAACGCTTTCCAACAAGTTCGGCGTCTCGTTGGACCCGGCGTCGCGCGGCCCGCACGCCAGCAAGACGATGAGCTTCCTCGCGATGGACGACCCGGCCCACCTGCGGCTGCGGACTCTGGTGTCGAAAGGGTTCACGCCCAGGCGGATCCGCGAACTCGAGCCGCGGGTCACCGAGATCGCGCACCAGCACCTGGACATCATGCTGGAGAAGGCGGCCGACGGAGCGGTCGACTACGTCGACGAATTCGCCGGCAAGCTACCCATGGACGTCATCTCCGAACTGATGGGGGTTCCCGAACCGGACCGCGACCAGGTGCGTGCCTGGGCGGACGGCGTCATGCACCGCGACGAGGGCGTCACCGACGTGCCGGCCGCGGCGGTCGACGCGTCGATCAACCTCATCGTCTACTACCAACAGATGGTCGCCGAGCGCCGCGAGAAGCCGACCGACGACCTGACGACTGCGCTGCTCGAGGCCGAGATCGACGGCGATCGGCTGACCGACGACGAAATCATCGGATTCATGTTCCTGATGGTGATCGCCGGCAACGAGACGACCACCAAACTCCTTGCCAACGCTGCGTTTTGGGGCCACCGGAACCCCGATCAGCTCACCCCGGTCTACGCCGACCTCGAGCTGGTGCCGTCGTGGGTGGAGGAGACCTTGCGCTACGACACCTCCAGCCAGATCCTGGCCCGCACCGTGGCCGGCGAGCTCACGCTTTACGACACCACGATCCCCGACGGGGACATCCTGCTGCTGCTGCCCGGCTCCGGGCACCGCGACGAGCGGGTGTTCGACAACCCCGACGACTATGTGATCGGGCGCGAAATCGGGCCTAAACTCCTGAGTTTCGGCAGCGGTGCGCACTTCTGCCTGGGCGCCCACCTGGCCAGGATGGAGGCCCGAGTGGCACTCACCGAACTGTTCAAGCGAATCAAGGGTTACGAGGTCGATGAGGCCAACTCGGTTCGTGTCCATTCCAGTAACGTGCGCGGGTTCGCACACCTACCGATGGCCCTGGAGGTCTCCTAGATGCCCCGCTTTGCTCCCCTGCCCGAACGTCGACCGGCGATAGTGGCCGGCGCTTCCTCCGGCATCGGAGAAGCCACTGCCATCGAACTCGCGGCGCATGGCTTCCCGGTCGCCCTGGGCGCCCGCCGGGTCGAGAAGCTCGACGACATCGTCGGCAAGATCAACGCCGAAGGTGGCGAGGCGGTCGGATTCCACCTGGACGTCACCGACCCGAACTCAGTGAAATCCTTTGTCGCACAAGCGGTGGATGCGCTCGGTGACATCGAGGTGTTGGTGGCCGGCGCGGGCGACACCTACTTCGGCAAGCTAGCCGAGATCACCACCGACGAGTTCGAGTCGCAGCTGCAGATCCACGTCGTCGGCGCCAACCGGCTCGCCACCGCGGTGCTGCCGGGCATGCTCGAACGCCAGCGCGGCGACCTCATCTTCGTCGGCTCCGATGTGGCCCTGCGCCAACGGCCGCACATGGGCGCCTACGGAGCGGCCAAGGCCGCGCTGGTCGCGATGGTCACCAACTTCCAGATGGAGCTCGAGGGAACCGGCGTGCGCGCCTCGATCGTGCACCCCGGCCCGACGAAGACGTCGATGGGCTGGAGCCTGCCGGCCGACAAGATCGGCCCCGCGCTCGAAGATTGGGCCAAGTGGGGCCAGGCCCGCCATGACTACTTCCTGCGCGCGGCGGACCTGGGACGCGCCATCACCTTCGTCGCCGAAACACCGCGCGGTGGCTACATCGCGAACATGGAGCTTCAGCCCGAAGCCCCGTTGGCCGACAACAAAGATCGCCAGAAGCTCGCACTCGGCGAAGATGGGATGCCGTCATGACTTCGCGAAACGACGATGCGGCGCGCGACCCGCGCGCCGGTGAGGAGTGAGCAAATGACCACCGCCATCGTGCCCCGGGTGTCCGGCGGCGAAGAAGAACACGGACACCTCGAGGAGTTCCGGACCGACCCGATCGGCCTGATGCAGCGCATCCGTGACGAGTGTGGCGACGTCGGCTGGTTCCAGCTGGTCGACAAGCACGTCATCTTCCTGTCGGGCTCCGAAGCCAACGAGTTCTTCTTCCGCTCCGCCGACGAGGATCTCGACCAGGCCGAGGCCTACCCGTTCATGACGCCGATCTTCGGCAAGGGCGTCGTGTTCGACGCCAGCCCCGAACGGCGCAAGGAGATGCTGCACAACTCGGCGCTGCGCGGCGAGCAGATGAAGGGCCACGCCGCCACCATCGAGGGCGAGGTCAAGAAGATGATCGCCAACTGGGGCGACGAGGGCGAGATCGAGCTGCTCGACTTCTTCGCCGAGCTGACCATCTACACCTCGACGGCCTGCCTGATCGGGCTGAAGTTCCGCGAACAGCTCGACCACCGGTTCGCCGAGTACTACCACATGCTCGAGCGCGGCACCGATCCGCTCTGCTACGTCGACCCGTACCTGCCGATCGAAAGCTTCCGTCTTCGCGACGAGGCGCGCGTCAAACTCGTTGCGCTGGTGCAGGAGATCATGGATCAGCGAATCGCGAACCCGCCGAAGGACAAGGCCGACCGCGACATGCTCGACGTGCTGGTGTCGATCCGCGACGAGGAGGGCAATCCACGATTCTCCGCGGACGAGGTCACCGGGATGTTCATCTCGCTGATGTTCGCGGGGCACCACACCAGCTCGGGGACCTCGGCGTGGACGTTGATCGAGTTGATCCGCCATCCCGATGTGTACGCCGAGGTGCTGGCCGAGCTCGAGGAGCTCTACGCCGACGGCCAGGAGGTGAGTTTCCATGCGCTGCGCCAGATTCCGAAGCTGGACAACGTGGTCAAGGAGACCCTGCGCCTGCATCCGCCGCTGATCATCCTGATGCGGGTCGCCAAGGGCGAATTCGAGGTGCAGGGCTTTCCTATCCACGAGGGTGACTTCGTGGCGGCGTCGCCGGCGATCTCGAACCGGATCCCGGAGGATTTCCCCGACCCCGACGGGTTCAACCCGGACCGCTACAACAAGCCCGAGCAAGCCGACATCGTCAACCGGTGGACCTGGATTCCGTTCGGCGCGGGGCGGCACCGCTGCGTAGGCGCCGCGTTCGCGCAGATGCAGATCAAGGCAATCTTCTCGGTTCTGTTGCGCGAGTATGAGTTTGAGATGGCCCAGCCCGCCGACAGCTACCACAACGACCACTCCAAGATGGTCGTGCAGCTTGCCCGGCCGGCCAAGGCGCGCTACCGCAAGCGCAACGCGTAAGGAGTAAGTCCGATGGGCGCATTCAGAGTCGAAGCGGATCTGGATTTGTGTCAGGGCCACGCCATGTGCGAACTGGAGGCGCCGGACTACTTCCGGGTGCCCAAGCGGGGCAAGGTCGAGATTCTCGACCCCGAACCGCCCGAAGACGCCCGCGATGAAGTCGAGCGCGCGGTCGATATGTGCCCAACGCAAGCACTATTCATCAAAGAGAAGGAAGACTGACCCCATGACATCACAGGCGTCACACTCGCGCGAAGACCTCGAGGCATGGGTTGACCGCTGGCTGCAGGCCAACAAGGACTGTGAAAAGGCCGGCGACTGGAAGCCGTTGGCAGATTTCTACACCAAGGACGCGACCTACGGCTGGAACATCGGCCCCAAGGAAGATGTGATGTGCGTTGGCGTCGACGAGATCCGCGATGTCGCGCTCGGCCTCGAGATGGAGGGCCTGGAGAACTGGGTCTACGAGTACCAGAAGGTGCTCATCGACGAGAAGCAGGGCGAGATCGTCGGCTTCTGGAAGCAAATCGTCAACAAGACCGACGGCACCCAGGACGAGATCTACGGCATCGGTGGCAGCTGGTTCCGCCTCAACGGCGAAGGGCTCATCGAGTGGCAGCGTGACTTCTTCGACTTCGGTCACGTCGCGAAGATGTTTGGGAAGCTCATCGAGTCCGGCGATCTCAGTACCGGCATGCAGAAGCGCATCGAACGCAGCATCGCCGGCGAGCGGCTGCCGGGCTACTACCCGATTGGGGAGGCGCCGTCTCCGATCTGGTGAGCCGGAGCGCACCCAACCAAGCATTTGATTTGTTGTAAGCGCTATGCTGGCGCGACAAGGGTGCCGTGTGGCACTTCTCACCACCGCTGCCGGACAAGATCGGTCGGGCAGTTAATTTCAAAGGCGAAATGGGGTCAGGTCCAACGTGAAGACAAAAGGCGCGCTGATCTGGGAATTCAACCAGCCGTGGTCCATCGAAGAGATCGAAATCGGCGACCCGCAAGCGCACGAGGTCAAGATCCAGATGGAAGCGGCGGGCATGTGCCACTCCGACCATCACTTGGTTACCGGCGGCATCCCGATGGCCGGGTTCCCGGTCCTCGGTGGGCACGAAGGTGCGGGCATCGTCACCGAAGTTGGACCCGGCGTCGAGGACATCGCCCCGGGCGACCACGTGGTGCTGTCCTTCATCCCGTCCTGTGGGCAGTGTCCGACCTGTCAGGCCGGCATGCGCAACCTGTGCGACTTGGGAGCCGGCCTGCTGGGCGGCGCCGCGGTCTCCGACGGCACCTTCCGCATCCAGGCGCGCGGCCAGAACGTCTTCCCCATGACTCTGCTGGGCACCTTCTCGCCGTACATGGTCGTGCACCGCAGCTCGGTGGTGAAGATCGACCCGTCGGTGCCGTTCGAGGTGGCCGCCCTGGTCGGCTGCGGTGTCACCACGGGTTACGGTTCGTCGGTCCGTACCGCCAACATCCGGCCGGGTGAAGACGTCGCCATTGTCGGCGTCGGCGGTGTCGGCATGGCAGCGCTGCAGGGTGCGGTCAACGCGGGCGCGCGCTACGTCTTCGCGATCGACCCGGTGGAGTGGAAGCGCGATCAGGCGCTCAAGTTCGGCGCCACCCACGTCTACCCCGACATCAACGCCGCGCTGATGGGCATGGCCGAGGTCACCTACGGCCTCATGGCCCACAAAGTGGTCGTCACCGTCGGTGAGCTGCTCGGTGCCGACATCGACAACTACCTCAACATCACCCAAAAGGGCGGCACCTGCGTGCTGACCGCCATCGGCAGCCTGCTGGACACCAACGTGACCCTGAACCTGGCGATGCTGACCCTGATGCAGAAGAACCTGCAGGGCACCATCTTCGGTGGCGGCAACCCGCAGTACGACATCCCGCAGCTGCTGTCGATGTACAAGGCCGGCAAGCTCAACCTGGACGACATGATCACCCGCCAGTACAAGCTGGAGCAGATCAACGACGGCTACCAGGACATGCTGGACGGCAAGAACATTCGCGGCGTCATCCGGTTCACCGACGCCGATCGGTAAGCCAACCCGCTGCGCGGCGCGTGGTCCTGGGTGACCGCCTTTCCGCACCTTTTGGCGCCGGGACGAATCGGCGCCATGACGGTGCGCAACCGGGTCGTCATGTCTCCGATGGAGACGATGTATGGCACCTCGGACGGTCTGCCCTCCGAGCGCACCCGCGACTACTTCGCGGCCCGCGCCCGTGGTGGGGTCGGGCTGATCACGTTGGGCGCCACCGGAGTTGACCATCACCACCCCGAGACTCCCGGTGGCCTGCATCTGGGTACCGACGCTGCGGTCGACGCCCATCGGGCGCTGGTGGAGGTCGTGCACGAACACGGCGCCAAGATCCAGCCCCAGATCGTGCACGCCGGGCCCGACGGCCTAGGACCCGAGATCTTCGGCGTCGCGTCGTTGGGGCCATCGGTGATCCCGTCGTATCTCACCGGGCGGCCGTCGAGCGAGATCAGCAAGCAACAGCTCTGCGAGGTCTTCGACTTGTTCAAGGCCGCGGTGCGCCGCGCCGCCGAGGCCGGATACGACGGTATCGAGCTGCACGCCGCGCACGGCTACATGCTGCTGGGTTCTTTCCTTGCCCCACAACGCAATCGGCGAACCGACGACTATCGGGGCGACTCGACGCGCGGCCGGCTGCACGTGGTGCTCGAGGCGCTGGCCGCAATTCGGTCCGAGGTCGGCGACGCGCTGCCGATCACCCTGCGCATCTCCGGCTACGAGCGGGTCGCCGGTGGACGGCCGATCTACGAAACCGCCCGAATGGCACCCGAACTCGTAGCCGCCGGGGTGAGCGCTTTCCACGTCAGCGGTGGGGTGATCGACCGGCTGGTCACCGGGATGGTCAACGGCGCCGACGACGGCGACGCGGTCAACGTCGGCGCCGCAGCCGCCGTCAAGCAGGTGGTCGACGTGCCGGTGATCGCCGTCGGCCGGATCCATGACCCGGGACGGGCCGAGCGGATCCTGGCCGACGGGCGCGCGGACTTCATCGCGATGGGACGACCGTTGCTGGCCGACCCCGACCTGCCGCGCAAACTGCAATCCGGCCAGGCGCACCGCGTCCGCAAGTGCATCTCCTGCGAAAACTGTATTGACGCAATGGAACAGCGCTTTTCCGTCGACTGCGCCGTCAACCCCCGCACCGGCAAGGAGCGCGAATTAGCGGCCCCCCACACTGGCCGCGCCAAACGCGTCGTGGTGATCGGCGGCGGACCGGCCGGCTTGGAGGCCGCCCGGGTGGCCGCTGAGCGCGGCCATCGCGTCACGCTTTTCGAACGCGCCGGCCAACTCGGCGGCGCGTTGCGCTGGGCATCCGTGCTACATCCGGAAAACCAGCCGTTCCTGACCTATCTGCGCGACGAGATCAGGCTGAGCGGCACCAAAGTGCATCTAGGCCATACTATTTCGGCCGACGACGTCGTCGCGCATGCACCCGACGCGGTGGTGGTAGCCACCGGTGGCCACGTCGCGGTGCCGGCGATTCCGGGAGCCGACCTGCCACACGTGCATACCGGACCGGGATTGCGTGAGTTGCTCGGCGGCCACGCCGAATCCACCGATCCGGCCTGGCAGCGGCTGGGCGCCTCGCTGTTGGCGGGCTGGCGGCAGCGGCTGGTGCGCCCCGCCGCGGTCCGGCTTGCCACCCGCGCCTGGATGCCGATCGGCCGTCGGGTCGTCATCATCGGCGGCGACCTGGTCGCCCTGGAGCTCGCAGAGTTTCTGGCCGGCCGGGGCCGGCTGGTGTCGATCCTCGAGGCCGGCAAGGACATCGCCCCGGAAGTGGGCAACAAACGCAAGACCGAACACATGGATCGACTCGACCGCCTCGGCGTCACCGTGCACGTCCGCGCCGCGGTCGACAACATCACTACGGACGCCGTGGCATTCACACCCGTCGGTGGAACCCCCCGAGAACTGCCCGCCGAAAGCGTCGTGATCGCAGGATCAGTCGAACCCGACACCGCGCTGTTCGACAACCTGAAAGCCGCGATGCCCGGCGCCGACGTGCATGCCGCCGGCGATTGCAGCGGCCTGGGGCTCATTCGTAAGGCAACCGAAGAGGGCGCACGCGCCGCGTGCGCGATCTAGTGACAGGAGAAATTCGCATGACCCAAACCGCCCAATCCCCGGCGCTGACCGCGTCGCAGTCGTCGTGGCGCTGCGCACAAGGAAAAGACCGGGATGGCTGGCTGGCACTGATGACCGACGATGTAGTCATCGAGGACCCGATCGGCAAGTCCGTCACCAATCCCGACGGCACCGGTGTGCGCGGCAAGGCAGCTGTCGGCGAGTTTTTCGACAACAACATCGCCAAGAACCAGCTCACCATCACCTGCGAGGAGACCTTCCCGTCGAGCACACCCGACGAGATCGCTCATATTCTGGTGCTGCAGAGCAAGTTTGAGGGCGGGATGACCAGCAAGGTCCGTGGCGTGTTCACCTACAAGGTCAACGAGGCGGGCCTGATCACCAACATGCGTGGGTACTGGAACCTCGACGTGATGGAGTTCGGCCAGGAGGACTGAGCCGGTAGCGCATGCGAGACGGGGCGCAGTCCACGGCAACCAGGGCCGTGGCGGCAATTTTGACGAACGCATGCTTGGCCCCATGGTCCGCTCGTTTCTTCTGGATTCGCCTAGCGGCGCGTAAAGCTCAGATGTGTGACGCCGCCGGGGCTGCTCACCGATTCCAGCGCGAATCGCCGCTCGAGGCCCTCTAGCCCCCTCCACAACGACTCCCCGCGGCCCAAGATGATCGGCACCACCGCGATGTGCATGTGGTCGACGAGGTCCGCGGCGAGGAATTGGCGGACGGTCGTGGGCCCGCCACCGAGTCGAATATCAAGGTCTCCGGCGGCTTTTCGGGCGATCTCGAGGGATTCCGCCGGACTTGCGTCGATGAAGTGAAAAGTCGTGCCACCTTCCATCTCGATCGAGGGTCGAGGGTGGTGGGTGAGCACAAAGACGGGCGTATGAAATGGCGGGTCGGCGCCCCACCAGCCTTTCCACTCTTCACCGCTCGCTTGGCTGGTCCATCGGCCGCGCTGCGGCCCGAACTTGTGGCGCCCCATTATTTCGGCGCCGATGCCCGGCGCCCAATTGTTGGCTAAGGCGTCGTCAATGCCCCTAGTCCCACCCGACTCGCCGTGCATTGCGCGGAATGTGCGAGTAGCGAAGAACCACTCGTGCAACCGACCGCCAGCGTGCCCGAACGGCGCATCCATACTTTGGCCAACACCCGTACCGAAACCGTCGAGAGAAACCGAAAAGTTGTGCACGCGCACCTGTGACATGGCGAAATCTCCTAAGCATTCCCGCGTTGCGTCCCTGCAGGATTGACCATCAACACTGGCCAAACTCATCGGCCGATCGCCGAGATTGCAGTCACGGTTGTGGAGTCGTCGGCAACCACAGCTATGGCGGCAATCTCGCCGACCCTATGCTGGGGCCATGGCGTCGATCTTCACCAAGATCATCAACCGTGAACTCCCCGGCCGATTTGTTTATGAGGACGACGACGTCGTCGCGTTCCTGACGATTGAGCCGATGACACAAGGCCACACGCTCGTGGTACCGCGCGCCGAGATCGATCAGTGGCAAGACGTCGACAACCCGGCGTTCGCCCGCGTGATGTCGGTGAGCCAGCTGATCGGCAAGGCCGTGTGCAAGGCGTTCCGGGCCGAACGTGCCGGCGTGATCATCGCGGGACTCGAAGTGCCCCACTTACACGTTCATGTGTTCCCCACCCGCAGCCTGAGCGACTTCGGCTTCGCCAACGTCGACCGCAACCCGTCGGCGGAATCGCTCGATCAAGCACAGGCCAGGATCAAGGCGGCCCTGGAGCAGCTGGCGTAGGCGTCAGCCAACCTGGGCGGGTACGTCGCTGACGCGCGGCAGGCTGACGCGGAAGCAGCAGCCCTCCCCCGGCGCGGTTCGCACGGTCACCCTGCCGCCGTGTGCCTGCACCAACGAGTGGACGATGGACAGCCCGAGCCCGGTACCGCCGCTGGCCCGGGCCCGGGACGAGTCGGTGCGATAGAACCGCTCGAACACCCGCGACGCATCCTGTTGGCTCATGCCGGGGCCCTTGTCGGCCACCTCAATCACCGCGTCGTCACCGGAGGTGCCGACCCGAACGATGACGTCCGCGGTTGCCGGGGTGTGCTGCAACGCATTGGCCACCAGGTTGCTCAGCACCTGGCGGATCCGGGGCTCGTCGCCGAGCACCTCGGGGGTGCCGGGGCCGTCGAGAACTTCCATCGAGATGGTGCGTTTGGGATCGATCGCCCGCCCGTCGTGCACGGCGTCGCTGGCCAGCGCCAGCAGGTCGACGCGATTGTGTTCCAGCGGGCGTTGCACGTCGAGCCGAGCCAGCAGCAGCAAGTCGTCGACCAGTAAGCCCATCCGGCTGGCTTCGCTTTCGATGCGCGACAGCAACATGGCCACGTCACGCGCGGCGCCCTGCCGATAGAGTTCGGCGAAACCGCGAATGGTGGTCAGCGGGGTGCGCAGTTCGTGGCTGGCGTCGGTGATGAACCGGCGCATCCGTTCCTCCGAACCGCGGGCCGTCTCGGCCGAGGACTCCGAGGACGCCACCGCTTGCTGAATCTGGGTAAGCATTCCGTTGAGCGCCAACGAAAGTCGGCCCACTTCGGTCCGGGGATCGCGTTCTGGAACACGACGATCCAGTTGTCCCGCCGCGATCGCGGCCGCTGTCTGTTCGACCTCGATCAATGGCCGAAGGCTGCGGTGCACCACCGCGAAGCCGGCGATACCGACCACCACCAGCACCGCCACCCCTATCCCGAACTGCAACCACACCAGGGAGCGCACCGTGTGCTGAACATCGGACAGATCGATCGCGACGGTCGTCAGGCCGTTGGGCCCTCGTACCGACACCGCACGCCACTGAATATCCGAACCGCTAATCGAGGGCAGCGTCGTCGGGTTGGGGCCCACGTCGCTGTCGGGCGGCAGGGCCGGTTCGGCATTGCGATCATTGATGGCCGTGAACGGTTTGCCGTCGGTGCCGACGCCGCGCACGTAGTACTTCGACGGCGGCCGGCCCGGGTCAGGGCCCTCGAAAGAGGACGCCGTCAGCTGCCGCCGCGGCGCCAACGCCCAGCCGCGCGACGCCTCCAGCAGCGTCTGGTCGATTCGGCTGATCAGACTGTGCCGCAGGATCGACGTGACCATGATGCCCGAGGCCGCCAGACCGCAGGCGACCAAAACCAGGGTGGCCGCGACCAGCCCCACCCGTAGGGGCAATCCACGCCGAACCTGTGTGGCTGCTGTTTCCGTATTCCTCGCCACCGATTGCTACTTTCGCCGAATGGCTGAGTGCGTGCTCAGCGCGGCTCCCGAAGAACGTAGCCCACCCCGCGCAAGGTGTGCAGCAGCCGCTTCTCCCCAGTATCGATCTTGCGACGCAGATACGATACATAAGACTCGACGACATTGACGTCGCCGCCGAAATCGTAGCGCCAGACGTGGTCGAGGATTTTCGGCTTGCTCAGCACCGTCCCCGCGTTGATCACGAAGTACCGCAGCAGCGTGAATTCGGTGGGCGACAACGACACCGGTTCGCCGGCTTTCCACACTTCGTGGGTCTCTTCGTCCAGCTCGATGTCGGCGAATGTCAGGCGGGCGTTGTGCGTTTCGGCGCCACCCTTGCCGGCGCGCCGCAAGATGACGCGCAGCCGGGCGACGACCTCCTCCAGACTGAACGGTTTCGTCACGTAGTCGTCGCCGCCCAGCGTCAGGCCCGCGATCTTGTCCTGCAGGGAGTCGCGCGCGGTCAGGAACAACGCCGGGGCATCGATGCCGTCGGCACGCAGCCGGCGCAGCACCCCGAAGCCGTCCATCCCGGGCATCATCACGTCGAGGATCACTGCGTCGGGCCGTGCTTCGCGGGCGCGATCCAGGGCTTGGGCTCCGTTGGTCGCCGTGGCCACCTCGAACCCCTGGAACTTCAGACTCACGGAAAGCAGTTCGACGATGTTGACCTCGTCGTCAACGACAAGGACACGCGCCTCCGGTCTCGTTTCACCTTGGGTTGCCGACGTCATCTGGTCACATCCGTCCCTTGCCTGAACGTTGTCTTTGCAATCATTGTGTAGTTCCTGTGAGCCCGGTGCGCATCATCTGCTAGTAGTCTGCCAGGAATCATCGCATCGGCTTGGACCGGTCCCCGTGTTTTCGGGCGCGTGGTGCATAGACTCGAAGTCATGGACTTCGCCAGAAGCATGGTTTCCGTCGCGACCGCACCCGCGCGAGTCGGCCTTGCCGCGGCAGAGGCGAGCCTGAACCTCGCCAGCGTGGCGGTCGGGGTGGCGAAGCGATCGCTGGGCGACGGCGGAGCCGACGGAACGAACCCCATGACCTCCATGCTGGGGATCGATGATGCGATCATCCGCGCCAATCGACTGGCCAGGCTGATGGACGACGACGCACCGCTGGGACGCGCCATGGCGCCCGACGGGCCGGTCGACCGCCTGCTGCGCCCGGGCGGGGTGGTGGATCTGTTGATGTCGGAAGACGGTCTGGTCGATCGCCTGACCGCGGAGGGTGGCGGCCTAAAGCGCGCGCTGCAGCCGGGTGGGCTGGCCGATCAGCTGCTGTCCGAGGACGGGTTGATCGAAAGAGTGCTGTCCGAGGATGGTTTGGCGGACCGGCTGCTTTCCGAAGGCGGCCTGATCGACAAGCTCACCGCCAAACGTGGTCCGCTCGACCAACTCGCCGACGTAGCCGACACCCTGGCCCGGTTGACGCCGGGGATGGAGGCGCTGGAGCCTGCCATCGCCACTCTGCAGGACGCCGTCATGGCACTCACGATGGTGGTCAACCCGCTGAGCAACATCGCCGACCGCATCCCGCTGCCCGGCCGTCGACCGCGTCGCTCGCCGTCGCGGACGGTGCCGTCACAACGCATCATCGACGGCGACTCGTGAGCCGTTAAACTTGCAGCCGATTTACCCGGCCTCCTTAGCTCAGTGGTAGAGCACTCGCCTTGTAAGCGAGCGGTCGTCAGTTCAAACCTGACAGGGGGCTCAACGCGGTAACCGGCCTAGTGATCCGGTTTACGGGTGGCCCGGGAGCCCGTCCAGACCTCCCTGGATACCGTGCAGATCATCTTGGATGCCTTGCAGTCTTCCTTCGATGGCCTGCAGATCGGAAAGCGTGTTCTGATACGCCGGCTGCTCCTCGTTCACCATGGAAGGTTGAGACTGAGGGCAGTACGCGACGATGGCACCCGCGGTGACGCTGGCGCTCTGATTGGCATCCCATATCGTCGAGCGCTGCACGAATCCGACCGCATCTGCGAATTTCGGTTGGCGTGCTAGGAAGTCGCAGACGGCATGCCCTTGGGCCATCACGTATTCCTGGCTGGGAACCGGTACACCTTCCTGCTTCAACGCCGTGATGAGTGCCACGTCGGCCATGTCGATCCGCGGAGCGGGTGGTTTAGGCGCAACCGGTTTGGGCGTCGCGGCCGACGGTGGCGCGGCCGATGGCGGGGTTTCCGCCGACTGCTGCGGTGAACTCTGGTGGTGCACCGCGAACATCACCACCACCGCGGCGGCGAGGCCTATCAGAGACAGCGGCAACGCCGCCAAAAAGCCAAAGCGGCGCCGCGCACCATGACGCCGGGCAGGCGTGGTTTTGGCGGTCTTGGTTTCGCGCAACCAGGCGTCGGGGACAAACACGGGTTCAACCGCCGGCACCGGTTCGGGGTTAAGCTCCCCTGCGCTGTGGGCCAGGAGTTCGTCGAGCAGTTCGTCGGCCTCGCGGGACGACGGCTGACCGCCCTGCGCAGCGATCCGCCGCAATTCCGACTCGATCGCCTCGCGGTCCCGCATATCAACCAGTTTGCGAGTGTCACGACATTGTGACAAGTCCTGGTCGACACCGCGGCAACGACCATGTGAAACCCGGCGCCTAACTGCTTGGACCTTCGGTCGAATCCGCGGCATCCTGATCGAGAAGGCGCTAAGCGGGGCCGGCATTGATTTCGACGTGTGGGTTGCGCGCGATGGGCCCGAGAAAGGACGAGTTCGAGCAACACGGCCGCCACCTGATGTTCGGTCAGCAGCCGGAGGCGAGCGGGCTTCAGTACGGGGCAGGAATTGAAGATTGACGCCGGTGCCGCACTCGGGTGAAGTGTTGAACCACTTAGGACCTCACGCCCGGACATAAGGCCAACGACGAATTCTTACTGAACTACGTTTCAATGGAGCGCAATTCACGTTCGCGCACAGAAGTTCTACACAGTGACAGCACAGTGAACACTCGGTTAACGTGCGTACGGTCAGCCCGCATGATGAAACTGCTATTTACAGCAATGTCGCTGATGATTCCGCTAACTGGTGCGGCTGCAATGCCTGACACAATCGCCACGGCTCACGCCGACGCCATTATCTTCGCTCCGGACTGGCCCAACCATCGCCATCAGACGGAAAAGACGATCTGTAGTGCCCTGGCGCAGGGCTGGTCACGCCGCCAGATCGTCAATACCGCCGAAAATGCGAATAACTCCGACCTGACCGGGCTAGGTGTTGACGAGGCCGCAGAACGCGCCGACGCCTACATCGACGCCGCACGCTACGACGACTGTCCAACGCTCAACGCGAGCTGATCAGCGCGCGTTGAGCGTTCTAGGCCGCGAACCGGCGCGGCAACAGCGCCGGGTTCACCCGCGCGGCGCCCCGGGTAACTTCCCACTCAATGCAGCTGACTCGCTAGGTATTGATGCCCGTCGGTGCCGTGCTGCGGAAAGAGGGACTGATCGTGGGCGCCAAGCACCGACTGGCCGGATCGCGGAGCCGACGCCGATTACTCGTCTGTGGCGCTGCTCCCATCTCCATTCTGTGTGCGGCGAGCTTCACGGTACTAACGATCAGCACCGAAAAGCCAACGGCGCCTGAGCATGTGACTGCTGCCACACCGTCTGCATCGGCGACGCAGCCGGTGAGTCAAGAGGGAATCCTGATCGCGGTGTCGGCGGACTCGATAACCGCGCGCAGCGCCAGCGGGTACACCCAGACCTATTTCCTCACCCCCGACACCACCGTAGTCACGGGTGGCGCCAGCCAACCCGTCACGGCCACTTCACATTTCACGGTAAACGATGCTGTCGACATCGTCGGGACCGTCCAGGGCGGCCGGACATTTGCTACCAGCCTGAGCAACCACAATGTGGGACATGGTGAGGGTCCGCCGATGGATGGTATCGCCAGCTAAAGCCTATGTAGTCAGCGATCGCGGAACTTGGCGTCGACGCTCGCCGCGCCAACCCCAAGACCCCCGCGCGTCCCGCGGCATCATGTTGATGCAGGCCTGGCAGACCACTGCACCATCGACTCTCGCCCCGACGGCACCACCGTGTGCCTTGATTACTCTGCAAACCAAAAACATTGATGTGCGGCGATCGCTATCAGATCCAGACCAAGCCGCGACGCACCGTCCAGCACCCAGCTGAAGATTTCTGCAGCGCTCTCCCACATACGTTGCTGGACATACTGTTCGGCAGAGCGCTTGCCTTACTTTTGCGTGGCTAGCGCTGCACGACCCCGGACGCGCTTTCACGCGGTCAACAAACGTCGGGACTAACTTTTGCCGCTCTTGCGCGACAGGAACGCCCGCATGTGTTGCTGCGGCTCCCCCGTCAGGAATGACAGGCCGAACTGCTCGATGCTGTCTTCGATCGCCCCGTGCAGGGTCATGTCGAACCATTTGTTGAGGAGGCGCTTTTGTTGGCGAACCGCGTGCGTGCCGAATCCGCTGAGTTTCGTGGTCAGTTCGCCGATGCGGCCGTCGAGTTCTTCGGCGGCGACGACCTCGTGGACCAGCCCCCAGCCGGCCGCCGTCTTGGCGTCAATCGTTTCGCCGGTCAGCAACAGCCAGGCCGCGTGCGACGCCCCGATCAGCGCGGGCAACAGCGCCGAATGAATCACCGATGGGATTCCGACGGCCACTTCCGGCATTCCAAATTTGGCCCCCTCCTCCGCGATTCGCAGATCGCAGGAGATCGCGACTTCCAGGCCGCCGCCGAGGCACCAACCCGCAAGGCGGGCGATGACGGGCACGGGGCATTCGCGGATCGCCTCACACAAGCCCGCGAGCCGGCGGATGAAAACCTCGCCGGTGGACCGGTCCAGGTCGACCATCTCGTTGATGTCGGCGCCACCGATGAACGCCTTCTCACCCGCTCCGCGCAGCACCACGACCCGGACGTCGCTGTCTTGGCTGATCGTGCGGAAAGCGCCGGTCAGTTCCTCGATGGCGCCGCTACCCAAGATGTTGAGCGTCTTGGAATTGATCAACTCGACGGTGGCCAGGCCGCCGTCGCGGCCCAGCCCGACGAATCGTCTTTCCAACTAAGGGATGTCCCTGGTGCCGTCAGTAAAGCGGGACCCACACACCGAAGAACCAGTAACCCCAACCGCCGAACTGCCAGTTGAAGACCGGAACGACGGTGAAGGTGTTGTAGGCGAACGGCCCGAAGTCGGCGCGTGCATAAGCCACATCACGCGGCGGCCCGGCCCATGGGCGGTTCCAGCCACCCGGAGGCGGGGGACCGTCCCAACCACCCCGAGGCGGCGGGCCCTCCCAGTGCGGCGGCGGGTGGCCCGGAGGCGGGCCATCGTTCCAGCCCCAGCCCCGCGGCGGCGGCGGAGGCGGCGCACCGTGGCCGACGATGCTGAAGCCGACGGACGAGTCCATCGGACCACCGATGTCGGCGGTGGCCGTCAGGTAGGTGCCGCGCGGCTGGTAGGGCTCGTGCGGCGGTTGGGTGCTCGGTGCCACCAACGCCCGGGTGGGCCGCTGTCCGGACGGCGACGTCGTCTGGCTGCCGGCCGGCGTCGTGGTTTGCGCACTCGGTGCCGTAGTGGTTTGTTCGGCCGGCGTCGTCGTTTGAGTGGCCGGCGGAGTCGTGGTCTGTTCGGCCGGCGTCGTCGTTTGGGTAGCCGGCGGGGTCGTGGTCTGCGTGGCCGGGGCGGTCGTGGTCGGCGCGCTCTGCGACGCAGTGGTTTGCGGCGCGGTGGTCTGCGGGCTCTGCTGCTCAGTGGTCTGCGGCGCGGCCGTCGTCTGCGGCGCAGCGGTGGTTGCGGGCGCGGCGCTGGTCTGCGGGGGCGCCGTGGTCTCTGGTGCTTGCGGGCTGTGCGGTCCACCGGGGCCACCGGGGCCACCCTGGCAGCTGCCATTCGGGCAAGGCGGCGGGTCGAGCGGGGCCGAGTTGGCCAATCCCTGGTTCAACGTCAGCGCGGAGATGCTGAGCCCCGCCGCGACCGCCACCGCGCTGACACGCTTCCTAGAAGACATAGCTGCGTCCCCTCTGGGGCTTTGGCCCCGATGATGTCTGGTTGGCCCGCGCTACGGGCAGGTCACGTCCAGCTCGAACGGCTTGGTTACCGCCTGCGGCTGCTGCGGATTGGTCATGTCGGTACCGGTCGCGGTGCCCTTGATGGCGTAGTTCTTGCCGTCCACCGCGGCTCCGGCGTTGCTGCCCTGGTTTGGCGCGGCGTCGGAGAAACCGAACGCGATGCCGTTGACGTTGCCCAGTCCGACCGCGTGAACGATGGGCGGGTTGCCGTTGCTGATTACTGCGCCAACACCGGCGCTGGCGTCACCGATGCCGATGTTGATGTTGTCGCCGGCCGGCGTGCACGTGATCGGACCAGTCACATTCTGTTTCTGGCCGTCCACGATGACTTGCGGGCCGGACGGCGCTGCTGCCGTGCTCGACGCGCCGGTATTGGACTTGTTGCTGGAACAGCCGACACAGCTTGCGACCACCATGGCCACGCCAGCCGCGCCGATCACGATCCCACGTTTCACCGCCCACTCCTTCGTGTTGCTGGTGCCGCTACCTTCGACGTTCGTCTGTGTCAACCCCTACGGACCCTACCGGTCGTCACCCGTCCGTAGGCAAGACACCGACCCGGCTTGTACCCCGTACCAACCTCGCTGAAACCATCGCTCGTACGGGCCCGTTTGCCCGGGCGCGGGTCAGGGCAGAATGCGGATTCCCCACTTGCCCAGCAGCGGCTGCACCAGGGTGAAGTACGTGGTGTTGTCGTCACCGTCTGGCGAAGACATCAAGATCCCAACGGCACTGACGGTGCCGTCGTCGTTCTCCACGTAGCCGGGACTGCCACTGTCGCCGCCCAGACTGAACACGCTGGCTTCGACCACGTCGCCGTCGATGCCGGTGATCGTGCCGCAGGTCTCCCCCGTGACCGCACCCAACTTGCAGAACGGCGCACCCTTCTTAATTTGGTTGCGGGCCAACACATCCCGAACCGGCCTTCCGCCGACGCCGCCTACCGGCGCACCGATGGCGGGGACAAGCCGGATCATGGCGGCGTCGCGCTTGTCGCCTTCTTTCTCACTGGCGGTGATGGTCCCGAGCGGGACGCTCTCACCGTAAGTCCATACCGACCCGTCGTGCGCGTCGCAGTGTCCACTGGTCAGCAAGTAATAGCCGCCATCGTCGCCCTGCGCTGCGAAACCCGCCGTGCACCTGCCACTTTCATCATCAACCTGCACGCCCGGCATCGGCGGCGCCTCTGCCGCAGCCGTATTCGCAAACACCGTCGCCGCCATCACCATGGCGGCGAACACCCCTAGCCCCCGCAACCGCGCTCTAACCACGCCGCTCTCCTCTTGTCGGGCCAGGATGCTACCAGCCCATAAACGGCTTGTCGCAGGTCACAGCGGCGACGGGCGCTGCTAGGTGTTTGCGCTGGCCCGGGCCGCCTTCAACGGGCGGATATAGGAGGGGTCGCTGCGGTCGTGCGCGGCTCCCCTGACGCCGGTGAGCATGGCGAGGACCTCCTCGCTGATCAGATTCGTCGACTCGACGATCCACTCGGCGACGCACACTCGGTCGACGATCGCCCAGCGGCTGTCACGCCGCTCCAGGCGGTCCACGTAGCGGCCGCCGGAGATGGTCATGTGGTTGGCCGGCTCGCGATCGGTCCCGACGAACAGGTAGTAGGTCTCGGCGTGCGCCTGGTCGCCGTCAATGTCCGCCATGTGGTTGAGCAGGTAGTGCTGATGCCGCGTCTGAGTGGAGTGATACGCCAGCGCCCAGTCGATGAAATCCTCTACGGGGCCGACAAATCCGACGTGATCGTCGACCGCGTCGTCGTGATAAGCCGCGCGCAAGAGCTCCCGATCACGCCGGTCGATGCCCCGCGCGTAGCGCTGCACACAGTCGAAGATCTCGGCTCGGGCTTCCAGGCGAGCCACCCGGTCACGCAGTTCGGCGTCGGTCGTCATCGGCCATCCATTCGGTTGTGCCGACGATCCGATGTCGGCGGCTTTCCGTATGGAACAAATATTAGGGACTCCAACGGGCCGTCCGCAATGGTGTAGGCGCAGTAGGCAAAACGGCGGCGGCGTTATCCCGCGTCGACGCGGCGGGAGAGGAAATCCAGCACCGCTCCCGCGAAAACGTCATTGCGATCGCCGGCGACCATGTGTCCCGCGCCGCGGACGTCGGTGAACTCAACCTGAGGAAAGCGTGCGAGAAATTCGTCGGCGCGCTCCTGGCTGACCAGATCGCTGACTTGACCACGAATCAGCAACATTGGCACGCCGCTACCCAGAATCGCCTCGACGGCGGTGTGCATGCGATCGGCGTCGGTGACCTCGAACGGCGGAAAAGCCGCAGTGCCACTGATGAATTGGGGATCCCAGTGCCAATACCAACGATCGCCGCGGCGGCGCAGGTTGGTGGTCAGTCCCTCCAGATCGGTGGGCCGGGGCCGATGTGGGTTGTATTCGGCGATCGCGTCGGCGACTTCTTCAAGGGAGGCGAATCCCGATTCCACCCGGTCGGCCATGAAGTTGTGAATACGATTCGCCCCGGATTGCTCCATGTTGGGCACGATGTCGACCAGAACGACGGCACTGGCGATGCCGGGCGAAATCTCCCCGGCCAGCAGCATCGAGGTGAATCCGCCCAGCGACGCGCCCACCAGCACTGGCTTTTCGGGCAGGCCCCGCAGCACCTCTTGGACGTCGGCGGCAAAGCTGACGACGCGGTAGTCACCGTCGCTGGACCAGTCCGATTCGCCATGACCCCGCAAATCGATCGTGACGGCTTGCCAGCCACGTTTGGCGACCGCCGCAGCCGCCCGACCCCATGAACGTCGGGTCTGCCCGCCGCCGTGCAAGAACACCACGGCCCGCGAAAGCGGATCGCCCTGGCGGTCGGCGACGATACGAACGCCGCCCGTGCCTGCCGTGGAGAACTGTTCAGGAGCCGTCGTCATCAAAGGATCGTAAGACGCCTCAGATCAGCTGTTGCCACCTGGGGATTCGTCTCCGCCGCGAAACAGCTTGGCGATCGACTGGACGACCCGTCCCAGCGGGCTGCCCGCGCGTTGCGTTTCCTTGATCCGGTCGTGCGTTTGCTTGCCTTCTCTGGCGTAATCGCCGACGGTTTCATCGCCTTCTTCAGCACGCATGAGTTGTCTCCGTTCCGTTGCGGGCCAAATCCTTACGCTCCGGCGGCCCGGGATCCGACATGTTCGCTCCTCCGATCGGTTCACCGTTGCCTACCCGCGCGGCGGGTGTATCAAAACGGGGTCGGGCCACGCGCATCCGGCTCAACACGCCAGGGCGCTCTCTCGTCTCAGGACACGTGCCCCTTGCTGGCCTTGATCGGTGCGCTGCTCGGCGGCAGCGTGAGCAGATTGCCGCGCAGGCTGCCCCGGGTGGTGCGGACGGCCACCAATACCCAGGTGAAGAGCAGGCCGGCGTAGGCGATGGCCGCGGCCACCTTGAAGGCGGGCAGGTGGGTGTGAGCGGCGAGTTGCGATGTTCCGGTCACGAAGGTGCCGACCGGGAACGTCAGGCTCCACCACGTCAGGGCGAACGGCATCCCGTGTCGCAAGGTACGCATAGTGAGCGCGGTGGCCAGCGCGATCCACAACAACGCGAAGCCCCATACCGGCACTCCGTACAGAATCGCGAACGTGTTCATGTCCTCGGCCACGTCGTGGTCGATGGAGCCGCGCAACGCTGCCGTCCCGAGAAGTCCTGCGGCCGTGATGGATTGGCCAAGCGGACCCAACACGATCCACAGCGTCGGCACCCGCGCGGTGCCCGAAGTGCCGTAGAGCACCAGTCGGCTCCAGATCATCGCGATGATGTTCAACGAGGCCAGCAACGACAACCCGAACATCGCATAGCTGCCGTAGAGCATGGTCTGACGGCCGGTGCCGGCCGCTATGTGCGGCAGCAGCAACGCCCCCATCGCGGCCGACACCATCGGCGGAACGACGGGCATCAGCCAACCGCCGAATGCAGCATCGGGTTCGACGTCGTGCTGGGTGAACATCAGAAACGGAATGCTGACCGCGGTGAACAGCCCACCGAGGGTGCCGGCGGTCCACAGCACCCAGTCCAGGTCGACGCCGATGCGCTCGCCGATCAGATCCTTGCCGACCACGATCGCTCCCCCACCGACCGTCATCAGCGCCATGGGCGCCGCGCCGTAAAAATGGGCCATCTGCGGATTGCGGGCGTGGCCCCGGGCCACCGTCGGGTGGCGTAGCCAGTGACCACCGACCAAGACGATCAGCACCACCAGCAGCGCGGCGGCGATGACCCACACCACTTCGGCAAATGCGCGCAGCCCCAACACGTGGACCGGCAGCGTGGCACCGCCGATCGCAACGATCCCGGTGCCCATGACCGAGGCGAACCAATTGGGCCCGATGTTGCCCAGCACCTCAACCCGCGTCGGCGGCGGCGGGTCACCAGAGGTTGCACGCGTCATAGCTGTGAGACCCTACTTCCCCGGGATTGCTCGATGTTGCGCTTAGACTCCATCGGTGACGAATTCCGTGCAAACGAGGCACAAAGTGAACAGAGCCCACGTCTTGGCCGGAATCGTCGTAATGCTCGTGATCACAGTGCTCGCGCTGCCGACCAAGCAAAGGTGCGGTGCACCGGGCCTGACGTGTGCGACGGCATTGGATAAGCACGGCTACGTTCATTACTACTACGAAGTCGAACCGGTCGGCGTGTACCTCGCAGAAATCATCACGGGGTCGAATATTCGTATCTTCTACCACTCGGGCGAGGACCTCGAAAAGGTGCGTTAGCCGTTCGGCTGCAACAGCTTTCGTCAGCCGTGGCAGACCTGCAACGCGTAATTCACCGGTTCGCCGGACGGCGCGCCGAGCTCAGATGAAACCGTGAGCGCTGGGTTCACGAACTCGTTGTTGATACCGAATTTCGTTAGGTTCAGCGTCATCTCGACGGTGTCGGGTGCTGTGCGCCTGGCGTGTGAGCCGAGGTCCGTCCGGATGTCGGCGGCGTTGTGTCGGGCGTTGCGGATCGTCACGTCGTCGTTGCCCGGCTGCTGGTTCAGCACGGCGAACGCGGTGCCGTTGTTGGCGAGACTGTAGGTCAGTTGGTAGGCCGGCGATGCCGGCAGCGGTTCGGCGAATCGAACCGCGAGTTGCAGCACGTTGGCCCGGGGATGGCTGACACCGACCGAGGCCACTTTTGTTGCCGGCGGCGGGAGGGTCCCGGACTGCACCTGGCAAACGAGTCGGTCCGGCAGGTGCGACCAATCATCCGGCGACGGCCGTACCCAGTTGTAGAAGCCGACGACCACGACGGCCACCAACAATGCGAGGGGTAATACCGTCCGTAGACCTGGCGGGAGCCGCTGCCAGGTTCGCCGTAACCCGTGCTCAGGCTCCTCTGGATCGGCATTGTCTCCGTCCGGTGACGGGTTGGGACCGATCTCGTCAGCCACGTTTTCCTCCTGAGACCTGCCCGCGACGCTTCCGGACCCCAAGCTCGGGGCATCTTAGCCAAAACATGCTGGTAGCGGAAAGATTGCCGTCGGCGCTTCCATCGATTCTCGGGGGTGAGAAGGGCCACAGTGACCGGTTCCGGGCGGTCTTGATTGGGGGCTTCACAGCAAGCTATCGCATACTTGACCTCATGCTTTTCGCGTCATCGCCGCAAACCGCTGATGCGGTATCCAGTGGTGCGCGGATTAAGGGTCGAGGTCTCTGATGGCACGCTCCGGCGGTGCGCATCACCGCCATCGAGCGGTTCGCCGAACGTCGCCTCTCCGCAGGGGGGTGACGCGGGCGTTCATGACGCTGGTGTCCACGGCGGCGGTGCTGATGACCGGAGCGGGGTATTACGTGGCGCACGGGGCGCTGGGCGGTATCACCGTCTCGCAAGCCCTGAGCCCCGATGATCCGCGGTCCAGCGGCGACAACATGAACATCCTGCTGATCGGCCTGGACTCGCGAAAAGACCAGGAGGGCAACGACCTCCCCAATTCGATCCTCAAGCAGTTGCATGCGGGCGATTCCGATGACGGCGGCTACAACACCAACACGCTGATCCTCGTGCACGTCAGCGCCGACAACAAGGTGGTCGCCTTCTCGATCCCCCGCGACGACTGGGTGCCGTTCAACGGTGTACCGGGGTACAACCACATCAAGATCAAAGAGGCCTACGGCCTGACCAAGCAGTACGTCGCCCAAAAGCTGGTCAACCAGGGGGTGGGCAGCCAAAAGGAGCTGGAGACGAAGGGCCGCGAAGCCGCCCGGGCAGCGACCTTGCGCGCGGTGCGAAGCCTGACCGGTGTTCCGATCGACTATTTCGCCGAGGTCAACTTGGCGGGCTTTTACGATCTGGCGCAAAGCTTGGGCGGGGTCAACGTATGCCTCAACCACGCCGTCACCGACTCCTACTCCGGCGCCGATTTCCCCGCCGGCCCGCAGCGGCTGGACGCCTCGGAGGCGCTGGCGTTCGTCCGGCAACGTCATGGCCTGGACAACGGCGATTTGGACCGTACCCACCGCCAGCAAGCCTTCATTTCGTCGGTCATGCGGGAACTGCAGGATTCGGGCACGTTCACCAACCTGGACAAGATGAAGAGCCTGATGGCGGTGGCTCGCAAAGACGTCGTGCTGTCGTCCGGTTGGGACGAGGACATGTTCCGCCGGATTGGCGAAATCGCCGGTAGCGCAGCGGCAAACCAGGTGGAATTCCGGACCCTGCCGGTGGTCCGCTACGACAACATCAACGGGCAGGACGTCAACATCATCGACCCGGTCGCGATCAAGGCCGAGGTGGCGGCGGCGATCGGCGTCGACAGCTCGACAAGCTCGTCCCCGACGACGGCCGCCAAACCCAATCCGTCCACCGCCGTCGACGTGGTCAACGTCGGCAGCATGAGCGGTCTCGCCAGCCAGGTGTCGCGCGCGCTGAAAAAGTATGGCTACACCTCGGTTCAAGCCCGCGACCGCAACTGGTTTGATCCGAACTCCACGACCATCCAGTACGGCGCGGGCGCAGAATCCGACGCCCAGAACATCGCTGGCCTGCTCGGCCTGGATACACCCAAACAACCCGATTCCAGTCTGCAGCCCGGACACATCCGCGTGACCGTCGACACCAACTACTCGATGCCGACGATCGACGCATCCATGGACGATTCCTTAACGTCTTCGTCGTCCACCACCACGACGTCGAGCAAGAGCAGCAGCAGCTATTCCGGCTACGGCACCAGCACCTACCCGACGCCCGATCAAGGCAAGCCGATCGACGGCGGCGGGGTGCCGTGCGTTAACTAGCACGCCTCAGGCGTGCGTGCCGCCGTCCATCCGAATTTCGGTGCCCGTGATCCAGGCTCCATCCTCGGACACCAGCATGGCGATCACACCGGCGACCGCGTTGGGTTCGGCCATCCCCGCGCCGCTGGATTCCGTCGTGGTCGGCAGGATCGGCATCAGCCGGGGGAACAGCGACCAATCCGCATCCTTCGGGATGTATCCGCCGGTGGCATCGGTGATCCCGGACTTGATACTGCCGGGTGCCACGCATGCCGCGCGCAGACCGTCCTTCGCGTATTCCAGGGCCAGGGAATGAGTGAAGGCCTGGATTCCGCCCTTGCTCGCGGCGTAGGCAGCCATGTACGGGTGGGCGAACGACGCCGAGGTCGAGCTGAAGTTGACGATCGCGCTGCGCGAATTCGCCAGTAGCGCCGGCAGCGCTTCCCGGACCACCAGAAAAGTACCGGTCAGGTTCACGGCGATGATCTGATTCCACTGGTCGAGGGTGGTCTCGTGGGTGTGCCAAGCGCGCAGGATGCCCGCCGCGTTGACCAGCGAATCCAGGCCGCCGAGGTTCTCGACGGCCAAGCAAACACCGTCGATCACCGAGTCCTCGTTGCCCACGTCGAGGGGCATGGTGGTGAGCCGCAGCGCCGTCGCGGCCTCGACGGCGCGGGCCTGGGTGTTGTTCAGACCGTCGGCCGAGATGTCGGCGGCCACCACCTTGGCGCCCTCGCTCAGCAACCGCAGCGCGGTCGCCTGGCCGATCCCGGACGCGGCGCCCGTCACCAGGATCCGCTTGCCCTCGAGTCTGTTCATCTATTCCTCCTAGGTCAGACCACTCCGCGTAGCGCGTCGGCGCCGAACATCTGCTCCATCATCGAGGAGTAGTCCGGGCCGCGGCGCAGGATGTGGCCGCCGTCGACATTGATGCACTGCCCGGTGATCCAGGTCGCCGCATCGCTGAGTAGGAACATGGCCAGGTTGGCGACGTCCTCGACCTCACCCACCCGAGGCAGCGGCGTGCAGAGCGCGTAGTCACCGCTGATCTCCGGCGACTGAATAACGGCCGCGTCGACGAGATCGGTGCGAATCAGGCCCGGGCGGATGCTGTTGGCCCGCACCCACGACGGCCCGAGTTCATCGGCGGCCAGCATCATCATGTGGTCGATGGCCGACTTGGTGACGCCGTAGGGCCCGAACCACCGGTGGGTGTTGCTGGCCGCGATCGACGAGATCGCGACGAACGAGCCGCCGCCGCCCCGCACCAGTTCACGCGCGACGTGCTTGAGCACGTACATGGTGCCGTTGACGTTGAGGTCGACGGTGTTTCGCCACGCCTCCGAGTCGGTATGGGTGATTGGCCCGACGGTCAGCGAGCCGCCCGCGCAGTGCACCGCGCCGTTCAGCCGGCCGTGCCACGCCGTAGCCGCGTCGACCGCCCGGGCCACCTCGTCCTCGTTGGTGACGTCGGTGGGCTCGTAGCGGATCGCGCCGCCGTTGGCGGCCAGCGGCTTGATCTCCTCGACGGCGCCCGCCAGCCGGTCCGGGTTGCGGCCGACGATCATTACGGAGGCCCCGGCCGAGACCAGCCCGGCGGCCACGCCCTTCCCGATGCCGCTGCCGCCGCCGGTGATCAAATACGTCCGGTCTTCGAAAGTTAGCTGCACGAGGGCCCTCTCAAACTGGAACAGGTTCTAGATATAGAAGCATGCAGCACCCACGGTGAATATCGCTACCCCCGGTCTCGTTACGACGGACACCGATGTGCCCGCCTCCGAGCGACAAAGGGGTTGGCCCACACCGCAACGACGAACTTGTCGCTTTGAGGCGGGCAGATCGAGCATCGCCTCCGATGAGTGCGGTAGGTGCTACGGCGTATCGCGGCGAGCGACCTTGGTCGGCTTCGCGTTGCGCCAGTCCTCGACGTGCGGCGGCTGGCCGACCGGCCACCTGTTCTCGTTGAACGCCGCCCAGTGCGCGTGCCCCAACAGATGGACATGGAATGCGTGCCGCAACGCCTCGGTATAACCCATCGCGTCGGAGGCGGCATTGACCGAATCCTTGATCAGCAGCGACGCCATCGTGGGACGCTCGGCGATGCGCCGTGCGAATTCAAGTGTCTTTTCCTCCAATTCGTCGACTGCGAAAACCTTGGACACCATCCCCAGCCGATACGCCTCGTCGGCATCCAGCGAATCACCGGTCAGCAGAAGCTCTTTGGCCTTGCGCGGACCGAATTCCCATGGGTGAGCGTAGTATTCGACGCCCGGCATGCCTAGCCGGACGGCGACCACGTCGCTGAACTTCGCGTTGTCGGCCGCGACGATCAGGTCGCACGCCCAGATCAGCATCAGGCCGGCCGAGATCGCGTTGCCCTGCACCTGGGCGATCGTGATCTTGCGCAGATCGCGCCAGCGGCAAGTGTTTTCGAAGAAGAAATGCCACTCCTGGTGGTACAGCTTCTCCATGATCGGTTCGTAGGTCGCGCCGTGTGAGCGGAAGGTCGGATGCTGCCCCGGTCCGGGCGCGCGTTCCGCGAGGGCCTGCTCGGAGCCCAGGTCGTGACCGGCTGAGAAGTTCTTGCCACGCGCCGCGAGGATCACCACGCGAACGGTGTCGTCGGCCTCGGCGCGGCCGAAAGCCTCGTCGAGCTGAACCAGCAGTCCGCGACTCTGCGCGTTGTGCGCATCGGGCCGGTTAAGCCAAATCCGGGCGATGCGACCCTCGTCGAGGGTCTCGTAGGCCACCAGCTCGTTGGAGTTGGAGCTGGAGTTGGCCGCCGCGGCGTCGGCTTGTTCGGAGACTGTCATTCCGCCCACCTCGTTCGTCGTTGAATCGCCTTGTTTACACATTACGGCGAGTGTGTAAGCGGGTCCGAGTTGGGTTGGTCGCCTCCAGCCGAGCTACGGGCGGTCGAGCGCCGCCGCCAGCAGCGCGGCAGCGGATTTGAGCAGACCCAGCGAGCGGGCGAGTTCCGCGTTCTCTTCCCTCAATTGGTCGAGTTCGGTGGACCGCTCGGAGGCGACGGCGGGGATGGCATTCTCGACGGCGCTTCGGCGGGTCCGCTCGTGCACCGTTTCCGTCACCGTATTGCCGAGCGTGTCGGTGACCGCCCGGATGGCCATCCGTTCCATGTCGTGGCGCCCGTGCACCGCCGCGACCGTACGCGTCTCCCCCAGGTCCGCCGCCCCGTTGAACGCGGCGGGCGCCGGCACCGCCCGCAATTGCTGTCGCGCCATCTGGCCGGTTGCGGCCTCGGCACCGGAAGCGACCGCGTGCGGCTGCTCCAGCAGGTGGTTCAGTTCGGCTTCCTGGCGTTCGAGCTCCGATCCCCGCTCGGCGAGCTGCGCCTGCTGCTGCTGGATCACGGTCGCCGCCCGGCGAAGCTCAGACTCCCACCGGTTGAGCTCGGCTTCCCGGTGGCGAACCTCGGATTCGCGCTGAGCAACCTGGGCTTCCCGATAGCGCAGCTGGGCGACCTGCTGAGGAAGCGGCGTCCCCCGGTGGGCCGGCTGAGCTTCCTGGTGGCGGATCTGGTCTTCGAGCTTGCGAATTTCTGCCTCGTGCCTGCGGACTTCGGATTCGTGCTCGTGCAGCGCGGCTTCCCGCTGGGCAATCTCGGCTTCCCGCTTCTTGAGCCCCCCGTCCCGGTTGCGCAGCTCGGCGTTGCGGTGACGAAGCTCTGCGTCCTCCTCGATGTGGCGAATCAGCTCTTGCTCAACCAGGTCGATGAACAGATCGACTTCCTGCTCGCTGTAGCCACGCTTACCGACACGCGCCCTGGAAAACGCAACATTGTGAACATCGGCCGGCGTGAGAGCCATTGTTCCTCTCCCGAAGTCTTCGACATAGCGCAACGTCAAAATCTCGTGCACTGCGACTCAGGATAATGCCTGTGTCGCGATGGCATTCCGGTTTACCTTTGAACAACTGGACAGCAGCCAGTAGACAGCCAGGGTAGACGCGCCGCGGGCTACGGCCAACCGATCCAGCCGCACACCACCGTGTGACGACATCTTCTCCCTTCGCGATCCTAACCGCGAATTGCGTTGGCCCACATAAGGGTCTTACCCGGCCGCCAATTGGGACCGGGCACGCACCCCGCCGGACGCCTGCCGCCAGAGCCACCGCGAACGTTCGCCAGGACGCCCTGCAGAATCGCCTCCGGGAATGTGTTGAGTTCGTATCTGCTGATTTAAATCCAGCCCTTTGCTTGGCATCGGGCGCAATGCCGAAGACCGAATCTCGTCCGAGATTAATTCCGAATTCGTTAACAACTCCGTTTGTTTATATGAACGATTCGCTGCGCATAGGTTTCCGTCAGGTGTGGGTAGCGACAAACCGGGTCCCGCCGGCGGGGCTGAGCCCGCCCCGCCCCAGACGGCTGCGGGCGAATCCCCGCGTCGCATAGAGTTGTGTCATGCCTACCAAATCTGACCCTGGCGAAATCGGCGATGTCGAGCCCCTGGCCGACAGCACCGCAAGCCAGGCCAGGCGAGTCGTCGCCGCATACGCGAGCGACGCTGACGAGTGCCGCGTTTTCTTGTCCATGCTTGGTATTGGACCGGCGAAGCTCGACGCATAAATGGCTCCCCGGGGCGGCCAGAACTCGAAGAAGGCTTCACACTTCGGGAATTCCGACTTTGTCGTGGTCGCCAACCGGTTGCCGGTTGATCTGGAGCGGCTGCCCGACGGCACCACAACCTGGAAGCGCAGCCCAGGGGGGTTGGTCACAGCCTTGGAGCCGTTACTGCGACGCCGCAGCGGGGCTTGGGTCGGTTGGCCGGGCGTGGTCGACCATGAGATCGACTTCGACGACGAGCCCATCGCCCAAGACGAGCTGCACCTCTACCCGGTGCGCCTGTCCGCCGACGACGTCGCCCAGTACTACGAGGGGTTCTCGAACGCGACCCTGTGGCCGCTGTACCACGATGTCATCGTCAAGCCGATCTACCACCGCGAATGGTGGGATCGCTACGTAGAGGTCAACCAACGTTTCGCCGAAGCCACGTCCCGCGCGGCCGCCCACGGCGCCACCGTCTGGGTCCAGGACTACCAATTGCAATTGGTCCCGAAGATGCTGCGCACGCTGCGGCCGGACCTGACCATCGGCTTCTTCCTGCACATCCCGTTCCCACCGGTAGAGCTGTTCATGCAGTTGCCGTGGCGCACCGAGATCATCGAGGGCCTGCTCGGGGCCGACCTGGTCGGATTCCATCTGGTCGGTGGCGCACAGAATTTCCTGTTCCTATCCCGGCAACTGGTGGGCGCCAACACCTCGCGTGGAGCCGTCGGCGTGCGGTCACGATTCGGCGAGGTGCAGCTGGAATCCCGCACCGTTCGAGTGGGTGCCTTTCCCATCTCCATCGACTCCGGCGCTCTCGACCGGACAGCGCGGCACCGCGATATCCGCCGCCACGCCAAAGAGATTCGCGCAGACCTGGGCAACCCGCGCAAGATCCTGCTCGGCGTCGACCGGCTCGACTACACCAAGGGCATCGACGTGCGGTTGAAGGCCTTTTCGGAGCTGCTTGCCGAGGGGCGCGTCAAACGCGACGACACGGTACTGGTCCAGCTGGCCACACCGAGCCGTGAACGTGTGGAGAGCTACCAGATTCTGCGCAACGACATCGAACGCGAAGTCGGCCACATCAACGGCGAATACGCCGAAGTCGGCCATCCGATGGTGCATTACATCCATCGCGCGGTTCCCCGCGACGAACTCATCGCATTCTTCGTGGCCAGTGACGTCATGCTGGTCACCCCGCTGCGGGACGGGATGAACCTGGTGGCCAAGGAGTACGTCGCCTGCCGCAGCGATCTGGGTGGTGCGCTCGTTCTGTCCGAATTCACCGGCGCCGCAGCCGAACTGCGGCAGGCCTACCTGGTCAACCCGCACGACCTCGAAGGCGTCAAGGACGCGATCGAAGCGGCACTCAATCAGCCGGCCGACGAGGGCCGCCGCCGGATGCGATCTTTGCGACGTCAGGTGCTCGCTCACGACGTGGACCGCTGGGCGCGGTCATTTCTCGATGCGCTCGCCGAGGCTCATCCGCCGGACGCGAAATAGCGGCGGCAGACCCATGGTGTTGACGTCGAAACGCTGTGATACTCGATGCAGCGTGCAGGGAAGGCCCGAAGGGAGGGCACTGTGAGAATCCGTCGCGCGTTGGCCGCAGGGGCCGGCGTCTTCTCGGCAGTGGCAATCGGAATCGCGCTGGAGTCGGGTAATCCGGCGCGCGCGACCGGACCACCGGCCGACGGCACCTACACCTACAACGAGGCGGGCGTCTCGGGAGCTACCTGGACAATCTCGGCACTGTGCGATCAGCCGTCCGGAACCCGAAACATGAACGACTATTCCGACCCGATCGTTTTCGCGATGCAGTGTGCGCTGAACATCGTGAGTTCGACGCCCGAACAGATCAGCGCTGCCGACAAGCTGCAGAACTTCAGCGGCCGGGCCCGGATGTCCAGCATGCTATGGAGTTTCAAGGTCGACAAGGCGGACGGTGTCTCATGTCCGGGTGGTGGCACCGCTCCATCCACCGAAACCTTCGCGTTCAGTGACGAAACGATGAGCGGCACCCACACCACCATGCACGGTGCCGTCTGCGGGATGGAACCGGCGATGAAAAAGACGCCGTTCTCGCTGCAGATGGCCGGGCCGCCGCCCAGCCCGGTCCAGCGTTATCCCCTGCAGTGCAACAACATTGCGATCTGCTACTGAGCGGATCGGGTTTAGATCGGCGTGATGTAGTTGATCAGCCATTTGTTGCCGATCCTCTTGAAGTCCACCCGCAATCGGCTGCCGTCGTAAAGCGGCTGCCTCGACTTGTCGGTCACGGTGCGGTTCATGTACACCATCACCGACGCCGAATCCCGCTTGGCCGACATGACCCCAACGCCAACGACATTGGCCTGGACGACCACCTCGCGCTTCTTCGCCTCGGGAATGATCTGGGCATTGGCGCTCTTCTGGAACTCCTGGCGGTAGTCAGGCGTCAGCATCGGATACGCGTCGGCGAGGCTGCGTTCGACGGTCTGGTAGTCGTAGGCGAAAACCGCGGGCACCTCTTTGGCGGCAAGCTGCGGCAGCACCGCCCGCGCCGCCTGCTCGCCGCGGATCTCCACCCGCTCCCAGTAGAACCAGCCAGCCGCCGCGGACAAGCCGACAATGCCTGCGACCGCAAGGTATCCCGTGATGGCGATGAGCCACCGCCGCAATCGCATCAGTTGCCCCCGTCGGGGTACTTCAGGTCGTAACCCGTCATGTGGCCCTGCTCATCCTCGTGCACGATGACCCGGAGCCGGTAGGGCATGGACGGCTTATGAACTCCGTCGATGTCGGCCACCGTGACACGCACCGACACCAGCACCGAAGCGTTATCGGTAACTGTGTCAATGCCTTCCAGAGCCGACCCGTTGATCACTGCCTCTGAGGTCGCGTTGGTGGAGTGGAACAGAGCCTTCAGGTTTTCGATGTTGTTGTTGGCGCCGAGCATGCCTCGCAGCGGTCCGCTGGTGCCGTTGTAGAACCGGTTCACGCTGTCGTCGATGTTGTCCTGCTTGTAGCTGAACATGTTGACCACCGTCTGTGTGGCGGTGTCGACGAAGCGCTGATCGCGGGCCCGCCCCGCTTCGGCGTGCCGTTGCTGGATGATCAAGGCGGTCAGGCAGCCGGCCAGCGCGCCAATCGCCAACAACGCGGCGGCGAACGCAACCCAGGCGACCTTGACACCGCTCGGCCGGCGCCGTGGTGGCGGCTTGACCGTCTTGAGGGTTTTGGCGCGTTTGGCCGCTGGCTTCTTCGGCCCGGCCGGAGCCTCGAGCGCAACCGCGGTGGCCGCGCTCGACTCGCCCGTCGCCGGGCCCGCCGCGCGCGATGCCCGGCGCCGAGCACGCTGAGTCGTGGTCTGTTCGCCGCTGACTGCAGAGGCCACTACATCGGCCTTGGATCAAGCATGAGGTCCACCCAATTCTCGGCGCTGGACGTGTTCGCGCCGGCCGCGAAGATACCAGTGCCTCCTGCCGGGTCCCTGAAGGCTCCCGTGGTTTGGTCATAGGTGGTGTACGCGGGACCGCTGGCCTGCGGACCCGGTCCAGGTGCCGGCGCGGGGGCTTCCGGCGCTGCCGGTGGCGGCAGCCACTTCGGATACGGGATCTGCGGCGGCACCGGCGGAACGCCCGGCGGCATCCACGACGGGTTGCCCGGCGGCGGCCCGCTGTCGTTGGGTGGCGGCGGAGCGTAGGCGGGCTGATGGTTGGGCAGCGGCCCCGGCCCCGGCACCACACCCGGCGGGGGCGGCCCGACGATCGGAGTACCTGGATCCGGCTCCGCCTCCGGTGGAATATAGGGGAACTTGTTGGGCGGCAGGGTGTTTAGCCCATTGGTTTCCGGCGTGTTGTACGGGACCGGCGGACCGCGCCACGGGTTACGGCCAACCGGCACGTAACCCCTCGGGTCGCGGCATAGCTGAACTGTCGGGGCCCGTTTGCCGGGGAACTCCTGGCAGGGATAGTTACGTGCGCCACGCACGGTACTGGGATCGTTCTGAGCGACCTTGCAGTACATGTCTCTCGGGAGCTCGCGCACCGTCTCGTCGGCCGGCGTTCGCATCAACGGCGGCGGCAGGAAGCCCACAGCGCACGGCGGCGGGTCGTTGAGGTCGAGTTTGAAGTCCAGCTTGGCGCCTTCATCCTGGGGGGCACCGCCCGCGGCCGTGGTGATCGCGGCGAACAAGGCGGGCAAGACCACCAGAAGTTGCTCGATCGACTTGTGGTAGATCACGCCCACCCGGCCCAGGTTGGCCAGGTTGGCGGCCAGCGCCGGGAATGCCGGCCGGATACCGGAGAACGCGGTGCTCGCCTCGTCGGTGGCGCCCGGCGCGACCGACAGTGTCGAACGAAGCTGCGGGTCGGCGTGCTGCACCTCGGAGGTGAACCGAGCCAGCCCGTCGGCGAGCGACTTGACATCAGCGCCGGCGCGAATCTGGGATTGCAGGAACGGGCCCGCCTGATCGATCAACTGCGAGACTTGTGGGTAGTCGGCGTTGGCCTCGTCGACCAGCAACCGGGCCGATTCAAACAGGCGGGCCAGCTCTGGGCCCGACCCGTTGGCCGCCTGGAACGTCTCGTGCAGCAGTTCTCGCAACTTGGTGTCACCCAGGCTGTTGACCAGCGTCTCCGCCCGCTTCAACAGATCGGCGACGTCTTGACCGATCCGGGTGTTGGCACGATCGATCCGAGACCCGTTGTGCAACTTGGCCGATGCCGGGATGTTCGGCGGCACCAGGTCGATGTACTGCTCACCGACGGCCGACACACTCTTCACGGTCGCGGTGACATTCGACGGAATCGGAGTGCCACTGTTGAGCCGCATTTCGGCCGTCACGCCATTGGGGTTCAGCCCGATCGACTCCACCCGGCCGACCGCGACGCCGCGATAGGTGACGTTGGCGCTTTTGTAAAGGCCGCCGCCGGCAACGAAGTCGGCATTGACCAGATAGGTGCCGAGACCGAATGTGGCGGGCAGCCGAAGGTAGAAAATCGCCATGATCGTCAGCGTGATCGCGGTGATCACCGCGAATATCCAGAGCTGAATTCTGGTGAGTTTGTCTATCATTCGCGCGGCCCCTACTGACCTGCCGTGCCGGGCGGAATCTTGAACGGGTCGGCCGCCTGTCCGGACAGGTTGGCCATTTCGCCGATCAAGAAGTCGGGCGGATTGAGGATCTCGCTCATGTGCATCATGTTCGGATCAAGTGCATAGGAGGTGGTGAAGAACGTCTCACCGAGCCGGCGCAAGGTGAGGTCGAAGGTGGTGAACACGTTGAGGTAGTCGCCGCGCACCGCCTGTTTGATACCGAAGTTCGGGAAGGGGAACGTCAACAACAACTGCAGCGACGTGACGAAATTCTTCCGGTTGTCGTTGAGCGCCTTCACGACCGAATACAGCCCTTTGAGGTCTTCGGCGAAGTCCACCTTAGTCTTTGACAGCACGTGCGAGGTGACGGTCGCCAGCTTCTTCAGCGCGGCGAACGCCTCGACAATGTGTTCCCGGTTCTTGTTGAGCACACGCAACGCTTCAGGCAGGGTGTCCAGCGCCCGGCCCAGGTTGTCTTTGTCGTGCGCCAGGTTCGCGGAAAATCGGTTCAGACCGTCGACCGCGTTGATGATGTCGCCGACCTGCCGGTTGAGTCCCGACGTCAGTTCCGCCAGCCGCGGGATCAAGCCGGTGAACTGGTCTTGCCGGCCTGCCACAGCCTGGTAAGTCTCGTCGGTAATCTCTTCCAGCGCACCGAGATTGCCCTTGTTGACCACGACACCGAGAGCCGAAAACACCTCTTCGGTGGTGGGGAAGCGGCCGGTGTTGGACTCCGAGATCTTGGATCCGTTAGTCAGCCTGCCGGTCGCCGGCTTGCCCTTCGGGGCAGCCAGATCGATGTGCAGCGAACCCAGTAGCGATGTCTGCGCGACGGTTGCAGTCGCATTGGCCGGCAACACGACATTTTTGTTCAGTGCCAATTTCACTGCGGCATAAAAAGACCCGTCGCTGCGCTGCTCGGCCGAAATACCGGCGACGCTGCCGACGGTGACATCGTCGACCATCACCGGTGAGTTCTGCGGCAGGGTCGCCACGTCGGGCATTTCGACGGTAACCGAGAATGCGCCGCCGCCGTGACCCGCGGTGCCGGGCATCGAAAGCGAGTTCAGTCCGCCGTACTGACAACCGGCCAACAGCGCGACGCCCGCCACCAATGCGCTGCCGCGCAATAAGATTCGCCTCATCCGCCAGACCCCTGACCATTTTGCAACCCGGCGGAAGGCCCCTGGTTGGGCGCCGGACCCGGCAGGGGCCCGAACGCGGAGCCCGGGCCTGGACCCGGAGCGGGTGCGTTAGCACCAGCCGGCGCCCCCGGCGGTGGCACGGCCTGCGGAGCACCCGGCACCAGCAGGGCCTGCAGATCGGCCGGGTTCTGGGCGGGGGCCGGCGCAGCACCCTGGGCCGGTACCCAGGTCAGCTGCGGAATCGGCGTCTGCGCCTTGGCTTGGGTCTGCGGGGTGTCGTACATGATCTGGCCCTTGTACGCCGTGATCGTATTGAGCGGGTGGAACATGATCGGCGGGTAGTTCACTGCCAGCCGGCGCAGCACCGGCCCCAGCCGCTCGCGGCACAGCTCCGCGCGCCGGTAGTAGTCGGGTGCTCGCGGACCGCCGGCGGTTTCGAAGGAACCGCCGCAGATGAACTGCACCGGGTTGGCGAATTCGGGTATCGACAGCAGACCGTTCAGCGTGCCCTGCGCCGGGTCGTAGATGTTGTAGAAGTTGGCGATACCGGGGCCCGCCACGTGCAGCACCTGTTCGATGTTGTCGCTCTGGTCGCTCAATGTCTTGCTGAAATCGTTGAGCTGATTGACCGTATCGATCAACGTCGAGTTGTTCTCGTGCAGGAAGCCGCGGATGTCGGACAGTGCCTGATTGAGAGTGCCCAGGGTGTTGTCCAGATGCCGCGAGCTGTCGGCGAGGACCTGCGAGACGGAGGCGACGTTTCCGGCGAACTGCACGATCTGCTCGTTACTCGCCGATAGCGCGTTGACCAGGACCTGCAGGTTCTTGACGGTGCCGAAGATGTCGCTGCGCGAATCCCCAAGCCGCCCAGCGACTTGCGAAAGCTCCTGCAGTGCGTTGTGGAACGACTCGCCCTTGCCGTCGAACGTGTCAGCGGCCTGGTTGATTGCCGCGCCCAACGGCCCGTGCATCGATCCGCTCGTCGGGCCCAGCGAGACGGCTAGTTGGGTCAGCGCTTCCTTGACCTCGTCCCATTCCACCGGGACCGCGGTGCGGTTCAGGTCGATGCTGCCGCCATCGGGCAACACCGCCCCGCCGGTGTATGCCGGGGCGAGCTGAATGAACCGCGCCGCCACCAGGTTCGGTGACATGACGACGGCCCTGGCGTCCTTCGGGATCTTCACGTCCTTGGGGACCGTCATGGTGATCTTGACGTCCGACGGCCGCGGTTCGATCGAGTCGATCTTGCCGATCGGCACGCCGAGGACGCGGACCTGATCGCCGGGATAGAGCCCGACCGCAGACGTGAAGTAGCCGATGATGGTCCGGTTATTCGCTTGCGTGGAAAGCACATACACGCCCCCCACCAGCACCGCGACCAGCGCGATGATGGTGGTGTTGCGCAGCCCGCGGCTGCCGGCGATTCGCTTGATCATGGTGACTTCGGCCGGATGATCCAGCGTTCCTGGATCAATCCGCGTAGGTAGTCGGAAAGGCTGGCGGGCAGCTTGCCCGGCTGATAGAAGAAGTCGAACATCGCCGCAAGCAGCGGCGCCGGGATCACGCCGTAGACGTTGACGTTGAATCCCGGTCCGGAACCGACCACCTCGCCGAGCTCTGTCGCATAGGTGGGCAGTCGTTTCAGGGCCTCGGTGATGTAATCGCGGCGCTCGTTGAGATTGCCCAGTACATCGTTGAGCTTGCTCAGGGCGGGGCCGAATTCCTTGCGGTTATCGGCGACGAAGCCGGAAATCTGTGCTGACAAACCGTTGATGCCCGAGATCAATTGGCCCAGCGAGGCGCTGCGCTCGTCGAGCGCGGCGAACAGCTCGTTGCCGTCGTCGACCAGCTTGTTGACTTGGTTGGCGCGGTCGGACAACACCGATGTCACCGACTTCGCATGTGCCAGAAGGCTTTGCAGGGCCTCGTCACGGCGGTTCAGGGTGCGGGACAGCGAAGTCACCCCGTCCAGCGCGCCGCGCAATTCCGGGGTGGCGCCGTGCAGCGTGTCGGTGAGCACGTTCAAAGCCTGCTCGAACTGGGGCTTGTTCAGGTTGCTTGAGTTTTGACCCAGGTCCTCCAGCGCGCCGGCCAGCGTGTACGGGGTGGTCGTGCGGCTCCGCGGAATCGTGGTCGCCTTGCCATGACCGGCCGGAGTCACCGCAATCGAGCGCTCGCCAAGGATGCTGTCGGTGCGGATCGCGGCCAGCGACTGATCACCGACCGCGACGTGCCGGTCCACCGAGAACGTCACCTTTGCGCTGTCTCCGGCCAAACCGACGGACGCCACCTTGCCGACCTTGAAGCCCGACACGTAAACGGAGTTGCCGGGCGAGATCCCGCCGGCGTCGCTGAAGTAGGCGTCGTACACCCGGCCCTGCGGGTAGAACGGCAAGTTGGCGTAGCCGAATGCGAGTAACACGACGCAGACAACCAGCACCACGCCGAAGATCCCGGTGCGCAATGGATCGCGTTCACGCTTTGGGCTATTTGACAAAAGCGCACCTCCCCTGGCTGGGATCCACCTGACCACCGAGGGGCAGCAGGATGTCGCTGCCGGCCGGTCCGTTGATCTTGATGGTCACTGAGCAGAAGTAGATGTTGAAGAACGACCCGTAGGCGCCGAGTGCGGCCAGGCGCAGATAGTCCTCGCCCAGTTGCTCGACGTCGTTGTCCACCTCGGCCTTGCGGTTGTCGATCTCGGTGGCCAGCGGCCGGGTATTTTCCAGGATGCCTTGCAGCGGCCGGCGTGAATTCTTCAGCAACTCAGTAAGATCCGTCGTTGTCGACGCCAGTGGCGGAATTGCTCCCGCGATCGAGTCTTTGTTTTTGGCCAGTCCGCTGATCAACTGCTGCAGTTGGTCCACGCTGGCCGAGAATTGCGCGCTCTTTTGGTCGATGGTGCCCAGCACCGTGTTCAGGTTGGTGATCGTGTCACCGATGAGCTGATCGCGCTGGCCCAGCGCCGTCGAGAAAGCGCTGGTGTCGGCCAGCACGTTCGACAACGCTCCGCCCTGGCCCTGCAACAGCTCAATTACAGCGCTGCTGATCGTGTTGACCTTGTCGGCATCCAGGCCTTTGAGCACGGGCTTCAGCCCACCCAGCAACGCATCCAGATCCAGTGCGGGCTGGGTGTGTTGGGAGTTGATCGTCCCGCCCGGAGGCAGCTTGCGTAGCTCCCCGGGACCCGACGTGATCTCGAGGAACCGGTCACCGACCAGGTTTTCGTAGCGGATCAAGGCCCGCGTCGACGAGTAGAGGGTGTAGCGGCTGTCGATTCCGAAAGCCACGTCGACGCTGTTGTCCGGGTTGAGCTTGATGCCGTCCACCGAACCGACCGGCACCCCGGAAATGCGAACCTTTTGGCCGGCCTTCAACTTAGACGCGTCAATAAACGTTGCGTGGTAAGTGTTTTCGTCGCCGAACCGGAAGTCGCCGAAGACCACCACCAACCCCGCGGCCACCAACAACATCGCCACCGCGAAGACGCTGACCTTGATCACCATCGACCGGTGCGACGGCAGTTCCGAACTCGCCATCAGAAGTCGTCCCGTTCCGCGAAAGAGCCGTGGAACAAGAACTGCAGCGTCGAGGGTGCGTCGAACTGCAATTCGGTGAACGGCTCGTAAGGGATGTTGGCGTTGTCGGTGACCAGGAATGGTGCCCGGTAGAACGACCCGCCGGTCTGCTTGGTCGGAATGTCCGGCAATCCCCGGCAGTTTGGACCGCCGGACGCGTTGACGACCGGCAACGACTCCGGGAAGGTGTACGACGGCGCGCCCAACACGAAGCTCGACGACGTGAACAGGCCCGCCTTGCGAACACCGAGCAAGGGGGCGAACTCCTTGATGCCTCGCTCGATACCGGCGAACAGGCAACCGAATTCCGGCGAGTAATCCGACGCCACCTTGATGGGGGCCCGCAGCCGGTTGAGGGCGTCGATCAGGTCCTGCTCGGCCGGCGCCAACGTGTCATAGGCGTTGTTGGACAGGCCGATCGTTGCCAGCAGCGTGTCGTTGAGATTCTTCTGCTCGTCGACGACGGTCTTGTTGATGGTGGGCAGGTTGTCGAAGATGGTGTTCAGGTCCGGGGCGGCGTCGGCGTAGATGTTGGTGACGACGGCGGTCTTGCGGAAGTCCTCCTGCAGCGCCGGCAGCTTCGGGTTCGCTTGTCGCGTAAGGGTATTCAGACCTGAAAGCAGCGCGCCCAGGTCGTCGCCATGACCGCGCAGGCCTTCGGCGAAGGCACTCAACGTCCCGTTCAATTCGACCGGGTCGACCTTGTGCAGCAGATTCATCAGCGACTGGAACAGGGTGTTGACTTCCAGCTGCACCGCGGAGGCTTGCACGTGCGCATCAGGACGCAGGGAGGTCGGCGAAGGCGCTTGGGGCGGAATGAATTCGACCGACTTGGCGCCGAAAATGGTGTTGCCCGCGATATGCACCGTCGCGTTGGACGGGATGAAGTGCATGTCGTCGCTGTTGATCGCCAGCGTCAGCCGTGCCTGGTCGTCCGCATAGTTGATGTCGGTGACCTTGCCGATCTGGATGCCGCGGTACTTGACCTTGGCGCCCTTGTCCATCACCAGCCCGGCCCGCGGCGCCGCGACGGTAACCGTGTCGACCGACGCGAAAGCCGCCGTGTACGAGAGGTAAGTCCCCACCGCAAACGCCACCAACAAACTGGCCAGCAGCGCCGCTGCCAGCCGTACAGTTGAACGTCGTGATGCGGTATCTGACATGTGTTTTAAGCGGTCCCCTTATCCAGAGAGGTTGAAGTTACCGGACGCACCGTAAACGGCCAGCGAGATGAACAAAGTAATGACGACCACGACGATCAGCGAGGTCCGCACCGCCTGCCCGACCGCGATGCCCACGCCTACCGGCCCACCGCTGGTGTTGTAGCCGTAATAGGTATGGACCAGCATCACCGCGATGGACATCACGATGGCCTGCAGGAACGACCAAAGTAGGTCCGACGGGATGAGGAACGTATTGAAGTAGTGGTCGTAGAGACCGGCCGACTGTCCGTTGATGAAGACCGTGGTGAACCGGGCGGCGAAAAACGCCGCGAGCACCGACAGTGAATACAACGGGATGATCGCCACCAGGCCGGCGATCAGCCGAGTCGACACCAGGTAGGACACCGAGTGCACAGCCATGCATTCCACCGCGTCGATTTCCTCGGACACCCGCATGGCACCCAATTGGGCGGTGGCACCGGCACCGATCGTCGCCGCCAGCGCGATGCCGGCGATGACCGGCGCGACAACGCGCACGTTCAGGAACGCCGACAGGAAGCCGGTCAATGCCTCGATGCCGATGTTGCCCAGGGACGAGTAGCCCTGGACGGCAATGACCCCACCGGAGGCCAGGGTCAGGAATGCCGCGACGCCGACCGTGCCTCCGATCATCACCAAAGCGCCCGCGCCCAGGGTCATCTCGGCAATGAGCCGGATCGTCTCCTTGCGGTACCGGGTGAGCGCATTGGGGACGTAGCGCACTGTCTGGCCGTAGAACAGGGCCTGCTCGCCGAAGTCGTCGATCGGGCCTTGCAGTCTGGCCGCGATGTTGCGGAACCGGTAAGTGAGGTCGTAGCTCATCGCGTGCTCACTTCGTCGAGAACCGCACGCCGATGGCCGTCATCACCACGTTGATGACGAACAGACAGATGAACGCGTAGACGACGGTTTCGTTGACCGCATTGCCGACGCCCTTCGGCCCACCCTTGACGGTGAGGCCGCGGTAACACCCGACGAGGCCGGCCATCACGCCGAAGAGCAGCGCTTTGACCTCCGCAAGCATCAACTCGCGCAGTCCGGTCAATACGGTCAGGCCGTTGATGAATGCGCCCGGGTTGACGCCCTGCAGAAACACGGAGAATACGTACCCACCGGACAGACCGATGGCGCAGACCAAACCGTTAAGCAACAGTGCGACAACGGTCGACGCCAGGACGCGGGGTACCACCAGCCGGTGGATCGGATCGATGCCGAGTACCCGCATCGCGTCGATTTCTTCACGGATGGTGCGGGCGCCCAGGTCGGCGCAGATCGCGGTGGCGCCGGCCCCCGCGACGACGAGCACGGTCACCACCGGGCCCAGCTGGGTGATGGTGCCGAATGCCGTTCCGGCGCCGGACAAATCGGCCGCGCCGATTTCGCGCAGCAAGATATTCAGGGTGAATGCCACCAGGACGGTGAATGGGATGGACACCAAGAGCGTCGGGACCAACGACACGCGCGCGATCATCCACGTCTGATCCAGGAACTCGCGGAATTGGAACGGCCGCCGGACAGATGCGCGGGCCGTATCGATCATCATTTCGAAAAACCCGCCGACAGCACGGGCCGGAACCGCAAGTTGTTCGATCAACGCGGGCCCCCCCTTTGCTGCTCACGGCGAAGCCTGTGCGTCGCCTTTGCGTTGTCTTCGGTCGCACCCGGCTGCGTGTGAGCCGGATCATATTAACTCAGAAGAAGTTCACCGTGTCAATGAACAGGTTATCTCTGTCCGAAGCGTTAATTTGTCCTGGTCAGCGCCCTTGCGGTATTCCCAATCTGACACACGTTCTACTAGCGGATTTCCCCCCCGAGAAACAGTATTATGCCGCTATTGCTCCATTAACGCGGTCGCGGAAAAGTTACGTTCTGGATCACGACCAGCAAAGTAGTCCTGCAAGGCGCCGCTCAGTTGAGTCGGGTCCCACGCGGCGCTGTCGGCGATGAACCTGTGTTCCGCCGTCGGGGCCGAGACCAATGTCACCTGAGGCCCGTAAACGATGAACACCTGGCCGTTGACCTCTGCGGCCGCCGGGGACGACAGGAACTGCACCAGGTTCACCACGTGCTCGGGCGACAGCGGGTCGACACCGCCTTCCTCTGTATCTGGTGCGCTGCCGAACACGTCGGCCGTCATCGCGGTGCGCGCGCGGGGGCAGATCGCGTTGGCACACACCCCGTAGCGACCGAGCGCCCGCGCCGCGGTCAGGGTGAGCGAGATGATGCCCGCCTTGGCAGCGCCATAGTTGGCCTGCCCCACCGGACCCACCAGTCCGGCCTCCGACGCGGTGTTGACGATCCGGCCGAAGATCGATCCCCCGGCGTCTTTGGCCCTGCTGCGCCAGTAGGTCGCCGCGTTGCGGGTGAGCAAGAAGTGCCCACGCAGATGGACGGCGATGACCTGGTCCCATTCCTCGTCGGACATGTTGAACAGCATCCGATCACGGGTGATGCCGGCGTTGTTGACCACGATGTCGAGTCCGCCCAGCCCGTCGGCGCAGGACACCAGTTCGTCGGCCGTGGAGCGCTGACTGATGTCACCGGTCACGGCAACGGCCTTCGAGCCGGCGGCGCTGATCTCGTCGATGACGTCCGAGGCATCCAGCGCGGCGGCGATGTCGTTCACGACGACGGTGGCGCCCAGGCGGGCCAGGCCCAGCGCTTCGGCGCGCCCCAGTCCCGCGGCCGCACCGGTCACCACCGCGACCTTCCCGGATAGATCGGTCGCGTTCGTGCTGCTAGTCAATTTATGAATACCTCTAGTTTCGGAGTCCCTCGCCGCTAGTCTTCGCGCAGCAACGCCGCGCGCGGGCACTCGGCGATCGCCTGCTCGGCGAGATTTTCTTCGTCGGACGGAATCGGATCGAGCTTCACGACGGCGTAGTCCTCATCGTCCAGGTCGAAGATATCCGGCGCGATTCCCAAGCACACCGCGTTACCTTCGCACCGGTCACGATCCACGATCACCCGCACGGCATCCTCCTTGAAGCTGGCCCGGATCTGGCTCCATGTCCCATCAGAATGTAGCTCCACCATAGGGCTCACGTGCACCTGAGGAAACGGTCGCTGGATTCCCAGACTAGAACGTGTTACAACCGGGAAGACGAATGGGTAGCCGTTGGTCGAATAGCCGCTTGTCACGTTTAACCAAAAGGACGGCTGGAATGCGCATCAGTTACACCCCTGAACAGGAGGAGCTGCGTCGCGAGCTGCGGTCGTACTTCACCAAGCTCATGACGCCCGAGCGCCGCGAGGCGCTTAGCTCCGCACAGGGAGAGGTCGGAACCGGCAACGCGTATCGCGACACCGTTGCGCAGATGGGCAAAGACGGGTGGCTCACCCTGAACTGGCCCAAGGAGTACGGCGGCCAGGACCGCTCCCCGATGGACTCGCTGATCTTCACCGACGAGGCCGCGGTCGCCGGCGTGCCGGTGCCCTTCCTGACGATCAACAGCGTTGCGCCGACCATCATGGCGTTCGGCACCGACGAGCAGAAGAAGTTCTTCCTGCCCAAGATTGCCGCCGGTGATCTGCACTTCTCGATCGGCTACTCCGAGCCCGGTGCCGGCACCGACCTGGCCAACCTGCGCACCACCGCGGTGCGCGATGGCGACGACTATGTCATCAACGGCCAGAAGATGTGGACCAGTCTGATCGCTTACGCCGACTGGGTCTGGCTGGCGGTGCGCACCAACCCCGAAGCCAAGAAGCACCGCGGCATCTCGATGCTGGCCGTGCCGACCACCGCCGAGGGTTTCTCCTGGACACCGGTGCACACCATGGCCGGTGTGGACACCAGCGCCACCTATTACTCCGACGTGCGAGTCCCGGTGACCAACCTGATCGGCGAGGAGAACGGCGGCTGGAAGCTGGTGACCAACCAGCTCAACCACGAGCGGGTCGCCCTGGTGTCGGCGCAACCGATCTTCCTGGCCCTGCGCGAGGTTCGGGAATGGGCGCAAAACACCAAGGATTCCGGTGGGGCGCGGTTGATCGACTCGGAGTGGGTGCAGCTGAACCTGGCCCGGGTGCACGCCAAGGTCGAGGTTCTCAAGCTGATCAACTGGGAACTGGCATCGGCGGCAAGTGAAGCCCTGTCGCCCGCAGACGCGTCGGCGGCCAAGGTGTTCGGGACCGAGCTGGCCACCGAGGCCTACCGGCTTCTGATGGAGGTGCTGGGTACCGCGGCGACGGTGCGCCAGGATTCGCCGGGCGCGTTGCTGCGTGGCCGGGTCGAGCGGATGCACCGGGCCTGCCTGATCCTGACCTTCGGCGGCGGCACCAACGAGGTGCAGCGCGACATCATCGGCATGGTCGCCCTCGGCCTGCCCCGGAACCGCTGAGCAGCTCTCTACTTTCAAAGGACAGCATCGGAATGGATTTCACGACAACCGAAGCGGCAAACGACCTCGGCGGCCTGGTCGACACGATCGTGGACTCGGTGTGCACGCCCGAGCATCAACGCGAACTCGACGGGCTCGAGCAACGGTTTGACCGCGTCCTGTGGCAGAAGCTGGTCGAGGCCGACATCCTCACCAGCGCATCGGCGTCCGCGCTTGGCGGCGACGGTTTCGGTGCGCTCGAGCAGATCGCGATCCTCGTTGCGCTCGGCCGCCAGCTGGCCGCGGTGCCCTACCTGGAGTCGGTGATGCTGGGCGCCGGAGTGCTGGCCCGGTTCGGCTCCGAAGAGCTGCAGCAGGGCTGGGGTGTGCCGGCCGTCAAGGGGGAGAAGATCCTGACGGTCGCCCTCGACGGCGAGATGGGCGAGGGCCCCGTGCAGGCCACCCGCTCCGGCGACGGCTACCAGCTGACCGGAACCCGCACCCAGGCCGGCTTCGGCCCCGTCGCGGACGCCTTCCTGGTTCCCGCCGAAACCGATTCCGGCACAGCTGTTTTCCTTGTCGCCGCCGACGACCCGGGCGTCAGTGTGACCTCGCTGGCGACCACCGGCCGCACCAGCATCGGGCACTTGGCGCTGGACGGCGTCGCGGTGGGCGAAGCGCGGAAGGTCGGCGGCAGCGAGGTCGCCGCCTGGCTCGGCACCCTCGGCACTCTGGGCCGCACCGCGTATCAACTCGGGGTGCTCGATCGCGGGTTGCAGATGACGGCCGAATACGCCCGCGAGCGTGAGCAATTCGACCGCCCGATCGGCAGCTTCCAAGCGGTGTCGCAACGGCTGGCCGACGGCTACATCGACGTCAAAGGGCTGCGGTTGACGCTCACCCAAGCGGCCTGGAAGGTCTCGGAAGACATCCCCGCCGAGATCGACGTCGCCAGCGCCGCGTTCTGGGCCGCTGACGCCGGACACCGGGTCGCGCACACCGTCGTGCACGTGCACGGCGGCGTCGGCGTCGACACCGATCACCCGGCGCACCGCTACTTCCTGGCCGCCAAGGAGACCGAGTTCGCGTTGGGCGGTGCCACCGGGCAGCTCCGCCGGATCGGTCGTGAGCTGGCGGAAACTCCTGCCTAGCTTCGTGATTCCTCCCGATCCCACGGTCACCAAACTGCTGGAGCCACTGGCAGAGATCGACGACCGGGGCGTCTACTTCGAGGATTCGTTCACCAGCTGGCGCGATCACCTGCAACACGGTGCCGCGATTGCGGCGACGCTGCGCGAGCGCCTCGACCCCGGCAAGCCACCGCACGTCGGCGTGCTGCTGGAAAACACGCCGTTCTTCTCGGCGATGTTGACGGCGGCCGGGATGTCGGGGATTGTGCCGGTTGGCCTCAACCCGGTGCGCCGCGGCGAGGCACTGGTCCGCGACATTAGCCGGGCCGACTGCCAGCTGGTATTGGCCGACTCGAAATCTGCTGCGCCGCTGGATGATATCGACCACTTGAACGTCGATTCCGCGAACTGGGCTGCCGAGGTCGACGCGCATCGCGGCGTCGAACTGAGCTTCCAGTCCGCCTCAGCCGAAGACCTTTTCATGCTGATCTTCACCTCGGGCACCAGCGGCGAGCCCAAGGCGGTGAAGTGCAGCCACGGCAAGGTCGCGATCGCCGGAACGACGATGGCGCAGCGGTTCGACCTCGGCCGCGACGACGTCTGCTACGTGTCGATGCCGTTGTTCCACTCGAACGCGGTTCTGGTCGGCTGGGCGGTGGCGGCCGCGTGTCAGGGCTCAATGGCGCTGCGGCGTAAGTTCTCTGCGTCTGGATTCTTGCCGGACGTGCGACGTTACGGCGCCACCTACGCCAACTACGTGGGCAAGCCGCTGTCCTATGTGCTGGCCACGCCGGAACAACCCGACGACGCCGACAACCCGCTGCGCGCGGTCTACGGCAACGAGGGTGTTCCCGCCGACATCGAACGGTTCGGCCGCAGATTCGGCTGCGTCGTCCAGGACGGATTCGGATCGACCGAAGGCGGGGTGGCGATCGCTCGCACGCCCGATACGCCGCCGGGCGCATTGGGACCGCTGACCGAGGGGCTCGAGATCGTCGACCCCGACACCGGCAAGCCCTGCGGAGTGGGAGTGGTCGGCGAGCTGGTGAACACCGCCGGACCGGGCCGTTTCGAGGGTTACTACAACGACGCGGCCGCCGAGGCCGAGCGAATGGCCGGCGGGGTCTACCACAGCGGCGACCTCGCCTATCGCGACGAGGCCGGATACGCGTACTTCGCTGGACGGCTTGGCGATTGGATGCGGGTCGACGGCGAGAATCTCGGCGCCGCCCCGATCGAACGGGTGTTGCTGCGATACCCCGACCTGGCCGAGGTCGCCGTGTACGCGATCCCCGATCCCGTGGTCGGCGACCAGGTGATGGCCGCGTTGGTGATGGCGCGGGGTGCCGAGTTCGATGCCGAGAAATTTCGGGCGTTCCTGGCCGAACAGCCCGACCTGGGACCCAAGCAGTGGCCGTCGCAGGTCAGGATCAGTGCGGAGCTCCCGCGGACGGTGACATTCAAGGTTCTCAAGCGCCAGTTGGCAGCCGAAGGTGTCGACTGCGATGATCGGGTATGGCCGATACCCCGATAACCCGATGAATGCGCGGCCCCTAGAACTCGCGCTGGAGGCGAGCTTCGAACAGCTTTCCGATACCGTCCCGGCCAACATTGGTGTCGCCATCGCGCGTCCGGACCGGACCTATTCACTGGGCAGGTGGTGGTCGGGGGTCGCCTGGTCGACGATCAAAGTGCCCTTGGCGATCGCGGCGTTGCGCAGCGATTGGCTCGGTGCCCGCGAGTTCGCGGTCAAGGCCATCACCGAATCCGACAATCGCGCATCCGAACAGTTGTGGTCACTGCTGGGCGAGCCGGTCGAGGCGGCACGCAAGGTTCAAGGCGTGGTCGCCGAAGGTGGCGACACCGCCACGGTGGTCGAATCACGGCGGCTGCGGCGCGGTTTCACCGCATTCGGCCAGACGGAGTGGACTTTGCAGCGGCAAGCGCGGTTCGCCGCGGAGCTGCCTCTGATCCCCGACGCGGCGGACGTGATCGAGCTCATGGGCGCGCTGGCTCCCGATCAGCGATGGGGCCTGGCCGCCAACGGCGCTGCGGCAAAAGGGGGTTGGGGGCCCGGCGTAAACGGCGAGTACCTGGTCCGCCAGTTCGGACTTTTGTCCACGTCGTCGGGGCAATGGGGTGTGGCATTGGCGGCCGAAGTCCACGACGGCGGCTTCGAAACCGGAGTCGAAGTCGTCAACACGGTAATGGACTGGCTCGTCAGCCGGCTTCCCGTGCTGGCCCGCTATTGACGATCACCGCGCCTTAACCCGTGATTGACGGCACCACGGCGTCGATCAGATGCGGCCCGGGTTCGGCGAAGGCGGCGCGCAGCGCATCGGCCAACTCCTCGGCGGTGCTCACGCGCCGCGCGGGTACGCCCATACCTTCCGCGATCTTGACGAAATCCATTGTGGGACGCGATAAATCGAGCAGGTCCAGCGCCTTTGGGCCGGGAGCCGACCCGGCGCCGACGCGTTGCAGCTCGATCCGCAAGATGTCGTAGGCACTGTTGTCGTACAGCACGGTGGTCACGTTGAGGTTCTCGCGCGCCTGAGTCCACAATCCGGAGATCGTGTACATCGCCGACCCGTCGGATTCCAGGCAGAGCACTGGGCGGTCGGGGGCGGCCACCGCGGCACCCACCGCGGCGGGGATGCCGTAGCCGATCGCCCCGCCGGTCAGCGTCAGCCAGTCATGGGCGGGCGCCCCGGCGGTGGTCTGCGCCAGCAGCAGGCCCGAGGTGTTCGACTCGTCGACGACGATCGCCCGTTCCGGCAGCAGCGCGCCGATCACGTCGGCCGCCGACGCGGAGGTCAGTGCGCCGGTCGGCAGCTGCGGGCGTGACGCTGCGGCCACCGGGGCAACGGTGCCGGGCGCGATCTCGTCGGCCAACGCGACGAGAGCGTCGGCCGCACCGCTGTGCGCGGCGAGCATGTGCACCTCGCAGCCGGCCGGTACCAGGTCGCTGGGCATGTTGGGGTAGGCGAAGAAGGACACCGGCGACTTGGCGCCGGCCAGCACCAGATGCGTGGCGCCGTCCAGTTGCGCGGTGGCGGCCTCGGCGAAGTACGCCAACCGCTCGACGGCGGGGATGCCGGCACCGCGTTCCAGGCGGGTCGGGAAGGTCTCGCAGATCACGCGGGCCCCGGTCGCCTCGGCGATCCGCACCGCCGCGGCCAGCCCGCGGGCGCGGGTGGCATCGCCGCCCACCATGATCACCGTCGGTTCTCCGGATCGCAGCAGCTCCGCGACCTCGGGCACCAGCAGTGGGTCGGCGCCCGTCGGTTGCGCTGGCGGCGCAGCGGCGGGCTGGGCGCCGTCCGACCAGGATGCGTCGGCGGGGAGGATCAGCGTCGAGATCTGTGAGCCGGCCCGACTCGCGGCGATGGCCTCGACGGCGTCGAGCGCGACGTCGGCGGCGGCACCCGTGCGGCGCACCCACCCCGAGACACTGCCCGCAAGCGCATCGATATCCGATTCCAGTGGGGCGTCGTACTTTTTGTGATATGTGGCGTGGTCACCGACCACGACCACGATCGGCACGTGAGCCCGGCGCGCGTTGTGCAGGTTGGCCAGACCATTGCCCAATCCGGGGCCGAGATGCAACAGCACCGCCGCCGGCCGATCGGCGATCCGGGCATAACCGTCGGCAGCGCCGGTGGCGACGCCCTCGAAAAGGGCCAGCACGCCACGCATTTTCGGAACGGTGTCCAAGGCGGCGACGAAGTGCATCTCCGAAGTTCCGGGATTGGCGAAGCACACGTCGACACCGCCGTCGACCAGAGTGTTGATCAGAGCCTGCGCACCGTTCACCTGTTGGCCTCCAGTCTGAATACGCGTTCGGCGTTGCCGTGGAGAAAGTCGTGACGAGCCTCGTCGCCGAGCCCGAGTTCGTCGAGCCCGGCCAACGTGTGCTCGTGAGTGATCATCGGGTAGTTGGTGCCGAACAAGACTTTGCGTTGTCCGGTACCGGTTTTCATGAACCGGATCAGTTCTTCGGGAAGCCGCCGGACGGTGTAGGCGGAGGTATCGATGTAGACGTTCTCGTGTTTGCGCGCGACGGCCACCATCTCCTCGGTCCACGGGTAGCCGACGTGTCCGCACACGATCACCAGCTCGGGAAAGTCCAGGGCGACCTGGTCGATGTAGGGAATCGGGCGTCCGGTCTCCGAGGGCCGCAGCGGGCCGGTGTGACCGACCTGGGTGCAGAACGGGACGGCGGCCTCGACGCATTCGGCGAAAAGCGGGTAGTAACGGCGATCGGTGGGCGGCGCGTTCCACAGCCAGGGCACTACCCGCAGGCCGACGAACCCTTCGGCGACCCGGCGCCGTAGCTCACGGACCGCCTGCATCGGACGATCGAGGTCGACGGTCGCCAGACCGGCAAATCGGTTCGGGTGCAACCGGGTCCACTCGGCAACCTCGTCGTTGGAGACGAGGTCCTGACCATTGGGGCCGCGCCAGGCACTGAGCAGGCCGAAGCCGACATCGGCCGCGTCCATCGCCGCGATCGTGACTTCGATCGGGATGTCGGTATCCGGTATGGACTCACCCGTCCAGCGCCGTAGGGACGCCAGCATGTCGCTGCGCAGGAACCGCGCAGTCGGGTGCTGCATCCACACATCGATCGTCATCGCAACTCAACATTAGCCGCGTGCCCTCAGACGGCCAGCGCCGCGCGGGCGGCAGCATGCGTCCGCGCCGCGTACCCGCCGCCGAACAGCACGACGTGGGCCAGCAGCGGAAAGAGCTGATGCAGCCCCATGCGATTGCGCCAGCCGGGTTGCAGCCGTCGCACCTCCTGGTAGCCCGCGACGACATCGTCATAGTGCAGGCAGCCGAACAGCGCGAGCATCGCCAGGTCGGTCTCGCGGTGACCGGCGTGCGCGGCCGGGTCGATCAGCACCACGCCGTCTTGTGTCCACATCACGTTGCCGCTCCATAGATCGCCGTGCAGCCGGGCCGGCCGGTCGTCGTCGTCGAAATCGCCTGCGCGGCAACGCGCCATGACGGAATCGATAGCGGCACGGGCCGGCGCACCGAGCTGAGCCGCCGCGAGCTCGAGCATCGGGGCCAGCCGCTCCTCGGCGTAGAAGTCGCCCCAGCGTTGATGGGGCCGCAGCGACATCGGCAACGGCTGCGACAACGGCCCGAAGAACCCCGGCCCGTCCCAGCCGCCGGGCCCCAGGCCGAACGCCGAAGCGCCCGCGTCGTGCGTGACGGCCAGTTGACTGCCGAAGATCCGCGCCGCGTCCGGGTCGGGGTTCACCGATTCGAGACGCCGCAGGGTCAGGCTCGCGGCGTCAACCGAAACGATCTGCGCACAGGGCACGCCCGCGTCGACCGACGAAAGCCAGCGCAGCCCCGCGGCTTCCCAGGCGAAGTAGCCGGCAGGCGCGCCCGAGTGGTGTTTGACGAAGTCGGTCACACCGCGGCTAGGTGCGGATCACGCAGATACGTGAGCCGCGTGCACGTCGTCGGCGGGCCGCGCCTCGGTCTGCTCCTTGGCCCACCGGTAGTCCGGCTTCCCTGCCGGCGAGCGCTTCACCTCGTCGACCAGCCAAAGGCTGCGCGGGACTTTGTATCCCGCGATCTCGGAACGCACGAAGGCATCCAGCTCCGACAGCGACGGCCGCGTCCCGGGCCGCGCCTGCACGACGGCGGCCACGTGCTGCCCGTACCGGGGATCGGGCACACCAACGACCAGTGCGTCGAAGACGTCGGGGTGCCCCTTCAGCGCGGCCTCGACCTCCTCGGGGTAGATCTTTTCGCCGCCGCTGTTGATCGACACCGAGCCACGGCCGAGCATGGTGACGCTGCCGTCCTCCTCGACCGTTGCGTAATCCCCGGGGATGGCGTAGCGCACGCCGTTGATGGTCTTGAACGTCTCGGCGGTCTTCTTCTCGTCCTTGTAGTAGCCGACGGGAATGTTGCCCTTCTTGGCGATGAAGCCCCGCACGCCTGAACCGGGCTGGACCTCGTTGCCGTCGTCGTCGAGAACGACGGTGCGGTGGTCGATCGTCACACGCGGGCCGCCGCTGTGCGGCGCGTCCTTGGCGACGACGCTGGTACCGCCAAACCCGGTCTCCGAGGAGCCAATTGAGTCGGTGATGACCCGGTTGGGCAGCAGCTCGAGGAACTTCTCCTTGATGCTCGGCGAGAACAGCGCCGCGGTGGAGGCGAGCAGGAACAGCGACGACAGGTCGTATTCGTTTCCCTGCTCCTGGTGCGCCAGCAGCGCGTCCAGCAATGGCCGCGCCATCGCGTCGCCGGTGAAGAACAACAGGTTGACCTTGTGCTTGTGAATAGTGCGCCAGACCTCGTCGGCGTTGAATTCCGGTGCGAGAACGGTGGTTTGACCCGAGAAGATCGACATCCAGGTGGCCGATTGGGTGGCGCCGTGGATCATCGGCGGAATCGGGTGGCGGACCATGGGCGGGTTCTCCGCTGCGGCCTTGGCCAGGTCGTGCTCGTCGGAGATGAATTCGCCTGTCGCGAAATCGGTTCCGCCGAACAGCACGCGGTAGATGTCCTCGTGGCGCCACATCACGCCCTTCGGGAAGCCGGTGGTGCCGCCGGTGTAGAGCAGGTAAATGTCGTCGGCGCTGCGTTCGCCGAAGTCGCGCTCGGGTGAGCTCTGCGCGATCGCGGAATAGAACTCGACACCGCCGTAGCGCGCAAAGTCGTCGTCGCTGCCGTCCTCCACGACCAGGATCGTCTTGACGTTGGGCGTCTCGGGCAGCACGTTGGCCACTCGGTCGGAGTACTGGCGCTCGTGGACCAGCGCGACCATGTCGGAGTTGTCGAACAGGTAGCGAAGCTCTCCCTCGACGTAGCGGTAGTTGACGTTCACCAGGATGGCGCCGGCCTTGATGATGCCGAGCATCGCGATGACGATTTCGATGCGGTTGCGGCAGTAGAGCCCGACCTTGTCGTCCTTTTGCACGCCCTGTTCGGCCAGGTAGTGCGCGAGACGGTTGGCCTTCTCCTCCAGCTCGGCGTAGGTCAGCTGTTGATCGCCGCAGATGAGTGCTACACGGTCAGGCACGGCGTCGATGGCGTGCTCGGCAAGATCGGCAATATTCAGGGCCACGGCCACCAAATTAGAACGTGTTACATTTCTTGACAAGTTCATGCCCGATGTGGAGGGAAAGGCGGTCGCCGTGGCCGAGGCGCCAGCAAACGTTGAATCCGGACCCGACGCGCTGGTTGAGCAGCGCGGTCACACGCTGATCGTCACCCTGAACCGACCGCATGCCCGCAACGCGCTGAGCACGGAAATGATGGAAATCATGGTGCAGGCCTGGGACCGCGTCGACGACGATGACGACATCCGCTGCTGCATCCTGACCGGATCCGGTGGCTACTTCTGCGCCGGGATGGACCTCAAGTCAGCAACCAAAAAGCCGCCGGGCGATTCGTTCAAAGATGGCAGCTACGACCCGTCACGCATCGACGCCCTGCTCAAGGGCCGTCGGCTGACCAAACCGCTGATCGCGGCCGTCGAAGGCCCCGCGATCGCCGGCGGCACCGAGATTCTGCAGGGCACAGACATCCGCATCGCCGGCGAGAGCGCCAAGTTCGGGATTTCGGAGGCCAAGTGGAGCCTCTACCCGATGGGCGGCTCCGCCGTGCGGCTGGTGCGCCAGATTCCCTACACCGTGGCCTGTGACCTGCTGCTGACCGGCCGGCACATCACCGCCGCCGAGGCCAAGGAGATCGGGCTGATCGGGCACCTGGTGCCCGACGGGCAGGCGCTGACCAAGGCGCTCGAGATCGCGGAGCTCATCGAGAACAACGGGCCGCTGGCCGTGCAAGCGATCCTGCGGGCGATCCGCGAGACCGAGGGCATGCACGAGAACGACGCGTTCAAGATCGACACCCAGATCGGTATCAAGGTGTTCCTGTCCGACGACGCCAAGGAAGGCCCGCGGGCATTCGCCGAGAAGCGCAAGCCCAACTTCCAGAACCGCTAACGTTCCCGGCGCGACGCCTGCCCCTTCGCCTAACGGTTACCCCCTTCGCCTGACGCCGCCCCCTTTGCCTGGCGGCGCCCCCTTCGCCGAACGTGCTCTGAGGGCGAGAAAATCGCCTAAATCCCGCCCTCAGAGCACATTCGACGCAAGGAATCAAGAAAGCGACGCGCTCGGGGTGAACGCCACCGGCATCTTCTCCAGGCCGGACACGAAGTTGGCCGGCCGCAACGGCAGAGCCTCGTCTGGAGATGCCAGCCGCATGTCAGGCAGCCGCTCCAGCAGCCGGGTCTGCATGATCGACAGTTCCAGCCGCGCAAGCTGGTTGCCGAGACAGAAGTGCGTGCCGAAGCCGAACGCGAGGTGGTTGTTCGGGTAGCGCTCGATGTTGAAGCTCTCCGGCTTCTCGAAGACCTTCTCGTCGAAGTTCGCCGACTCGAATAGCAGGATCATCTTTTCGCCCTCGCGCAGCTGGGTGCCGTGGAACTCGGTATCGGCGGTGATCGTGCGCGCCATGTTCTTCACCGGCGCCGTCCACCGCAGCATCTCTTCAATTGCGTTGGGCAGCAAGCTCAGATCGCCGCCGAGACGCTTGTGCTGATCGGGGTGCAGCAGCAGTTGCCGGGTTCCGCCGGACAGCGTGTGCCGCGTGGTCTCGTCGCCGCCGATCAGCAGCAGCAGCACCTCGGTGACGATCTGGTGGTCTTCCAGCCGCGCACCCTCGACCTCCGCGTGCACCAGAACGCTGACCAGGTCGTCGGTCGGCTCCTTCTTGCGGCTCTCGATCATGCCCATCATGTATTGGCTGTAGGCGGCGAAGGCGTCCATGGTCACCTGGACATCCGCCTCGGCCGCGGTGCTGCTCAAGGAACTGACCAAATCGTCGGACCACTTGAGGAACATCTCGCGTTCCTGCGGGCGCACACCGAGCATGTCCCCGATGACCGCCATCGGCAGTGGCGCGGCCAGATCCCAGACGAAGTCGCATTCACCGCGTTCGCACACCGCGTCGATCAACGTGTCGCACAACGAGGTGATCGAGGACTCCAGGTTCTTCACCCGCTTACGGGTGAACCCGTAGTTGACGAGCTTGCGGCGCAACAGATGTTGCGGATCGTCCATCTCGATCATCATCTCGACGCCCGGCTGGTCGGGTCGGATGCCGCCGGCGTTCGAGAACAACTCGGGGTTGCGCTCGGCCTCGATCACGGACTGATACGTCGAGGCCGCTGCCAGCCCGTTGCGATCCCGGAAGACCGGCTCGTTCTCCCGCATCCAGCGATAGATGGACCGGGAGTCGCCGGCGTAGAAAGTCCCGTCGGTCAAGTCGACGTCGGGTTTGGTCATCGTCATGAGATCTCCTGGGCATCGCCGAATGTCATTTGTACCTGGTCAGCGGAGCTGGACAACATCGCGCGCTTCGGAAGCCCCAGCGACGCAAGCTCTTTCGCGTATGGATGATCGCCCAGCCGGACGCGCACGCCACCCAGCCGCGTCCGCACACCGTCCAGCGTGTGCTCGAAGGCGGTCTCGCGGGTGATTCCGTCGCGGCGCGAGTAGCTGCGCTGCGCCTGCTGGCGCGGGGTCAGTCGAATCGGCAGGCCGGGACGGAAGTCCATGCCGATCACCAGTTGCCCGTCGACCGTGCAGTCGAACCCGAACTGACGGCCCTCTCGAATGACGAAGTCCGCCATGACTTTCGGGTAGCCCCAGATCTTGGTTCCCGCCTCCAGCGTGAACGGCTGGTCGACGGGCAGGTGGTGGATGAACGCGCCGGCCGATTGCAGGGCCCGCGGGCTCGCCTTTGATCCAGGCGCTGTGCCCGGTGGGTTGACCATCACGCTGGTGCCGAATTCGTAGTACTGGCCCAGGTCTCCGTCGATGTAGTGCATCAGCATCAGGACCACGATGGCGCGCCCGGGCAGGTAGCGGCAGACCTGCAGGCCGCTGTAGTCGATCAGGTGCTGAGCGGCGTCGGCATCCACCGAGAACATCGCCATGTGCTGATTTGCCTTGCGGATCTGTACCGGCATGGTGATCACCGTGCCGGCGATGGTGTACTGCGAGGCTGTCATCCGGTCAATCTAGAACCCGTTCTATTGACGGGGCAAGCAAATCGCTAGATCAGCGCGGCGAGGTCCCGGACCTGCTCGGAAGAGCGGCCAGAGACCACCATCATCGTGACGCCGGCGGCCTCCCATGCCTTGATCTGCTTACGCACGTAGTCAACATCACCGACGATCGCGGCGTCGTCGATGACCTCGTCGGGGATGATCTCCGCGGCCTTGTCCTTCTGGTTGCTGCGGAACAGCTTGGTCACGTCGTCGACCACCTCGGCATAACCCATCCGGCGATAGACGTCGGCGTGGAAGTTGGTGTCCTCGGCGCCCATCCCACCCATGTAGAGCGCGATGTAGGGCTTCATGGCCGTGAATGCAGCGCTGCGGTCCTCGGTGATGACGATGTTGGCCGTCGCGCAGATCTCGAAGTCCTCGCGGCTGCGGCGTGCGCCCGGGCGGGCAAAGCCCTCGTCCAGCCACTCGTTGTAGGTGTCGGCCATCCGCGGCGTGTAGAAGATCGGCAGCCAGCCGTCGCAGACCTCAGCGGCCAGCGCCACATTTTTGGGCCCCTCGGCGCCCAGCATGATCGGGATGTCGGCGCGCAGCGGGTGGGTGATGGGCTTGAGCGGCTTGCCCAGGCCCGTGGTGCCCTCCCCGGTCCGCGGCAGCGGGTAGTGCGGGCCATCGCTGGTCACCGGCGCATCGCGGGCCCACACCTGCCGGATGATGTCGATGTACTCGCGGGTGCGGGCCAGCGGCTTGGGGAATGTCTGGCCGTACCAGCCCTCTACGACCTGCGGGCCGGACACCCCGAGTCCGAGAATGTGCCGGCCACCGGACAGGTGGTCGAGCGTCAGCGCGGCCATCGCGCACGCCGTCGGGGTCCGCGCGGAGAGCTGAACGACCGACGTGCCCAGTCGCACCCGCTGCGTCGACGAGCCCCACCAGGCCAGCGGTGTGTAGGCGTCGGAGCCCCACGCCTCGGCGGTGAACACGGCGTCGAATCCAGCATCCTCGGCCGCGGCGACGAGCTCCGCATGGTTATCCGGAGGCTGAGCGCCCCAATATCCCAGCTGCAAACCCAGCTTCATTTCTCCGCCTTTCCTGGCCGAACCGGACCCGATATTGAAACGGTTCTTAGAACCTGTTCTACTCGATGGCGTGACAGCCACTTCGAGCGGCCCGACCACGATCGATCACTCCGAGCCGCCTCTCTCAGCGCCGTTAACTCTGGCCTTCGACTACACCCGTTCAGTCGGAACCACGCTAGGCAAGTTCTTCACCGCACTGCGTGACCGCCGCGTCCTCGGGGTGCGCGGATCGGATGGCCGGGTGCATGTGCCACCGGCGGAGTACGACCCGGTTACCTACGAACCGCTGGGCGAGATGGTACCGGTGTCGTCAGTCGGCACCGTGGTGTCATGGACCTGGCAGCCCGACCCGCTGGAGGGCCAGCCGCTGGACCGGCCATTCGCCTGGGCACTGATCAAGCTGGACGGTGCCGACACCCCGTTGATGCACGCGGTCGACGCCGGCGAACCGGACAAGATCAACACCGGCGCGCGGGTGCATGTGCACTGGGCCGACGAGACGGTGGGCGCTATCACCGACATCGCCTACTTCGCGCTCGGTGAGGACGCCGAGCCCGAGGGACCCGCCAGCGACCAGGACCCGGTCACGATGATCGTCACACCGGTCTCGCTGACCATTCAGCACACCGCCTCGCACGAGGAAAGCGCCTACCTGCGGGCCATCGCGGAAGGCAAACTGCTGGGCGCCAAGACCGGCAAGAATGGCAAGGTCTACTTCCCGCCGCACGGCGCGGACCCGGCCACCGGCCAGCCCACCACCGAATTCGTCGAGCTGCCGGACAAGGGCACCGTGACGACGTTCGCCATCATCAACATCCCGTTCCAGGGCCAGCGCATCAAGCCGCCGTACGTCGCGGCCTATGTGCTGCTCGACGGGGCCGACATCCCGTTCCTGCATCTCGTCGCCGACATCGACGCGCACGAGGTGCGGATGGGCATGCGGGTGGAAGCGATTTGGAGGCCCCGCGAGGAGTGGGGTTTCGGTATCGACAACATCGAGTACTTCCGGCCTACCGGTGAGCCGGACGCCGAGTACGACACCTACAAGCACCACCTGTAAAGGGCCTGCCTACACATGAGCGAACGCAATGTTGCGGTGGTCGGCTTTGCCCACGCCCCGCATGTCCGCCGTACCGACGGCACCACCAACGGTGTCGAGATGTTGATACCGTGCTTCGCCCAGCTCTACGAAGATCTGGGTATCGCCAGGACCGACATCGGCTTCTGGTGTTCGGGATCGTCCGATTACCTTGCCGGGAGGGCATTTTCGTTCATCTCCGCTATCGACTCGATTGGCGCCGTTCCACCGATCAACGAGTCGCACGTCGAGATGGACGCAGCCTGGGCCCTCTACGAGGCCTACATCAAGATCCTGACCGGCGAGGTCGACACCGCGCTGGTGTACGGCTTCGGCAAGTCCTCGGCCGGGATTCTGCGTCAGATCCTGTCGCGACAGACCGACCCCTACACCGTCGCTCCGCTGTGGCCGGACTCGGTGTCGATGGCCGGACTGCAAGCCCGTATGGGGCTCGACTCCGGCAAGTGGACCGAAATCCAGATGGCCCGCGTCGCGTTCGATGCATTCGCCAACGCCCGCCGAGTCGACAGGGTGGAGTCGGCGGTCAACGTCGAGGACCTGCTCGACCGGCCCTTCTTCGCTGATCCGCTGCGACGCCACGACATCGCACCGATCACCGACGGCGCGGCCGCGATCGTGCTTGCCGCCGACGACCGCGCCCGCGAGTTGCGCGAAAACCCGGCCTGGATAACCGGAATCGAGCATCGCATCGAAACCCCCGTGCTCGGTGCGCGTGATCTGACCAGCTCCCCGTCCACCCGGACAGCGGCCAAGATCGCCACCGGCGACAACACGGCCAACCTCGACGTCGCCGAGATCCATGCACCGTTCACCCACCAGCACCTGATCCTGGCGGATGCCATCCGGATTCCCGGGAAGACAAGAGTAAATCCGTCCGGCGGTGCGCTGTCGGCGAACCCCATGTTCGTTGCCGGTCTCGAGCGCATCGGATTTGCCGCACAACACATCTGGGATGGTTCGGCGAACCGGGTGCTGGCGCATGCCACCAGCGGTCCTGCGCTGCAACAGAACCTGGTCGCGGTCATGGAAGGAAAAAACTGATGGCCGGTGCAGGTGCGCATCTCGCCGCGGTACTGGGTACCGGGCAAACCAAGTATGTAGCCAAGCGCAAAGACGTTTCGATGAACGGCCTGGTGCGCGAGGCGATCGACCGTGCGCTGGAAGACTCCGGTTCGACCTTCGACGACATCGACGCGATCGTGGTCGGCAAGGCGCCGGACTTCTTCGAGGGCGTCATGATGCCGGAGCTGTTCATGGCCGATGCCATGGGCGCCACCGGCAAGCCACTCATCCGGGTGCACACCGCGGGTTCGGTCGGTGGGTCCACCGCGGTGGTGGCCGCCAGCCTGGTGCAGTCCGGGAAGTACCGGCGCGTGCTGGCGATGGCTTGGGAGAAGCAGTCGGAATCAAATGCCATGTGGGCGTTGTCGATTCCGATCCCCTTCATCAAGCCGGTCGGCGCGGGCGCGGGTGGCTATTTCGCTCCGCACGTGCGGTCCTACATACGCCGCTCGGGCGCACCGTTGAACATCGGTGCCATCGTCGCGGTCAAGGACCGGCTCAACGGCGCACGCAACCCGCTGGCCCATCTACACCAGCCCGACATCACCGTGGAAAAGGTGATGGAGTCCCCGATGCTGTGGGACCCGATCCGCTACGACGAGACCTGCCCGTCCTCCGATGGCGCAGCTGCAGTCGTCATCGGCAATGAGGAAATCGCCGAAGCCCGCTTGGCGCAAGGACAACCGGTGGCCTGGATACACGCCACCGCGCTGCGCACCGAGCCGCTGCAGTTCTCGGGCCGCGACCAGGTCAGCCCGCAAGCCGGGCGCGACGCCGCCGCCGCTCTCTGGAAAGCAGCCGGCATCAAGAGCCCGATCGACGAGATCGATGCCGCCGAGATCTACGTGCCGTTCTCTTGGTTCGAGCCAATGTGGTTGGAGAACCTGGGATTTGCCCCCGAGGGCGAGGGCTGGAAGCTCACCGAGGCCGGCGAAACCAAGATCGGCGGACGGCTCCCGGTGAACCCGTCCGGCGGCGTGCTCTCGTCGAACCCGATCGGCGCCTCGGGCCTCATTCGCTTCGCCGAGTCGGCAATCCAGGTGATGGGCAAGGGCGGCGACCACCAGGTGCCTAACGCCCGAAAAGCGTTGGGACACGCCTACGGTGGCGGTTCGCAGTACTACTCCATGTGGGTGGTCAGTGCCGACAAGCCCGAAAAGGTAGACGCGTGAGCCACGCCGAGAAGACGAAGCACCCGGCCCATGAGGCCGGCCGTCGCTCGCGCGAGGCGGTCGGGGCCAGGGACAAGGAAGCGTGGCTGGCGGCGTTCACCGAGGACGCCATCGTCGAGGATCCCATTGGGCCGTCGGCGTTCGACCCCGAGGGCAAAGGACACCGGGGCCGCGACGCGATCTCGGCGTTCTGGGACCAGGCCATCGCCCCCACGACGAAGATCGAGTTCTTCTTCCGCGAGACCTACCAGTGCGGCAACGAGGAAGCGAACGTCGGCCACATCCTCATCACGACCGGCGAGTACCAGACAACGGCCGAGGGTGTTTTCACGTACAAGGCCAATGACGAGGGCAAACTGGTTGCCCTGCGCGCTTATTGGGAGATGGACCAAGCGGCCGCCAATACCCGGAAGGTCTAGGAAGCTCTCTTCTCGCGCCGGCCGGTCCCACGCGGTAGTGTCCTGGTGTCGCGATCACCGTGGTGGTGCAGAGAGGCGGCCCATGGACGACGACTGGGAGTTCGAAGCGCCCGCGAAGGACGATTCGCGGCACTCGCGTCGGACCCGACCCACACTGGCGATCGTGGGCGCGGTAGCCGTTGTCATGCTCGCGGTCCTCGGCGTGGCCGGATACTTCGTCTTCGGTCGCCCGTCGTCAGGGAACGCCGCGTCCACGCAGACCGTGACGTCGAGCTCCCCGCCGCCCGCCGCGAGCGCGGTCGTACTGCCGCTGCGACTGGCGGACCCCCAAGGCGTGGAGGTGGATAGCGCGGGCAATGTGTACGTCGCCGACTCTGGCGGCAACCGGGTGCTCGAGCTGCCGGCCGGTGCGAGCACACCCATCGAGTTGCCGTTCACCGGCCTGAACCGTCCGGCCGGTGTGGCGGTGGACAAGCAGGGCGGCCTCTACGTCGTCGACCAGTCCAACAAGCGGGTATTGATTCTCGCCGCCGGCTCCAAGACTCAGGTCGAGCTCGCATTCACCGGCCTGATCGAGCCGCACGGTGTGACGGTGGACAGCAGCGGCAACGTCTACGTCGCCGACTTCAAGAGCAACCAGGTGCTCGAACTGCCGGCCGGATCGAACACCCAGCTCCCGGTGCCGTTCACTGGGCTGAACCAGCCATACGACCTGGCGGTGGACAGCAACGACGGCATTTACGTCGCCGATGCCGGCAACAATCGGGTGCAGAAGCTGGCCGCGGGCACGACCACCCCGGTCATCCTCCCGTTTGGCGGCCTGAACTTTCCGAACAGTGTGGCGGTCGACCGCAGCAACAGCGTCTACATCACCGACTTGAACAACAACCGGGTGCTACGACTGACGGCGGGCTCCAACACCGTGTCCCAGCTCCCCTTCGGTGATCTCTTCGCTCCCTATGGAATAGCCGTGGGCGATCAGGGAGACGTGTACGTGGTCGACTTCGACAACCGAGTGGTGAAACTGCCGGCGGGATACCATACGACCGAACTCGCGCATTGATCCGGGCAGCAGCGAATTCGCCGAGCACGCAATCGAATCGGTGCCGACCCGCGTCTAGATCGGCTCCAGCCCGGCGAGATGCCGCTGCGCCAGGTCGCGGTAGGCCTGCGGGTTCAGGTTGATCCACATCTCGGCGCCGGTTCCGGCGATCGGGCCCTTGATCTGAGCCGGTGCGCCGACCGCCAGCATGCCGGCCGGAATCTGCGTGCCGGCCGTCACCAGAGAATGGGCTGCGATCAAGCTGCGCGCACCGATCACGGCCCCGTCGAGAACAGTGGCGTGGTTGGCGATCAGTGCCTCAGCACCGACGTGCACCCCGTGAATGACGCACATATGGGCCACCGTCGCACCCGGTCCGATATCGACGGGGATCCCCGGCGGCGCGTGCAACACCGACCCGTCCTGCACATTGGCGCCTTCCCGCACGACGATCGGCCCATAGTCGCCGCGTAGTACGGCGTTGAACCAGACCGACGCCCCGGCCTCGACAGTGACGTCGCCGATCAGGGTCGCTGTCGGCGCTACGAAAGCCGTCGGATCGATCCGTGGCGCCCGACCCTCGAAAGCAAACAGTGGCATCGTCTAGATATACCCCAGCATGAATATCCCGTGGTTAGACCCGCTGTCGTTGCGCTTACGGGTCAGAAAACTGTAACGTGTTCTAGTTAGAGGGCAGAAAGTTGGAGGTGACAGGTGACTACCGACACCAAAGCGGTCGGCATCCGGGAAATCGATCCCGGCGCGTTGCCGACCAGATACGCCCGCGGCTGGCACTGCCTGGGCGTTGCAAAGGACTTCCAGGACGGCAAGCCGCATTCCGTCGAGGCTTTCGGCACCAAGTTGGTGGTCTTCGCAGACTCGCAGGGGGACATCAAGGTCCTCGACGGCTACTGCCGCCACATGGGCGGGGATCTGTCCGAGGGCACCATCAAGGGTGACGAGGTCGCGTGCCCGTTCCACGACTGGCGCTGGGGCGGCGACGGCCGCTGCAAGCTGGTGCCGTACGCCAAGCGGACACCCAAAACGGCGCGCACGCGGTCGTGGACGACCGATGTGCGCGGTGGCCTGCTGTTCGTCTGGCACGACCACGAGAACAACCCGCCGGACCCCGCCGTCCGCATTCCGGACATCCCGGAGTCCCACAGCGACGAGTGGACCGAGTGGCGGTGGAACAGCATCCTCATCGAGGGGTCCAACTGCCGCGACATCATTGACAACGTCACCGACATGGCGCACTTCTTCTACATCCACTTCGGGTTGCCGACGTACTTCAAGAACGTCTTCGAGGGCCACATCGCCTCGCAATACCTGCACAACGTGGGTCGGCCGGACGTCAATGATCTGGGCACCTCCTACGGCGAGGCGCACCTGGATTCCGAGGCGTCCTACTTCGGTCCGTCGTTCATGATCAACTGGCTGCACAACAGCTACGGCGGCTACAAGGCCGAGTCGATTCTGATCAACTGCCACTACCCGGTGACCCAGAACTCGTTCGTTCTGCAGTGGGGCGTCATCGTCGAAAAGCCCAAGGGCATGGACGAAAAGATGACCGAGAAGCTGTCCAGGGTTTTCACCGAGGGTGTCAGCAAGGGCTTCCTGCAGGACGTCGAAATCTGGAAGCACAAGACCAGGATCGACAACCCGCTGCTGGTCGAAGAAGACGGCGCCGTGTACCAGCTGCGTCGCTGGTATCAGCAGTTCTACGTCGATGCCGCCGACGTCGAGCCGGAAATGGTGGAGCGCTTCGAGATCGAGGTGGACACCACCCGTGCCATTGAACACTGGAACGTCGAAGTCGCCGAGAACCTGAAGGCACAGGATGCCGAAGCCCCTGCGGCACAAGAAGTTCCAGTCGAACAACACTGACGACATGTCTGACGATCAGCCGGCGGTTCCCGACGTCGATCGGCTCGCTCGGTCGATGCTGCTGCTGCATGGTGACGGCCACGACCACGAGGACAAGCCCGCTGGCAACGGCGGGTCTGGAATCTGGTCGAAGTCAAGAGATTTCGCCAACGACCCACAGCGCGCGGCCGAAGTCCGTGAGGCCAGCCGCGCCGACCGGGAGCGCTATCTCACGTCCGGTCTGCAGCCGGTGGATTGCCGCTTCTGCCACGTCACGGTGACCGTGCGCAGGCTGGGGCCGGGACACACTTCGGTGCAATGGAATGCTGACGCGTCGCAGCGCTGTGCCCACTTTGCCGAGGTGCGCGCGTCCGGCGGCGACACCGCACGAACGAGGTCCTGCCCCAGGCTGAGCGACAGCATCGAACATGCGGTCGCCGAGGGCTATTTGGATTCGACACCGGACGGCGACTGACTCAACGCTGCTGGGGCAGCACCCGACTACCCTGTGGCGTCTCGCCACACCTGCCTCTGCCGAAAGGAACTGTCGTTGTGCCCGCACATCGTGAACAAGCTCGGCACGGACCAGTCGCTCACAGCCCGGCGAACCGCTCCTTGACCTCTTCAGCGGTGAGTCCGTAATCGGCCAGCGAGTACTTGTGCTTCGGAGCCCGGGCGCCGGTCTGACTCTCGGCGTGGCTGTCCTCCATAGCCTTTCGTGCGTCGTCGGTCAGCGTCATGCCGAAGTGACCGTACACGCCTGTGACCGTTCCGAGCGGATCGGCGATCAAATCGTGGTAGTCGACGTCGCAGAACTGGGCGGGGTTGTACTTGGCACGTTCGGTGTTGAACCGCTGCAGACCGCGCGACCAGGTTTCCATTGCGTCAGCACCGATCTGGGCGCCGGAGAAGGTCGTCGACCATCCCTCGGCGGTGTGCTGTGCCAAGGAGCACATCGACGCCAGGATCGTTTCAACCGGCCGGTGGGTCTGTATCACTAGGGCGTCCGGATAGGTCGCCATCAACGCGTCCAACGCAAACAGATGGCTGGGATTCTTGAGCACCCAACGCTTTTCGGTGTCGTTCAGCCCGATCAGCTGAAGGTTGCGGCGGTGCCGCTGATACGACGGCGTCCAGTCCTGTTGCGACAGCCACCGCGAGTAGGTGGGTAGGTGCGACAGCGTCTCGTATGACACCGAATGCAGCGACTGCCGCAGCAGCTGCCAGCACTCCTCCAGCTCGTAGGCGGCCATGAAATGCAGGCCGGTGTACTCCGGGTTCTCTTGGTGATGCTGGTTGAACTGCGCATTCAGCTGGCTGTACCACGGGTTTGATTCCCACGTGTCGCGAGGCGGACGCGGCTGCGGGAACTCGGCCAGCCACAGGTGCAGGCCCTGATGGACCGGGTCCGCCCCCAGTAGCCGGTGCAAAATCGTAGTGCCGGTGCGCGGCAGCCCGGTGACAAAGATCGGCCGCTCGATGCCGACGTCGGCGTGCTGCGGATACTGCTTCCACGCGGACTCGGAGAACAGCCTGGCCACTAGCGCGCCGCGCAGAAAGAACCGATTCATCTTGCTGCCCAACGCGGTTAGGCCGGCGTCACGCTGGTAGGAGTCCAGCAGCACGCCTAGCGCTTCGCGGTAGTTGTCGTCGTCGACGCCGAAGTCGTCGAGCCCGACCAGCTTGGTTGCCGACGCTTGCAGGTCGTCGACGGTGCCTACATTGGTCAGGCCGGTGCGCTCTGCCATTAGGTGTGGTACTCCCCGCAGTTGACATCCAGGGTCTGCCCGGTGATACCGCTGGACAGGTCGCTGGCCATGAACAGAATCGCCGAGGCCACCTCGTCCTCGGTGGGCAGCCGCTTGAGGTCGGAGTTGGCGGCGGTGGCCTCGTAGATCTGCTCGGGCGTGGTGCCGTACTTGCCGGCCTGATGGTTGAAGTACGCCTGCAGGGTGTCGCCCCAGATATAGCCGGGTGCAACGGAATTGACGCGAATACCCTGTTCGCCCAACTCGGTGGCCAACGACTGCGACATGGACAGCAGGGCGGACTTGGCCATCTTGTAGGCGCCGTATTTCGCCTGCGAGTGCCGGATCACCATGGAGTTGACGTTCACGACCGAGCCGTGCGACGCGGCCAGCGCGGGGGTGAAGCCCTGGATGAGCCGCAGCGCGCCGAGTGCGCTGAGTTCGATCGCATCGCGGATATGCTGAAAGGTGGTGCCGGCCAACGGTTTCATCGACGGCACTCGGAACGCGTTGTTGATCAGCACGTCGACTTTCCCATAGGCCTCTAGCGTGGCAGCGACGAGGTTGTTCACCTGGTCGTCGTCGGTGATGTCGGTGGGCACCGTCACCGCACGACCGCCGGCGTTGGCGATCTGTTTCGCGACGTCGTCCAGGCGTTCTGGGGTGCGGGCCGCCAGCACCAGGTCGGCGCCCTGTTGGGTGCATCGGTGTGCCAACGTGGTGCCCAGACCCGGGCCGACACCGCTGATCACCACAACCTTGCCGTCAAGCAACTTCGTCATCCCAGCATCCTCGCCTGAATTTGTTGGTGGCGCAGCGCAATTCGCGCACGCCAGTCGTCCTCAGAAATCTTGTTGTGCTCGAAGTAGGGCAGCTTGCTTGCCACCGCGCCGAGGTCGACCAACTCGACCGTGGGTCCGTCGGCGTCGGTGAGCTGGCGAGACACCCGCTGCCAGCGGAACTGCAGATAGCCGCGGCGGTGGCCGAGGGTCTCGACCCAGTTGGTAACACCCGGATTCCCATCCGCGACGACGATGCGAACCTTGCCATCCGGATCCGCTTGGGCCTGAGTGTTGTTCAGCGAGGTCTGGTGGTTGATGTAGTCCAGCGAGATGTACCACAGGCTGCCTAACTGGAAGCCGAGGTACGGCGCATCCGACACCGGGATCGTGATCACCAGCGCCTGATCGGGCCGCAGATCCCAATGCCCGACCGACGAGTACTGGGTGGACAGTCCGCCTGGGGTCAGCCGCGGTGCCACCATGGTGTTGACCGGGAGATTGTCATAGAACCACTGCGGGAATTGCAGCCAGGTCTTGATTCGCTGCACTAGCTGCTTTGCCGCTGTGGCATAACGCCTTTCGATCGTCTCGCGGGTCAGCGGCGGCGGCGCGGTGCCGGCGGTGTCCAGCCGGGAGATCGCCAGCGTGCCGCGTTGCGCCGACCAGTCGCCGTACACCTCGCGCATCACCAGCTGACCGTTGCTCGTCGGGCGCACCCGCCACTCGAAGCTGCCGTCCGCGGCGATCTCGAGTTCACGGTCGTCGAACGCGGCCTGGCTGACAGGCACGTTGTCGTCGGTGTACTCGCCGCCGAGTAACTGGAAGCTCAGGTCCGTGGTGGTACCGCGCCGGCCTGTGACCACGTAGTCATGGTTGGCGTGCAGACGGGTCCCGAAGTACAGCGTGTCGGGGTTGTCCAGACCCATCTTGGTGAACGGCCCGGTGCCCGACTGCAGGAAGGGATGGTCGCGGTCGTAGTCGACGGCCATGTGGATGCAGGCCGAGATACCACCGGCCAGATACTGCAGTCCTTCGAGCAGGTCGGCTTCGGTCTCGATGAAGGGAGCGGCGGCGACTAACTCTTCGGCCTCGGCGATCGCGGAGGTAAGGGGATCAGAGAACACGCCTAGACGCTAGAACGTGTTCTACTTTTTCGTCAATGGCGAACATTCCCGCGCGTCGCCGCTTACGTTTGCCGACGAGGCCCGATCGCTAAGAGGTGCACTGCTGCGACAGGTCGATCAGATGCTGCCGCACATCGGGATGCCGACTCAGGTAGTCCATGACGTTGGGGCCGCCGCCCTCCGCCTGAGACTTGGCGGACAGCTGCGCTTTGACGTCGGGATGCCGCGTTAGGTACGCGTTGATGGACTGACCCACGGTCTGATTGCACGGATCCGCGTTGGCTGTCCCCGCCAAAGGCAGCGCGATCAGCGTCGCGGCGGTGGAAGTTAATAGCCCCCCGGCGAGCAGGCCGTACAGTCCGCGGCGCCGAAGGCCGCGTGTGTTGGATGTGCTCATGCGGGTCAGGTTACCCGGGCCAGCTGTGCCCGGGCTGTGCCCTGACTGTGCTCGGGTGCAGTCAGCGCGTTACCGCGGCGCCGCCGTCGCGCTCGCGCTTGATCTCCAGCGCGATGTCGATGAGCTGGTCCTCCTGGCCGCCGATCAACTTGCGCTGGCCGGCCCGGTGCAACAGCTCGTGCGCCGGAACGCCGTAGCGCTCGCCCTGACGGACGGCGTGCTTGAGGAAGCTCGAGTAGACCCCGGAGTAGCCCATGATCAGCGCGTTGCGGTCGAGCACGCACTCGGCCGGCATGGCCGGGCGCACCACGTCCTCGGCGGCGTCGGCGATGTCGAAGAAATCGATACCGGTCTTCACGCCGATCTTGTCGAACACCCCGATCAGGGCCTCGACCGGCGCGTTACCCGCACCGGCGCCGAACCGGCGCACACTGCCGTCGATCTGCTTGGCACCCGCGCGCACGGCTTCGACCGAGTTGGCCACCCCAAGCCCCAGATTCTCGTGCCCGTGGAAACCGACCTGGGCGTCGTCGCCGAGTTCGGCAACCAACGCCTTCACCCGGTCGGCGACGCCGTCAAGCACCAGGGCGCCGGCCGAGTCGACGACGTAGACGCACTGACACCCGGCATCCGCCATGATGCGGGCTTGGGCGGCCAGCTTCTCCGGCGAAATGGTGTGGGCCATCATCAGAAACCCGACGGTTTCCAGGCCCAGCTCGCGGGCCAGACCGAAGTGCTGGATCGAGACGTCGGCCTCGGTGCAATGCGTGGCGATCCGGCAGATCGATCCGCCATTGTCCTGTGCCTCTTTGATGTCCTCTTTGGTGCCCACCCCGGGCAGCATCAGGAACGCGATCTTGGCTTCTTTGGCCGTCTCGGCGGCGAGTTTGATCAGCTCTTGCTCGGGGGTCTTGGAGAAGCCGTAGTTGAACGACGAACCACCCAGTCCGTCGCCGTGGGTCACCTCGATCACCGGCACGCCGGCCGCGTCGAGGGCCGAGACGATCGCACCGACCTCATCCTCGGTGAATTGGTGGCGTTTGTGGTGTGAGCCGTCGCGCAGCGAGGTGTCCGTCATGCGGACGTCCCAGACCGGGTTGAAGAAGATGTCGGTACTCATGCCTGTGCTCCTCCCGCCGTTGCGGATAAGGATTCCTTCGCGATCTCTTCGCCGACCTTGGTGGCCGCCGCCGTCATGATGTCGAGATTTCCCGCGTACGGCGGCAGGTAGTCGCCGGCACCCTCGACCTCGACGAACGTCGTGACCAGCGCCTGCCCGCCGGAGTGCAGCGACGGGTCGTCGAACTGCGGCTCGTTGAGCAGCCGGTATCCAGGCACGTAGGTCTGCACCTCGGCCACCACCTCGTGGATGGATTTGGCGATCGCGTCGCGGTCAGCGTCCTCGGGGATGGCACAGAAAATGGTGTCGCGCATGATCATCGGCGGATCGGCCGGGTTCAAGATGATGATCGCCTTGCCGCGGTCGGCTCCACCGATGGTCTGCACGCCCCTACTGGTGGTCTTGGTGAACTCGTCGATGTTGGCGCGGGTGCCGGGGCCGGCGGACACCGATGCCACCGACGCCACGATCTCGGCGTAGGGCACCTGCACCACTCGCGAGACCGCGTACACGATCGGAATGGTCGCCTGTCCGCCGCAGGTGATCATGTTGACGTTCGGGGCATCCAGATGCTCGCGCAGGTTGGCCGGCGGGATGACCGCCGGGCCCACCGCGGCCGGCGTCAGGTCGATGGCCCGGATGCCGGCGGCCTCGTACTTCGGCGCCGCATCCCGGTGCACATAGGCGCTGGTGGCCTCGAACACCATGTCGGGCTTCTCTGACTGGGCCAGCAGCCAGTCGACCCCCTCGTGGGTGGTCTCCAAACCCAGCTTGCGGGCCCGCGCCAGGCCTTCGCTTTCCGGATCGATCCCCACCATCCAGCGCGGTTCCAGCCAGTCCGATCGCAGTAGCTTGTAGAGCAAGTCGGTGCTGATGTTTCCCGACCCGACAATGGCGACGCTTGCCTTCGACGGCATGATGCTCCCTTTTTCGAAGCTTTAAATCGACTGATTCAAAACTAATCCGAGCCTATTCAAACGACAAATGAACTGAACCCAGCCCCGCGAAGTCGGCGACGAACTGGTCACCGGGGCGGGCATCGATGGCCTTCGTGCACGAGCCGGGAAGCACCACGTCACCTTTACGCAGCCTCACCCCGAAGCTTTCCACCTTGCGGGCCAGCCAGGCCACCGCGGTCACCGGGTTTCCCAACACGGCGTCGCTGCGACCCTCGGCGATCACCTCGCCGTTGCGGGTCAGCACCGCGTCGATCGTCTTCACGTCGAGGTCGGCCGGCGACACCCGGGCCTTGCCCAGCACGTAACCCGCCGAAGAGGCGTTATCGGCAATGGTGTCGCACAACCCGATCTTCCAGTCGGTGATCCTGGTGTCGATCAGCTCGATCGACGGCACCAGGGCTTCGGTGGCCGCCAGCACGTCGTCTTCGGTGCACCCGGCGCCCGGCAGGTCGGCGGACAGGATGAAGCCGACCTCGACCTCCACCCGCGGGTACAGGTACTTGTTCGCCTTCACCGGGTTGTCCTCGAACACCTGCATCTCGTCGAGCAGATGCCCGTAGTCCGGCTCGTCGACACCCATCATCTGCTGCATCGCCTTGCTGGACAGACCGACCTTGTGGCCCAGCACGCGGGCGCCCTCGGCGACCCGCTGACGGATGTTGATCAGCTGGATCTCATACGCGTCGACGACATCGATGTCCGGGTGGGCGGACGTCAGCGGGGCGATCGGCACACGGCTGCGTTCGGCCTGCGCCAAGTCGGCAGCCAGCTCGTCGCGGGTTGCAACACTGAGCATTTACCGAAGTCCCCTCGTCCGTTTGACCGGGCCGGTAGCGGCCAGCCCGGGCAATTCTATAACGTGTTCTACATGACAGCGCAGGAGTACGACGTCGTCGTGGTCGGGAGCGGCGGAGCCGGCATGGTGGCTGCCCTTGCCGCCGCGCACCGAGGCCTTTCGACAGTAGTAATCGAAAAGGCCCCGCATTTCGGCGGCTCCACCGCTCGTTCCGGCGGCGGCGTGTGGATCCCGAACAACGAGGTCCTCAAGCGTGACGGCGTTCGTGACACCCCCGAGGCTGCCCGCACTTACCTGCACGGCATCATCGGCAACGTCGTCGAGCCGGAGCGCATCGACACCTACCTGCAGCGCGGTCCCGAGATGATCTCGTTCGTGCTGAAGCACACGCCGTTGAAGATGTGCTGGGTGCCGCGTTACTCGGACTACTACCCCGAGGCGCCGGGCGGCCGCGCGGAGGGGCGTTCGATCGAGCCCAAGCCGTTCAATGCGCGCAAGCTCGGTGAAGATGAAGCCGGACTCGAACCTGCTTATGGCAAAGTGCCACTCAATGTGGTTGTGATGCAGCAGGACTACGTGCGACTGAACATGCTCAAGCGGCACCCGCGGGGAGTGCTGCGCAGCTTGAAGGTCGGCGCTCGCACGATGTGGGCGAAGGCAACCGGTAAGAACTTGGTGGGCATGGGCAGGGCCCTGATCGCTCCGTTGCGAATCGGGTTGCAGCGGGCCGGGGTTCCGGTGGTGCTCAACACCGCTTTGACCGATCTGTATGTCGAAGACGGCGTCGTGCGCGGGGTCTATGTCCGCGACACCGGAACGTCGGAATCCGCCGAGCCGCAGCTGCTTCGGGCACGCCGCGGAGTGATCCTGGCTAGCGGCGGTTTCGAGCACAACGAGCAGATGCGGGTGAAGTACCAGCGCGCACCGATCACCACCGAGTGGACCGTCGGCGCCAAGGCCAACACCGGTGACGGCATCATCGCGGGCGAAAAGCTTGGCGCCGCACTGGATGTCATGGAGGACGCTTGGTGGGGCCCGACGGTGCCGCTGGTCGGCGCGCCGTGGTTCGCGTTGTCGGAGCGCAACTCGCCGGGGTCGATCATCGTTAACATGTCCGGTAAGCGATTCATGAACGAGTCGATGCCCTACGTCGAGGCCTGCCACCACATGTACGGCGGGGAATTCGGCCAGGGACCGGGGCCGGGCGAGAACATTCCCGCCTGGCTGGTGTTCGACCAGCAGTACCGGGATCGCTACATCTTCGCGGGATTGCAGCCCGGACAACGCATTCCGACCAAGTGGATGGAGTCCGGCGTCATCATCCGGGCCGACACGCTCGAGGAGCTGGCCGAGAAGGCAGGCCTGCCGGTCGCCGAGTTCAGCGCAACCGTGGCCAGGTTCAACGGCTTCGCCCGCGCGGGTGTCGACGAGGACTTCGCCCGCGGCCAGAGCGCCTACGACAAGTACTACGGCGACCCCACCAACAAGCCCAACCCGAACCTGGGCGAGCTCACCCACGCACCGTATTACGCCGCCAAGATGGTGCCCGGCGACCTGGGCACCAAGGGCGGTATCCGCACCGACGTCCACGGCCGCGCGCTCCGCGACGACGGCAGCATCATCGACGGCCTCTACGCCGCGGGCAACGTCAGTGCACCGGTGATGGGACACACCTACCCGGGCCCGGGCGGCACCATTGGACCGGCGATGACTTTCGGGTACCTCGCCGCACTGCACATCGCAGGAGAGAACTGATATGCCGATCGACGCAGAAGTCGCGCTGGCCGCTGAGCTTGAGCCCATCGAATTCTCTTGGGCCAGCAGCGATATCCAGCTGTATCACCTTGGGCTTGGTGCCGGCCGCGACCCGATGGACCCGCGCGAGTTGCGCTACCTGATCGACGACACTCCGCAGGTGCTGCCGACGTTCGGCAACGTCGCGGCGTCCTTTCACATGACCAAGCCGCCGACGGTGCAGTTCCCCGGCATCGACATCGAGCTGGGCAAGGTGCTGCACGCCAGTGAGCGGATCGAAGTGCCCGGGCCGCTGCCGCCGTCGGGCTCCGCTAAGGCGGTCACCCGGTTCACCGATATCTGGGACAAGGGCAAGGCCGCGGTGATCTGGAGCGAGACGACGGCGTCCGCGCCGGACGGCACCGTGCTCTGGACGCAGCGGCGGTCGATCTTCGCCCGCGGTGAAGGTGGATTCGGCGGTGATCGTGGTCCGTCGTCGTCGGACGGAGCACCCGATCGGGCTCCCGACCTGGAGGTCGACGTGCCGATCCTGCCGCAGCAGGCGCTGCTATACCGGCTGTGCGGCGACCGCAACCCATTGCATTCCGATCCCGAATTCGCGGCTGCCGCAGGCTTTTCCCAGCCGATTCTGCACGGGCTGTGCACCTACGGCATGACGTGCAAGGCCATCGTCGATGCGCTGCTGGACGGCGACGCGACGGCCGTGGCCGCTTACGGCGCACGTTTCGCCGGTGTGGCGTTCCCCGGCGAAACGCTCAAGGTCGGCATCTGGAAAGACGACAACCGCTTCCTGGCCAGTGTTGTCGCGCCTTCGCGCGACAACGCAGTAGTGCTGTCCGGCGTCGAGCTGGTCCCGGCCTAGGGTCCCTTCTTCTTCTTCGCCGAGCGCCCGGCCAGCCGGGCCCAAGGGTTCGAACGCCCGGCTAGCCGGGGGTTCGGCCAGCACGCGCTGACCGGCCCGGCGAACGATGTCGCCGGGCCGGTCACCAGCGACCACCCGGACGAGGACCCACCCGCGACGTTGCAGCCTTTCTTGCCGCCTAATGTCCCAGTTGTACTGCGAGCGATCGCTGCGATGGTGATCGCCGTCGTATTCCACGGCGACTTTCACGTCTTCCCACCCCATGTCCAAATACGCGAAGACACTGCCGAACTCGTCGAGCACCTGAATCTGTGTCCGCGGCCGCGGCAGGCCGGCCTCGATCAGCACGACGCGAAGCCACGACTCTTTCGGCGACTGCGCCCCGGCATCGAATAGGTCCGCGGCCCGGCGTGCGCGCGCGATGCCTCGGCGTCCCGCATACCTGAGGGCTAGCAGCTCGACATCGGCTGCTTTGATTTCTGTCGCTCCGGCCAACGCGTCGATACCTGCCACTGCGGTCATCGTCGGATACCAGCAGCCGAGGTCCAGCGCTGTCCTCGTCGGCGATGTAACCGCTACGCCGCCAATCATTTCGATTTCGTCCGCCTCGACGACGTGTCTATGCAGCTGTATCGCCGCCGCGCAATGGTGGTTGTCGTGGATCAGCTCCACAGCTCTTCTGTCGTCGACCCATTTGCTTCCGTGTAGCGCGGCCGCCGAGAACCCCGCCACAATGCCCCGGCGTCCAGTCCACAACCACCCGGCCTTGGCGCGCACCGCGGCCGTGAGATCAGTTTCGCGATCAATGTAGACGCCTCGAAACAGCCGGACGTGGCGCGTTTCCAACTGACTCTTGGTCAACAATCCCAACGTAACGGCTTCGGTCCCGACAAACGGCTCGCCCATCGCCGCAGCGTCGCATGCCATACCATCGGCGTCACTTCAGTCGCCGAGTGCCCGGCTAGCCACACGCTGAGCCCCGAATGCCCGGCTGGCCGGGCATTCGGCCGATAGAAGGTTAGCCGAGGATCAGGCCGGACGTGGGTACGCCGGTTCCGGCGGTGACGAGGACGTGCTCGACGTCGGGCACCGGGTTCACCGATGTGCCCCGCAGTTGCCGCACGCCCTCCGCGATGCCGTTCATGCCGTGAATGTAGGCCTCGCCGAGTTGGCCGCCGTGCGTGTTGATCGGTAGCCGTCCGCCTATCTCGACAGCGCCGTCGGCGATGAAGTCCTTGGCCTCACCCTTGCCGCAGAAACCCAACTCCTCCAACTGAATCAGAGTGAACGGGGTGAAGTGGTCGTAAATCACCGCGGTCTGGATGTCGGCCGGCGAGAGGCCCGACTGCTGCCACAGCTGCTGACCCACCACACCCATCTCGGGCAAGCCCAGTTCGGGGCGGTAGTAGCTGACCATCGTGTACTGGTCGGGGCTGGCGCCCTGCGACGCCGCCTCGATGACGGCCGGACGGTGCTTGAGGTCCTTGGCGCGCTCCGCCGACGTCACCACGATCGCGACCGCGCCATCGGTCTCCTGACAGCAGTCCAGCAGCCGCAGCGGTTCGGCAATCCAGCGTGAATTCTGGTGTTCCTCAATGGTGATCGGCTTCTCATAGAAGTAAGCCTTCGGGTTCTTGGCGGCGTGCTTGCGATCGGCCACCGAGATTGCGCCGAAGTCGCGGCTGGTCGCCCCGGACCAGTGCATGTAACGCTGAGCGATCATCGCGACCTGCGCGGCGGGCGTCGACAGCCCGTGCGGATACGAGAAGGAGTTGTCGGCAGCCGTCGAATCAGCCTGCACGCCAGCATTTCCCGCCAACCGGGTCTGCACCTGGCCGAACCGCATGCCGGACCGTTCGTTGAACGCCCGGTAGGCCACCACAACATCGGCGATACCGGTGGCGACGGCCATTGCCGCGTGCAGGATGGTCCCACAGGCAGCACCACCGCCATACCCGGTCTGGGCGAAGAACTTCAGCTCACCAATGCCGACCGCCCGCGCCACCGCCGTTTCGTTGTTGGTGTCCATGGTGAAGGTCGTCAGCCCGTCGACATCGGCGGGACTCAGCCCGGCGTCGTCGAGGGCGTTGCCTACCGCCTCGGCCGCGAGCCGTAACTCGCTTCGGCCGGAGTCCTTCGAGAAGTCGGTGGCACCGATACCGACGATCGCCGCCTTACCCGACAGCATTAAGCGTCCCCAATCGTGAGTGTGGCCGTCGCGATCACGTGATCACCAAGGCTGTTGCGGCCCACCACTTTCACCGTGATCAACCCGTTCTCCACGGCGGTCACCTCGCCGGAGAAGGTCACCGTGTCGTAGGCGTACCACGGCACCCCCAGACGCAGCCCGATCGACTTGATCAGCGCCGACGGCCCCGCCCAGTCGGTGATGAAGCGCTGGACCAGACCGGTGTCGGTGAGGATGTTGACAAAGATGTCCTTGGAACCCTTGGCCTGCGCCAGGTCCCGGTCGTGGTGCACATCCTGAAAGTCCCTGGTGGCCAAGGCCGTCGAGATGATGAACGTGGGATCGCCGTAGAGCTTGAGCTCGGGCAGCGTCGTGCCCACTTCGATGACGGGTGCGCTCATGCTTGGGGCTCCCAGGCGTAGAGGGTCCACTGGGGGCCGGACTCGCCGGCCGGAAAGTCGATATAGGTTGCGCTAACCGGCATTCCGATCGCCGCCTCGGCCGGGTCCACCCCCCGTAGCTCGCCCAGCATGCGCACGCCTTCGTCCAGCTCCACCAGAGCGATCACAAAGGGCAGTGTGCGCCCGGGCACCTTGGGCGCGTGGTGCACGACATAGCTGTACACCGTGCCCGTACCAGCGGCCACCACGTAGTCGACCGGCTGCTCCTTGTCCTGCCACACCGCCGGGACCGGTGGGTGCTGCAGGCTGCCATCGGGCCGCCGTTGGATTCGCAGCTCGTGCGCAGTGACGCCCTCCCAGAAGAACGCGGTATCGCGCGACAACGCGGGACGCATCATGGCGTCGGGATCCAGGTCGGCGGGCACAGCAGACGGCGTGGCGTCATCCGAGGCCTCGCGCGGCTTGAATTTGAGGATGCGCCAAGCCATCTCGGCGACATCCTCGTCACCGACCCGCCAAGTGATGTGCTGGTTGATGAACCAGCCCTCACCGAGCCCGGTCTGCTTGGGGCCGACCACGTCGCGCATCTCGGAGGAGATAGTGACCTGCTCCCCGGGCTGCAGGTAGCGGTGGTAGGTCTGCTCGCAATTGGTCGCGACCACCCCGACGTAGCCCGCGTCGTCGAACAGCTTCATCATCGGGCCCATGGGATCGTCGGTCGGGCGATCCCCACCCTGACCGAACATGGTCCACACCTGGATCATGGCCGGTGGCGCGACGATTCCGGGGTGACCGGCGGCCTTGGCGGCGGCATCGTCCACGTAGATCGGATTGCGGTCACCCAGCGCCTCGACCCAATTGTTGATGATCGGCTGGTTCACCGGATCCCGGGCCGCGCGCGACTTTGCAACGACGGTGGCGGTGATCTCTGCGACGCGCTCCTTGATGTCGTTCGCGTCGGTCATCGGGGCACCCTCGGCACTTTGAGGCCGGACGCAGCGATCATTTCACGCATCACTTCGTTCACGCCTCCACCGAAGGTAATCACCAGGTTGCGCTTGGTCTGCGAGTCGAGCCATTCGAGCAGCTCGGCGGTGTCCGACTCGGCCGGGTTGCCGTATTTGCCGACGATCTCCTCAGCGAGCCGGCCGATGTACTGAATACTCTCGGTACCAAAGACTTTCGTCGACGCGGCGTCGGCCACGTTGATGTCCTCGCCGGCCGCGGCGACCTGCCAGTTGAGCAGCTCGTTGATCCGCCACATCGAGTAGATCTCACCGAGCGCTCGCTTGACGTCCTGGTGATCGATCGGCGTGACACCGTCACCACCGGGCTTGGATGCCCAGGCGTGCAGCCGGTCGTAGATGCCGGCGGTACGTCCCGCCGGGCCCAGCATCACGCGCTCGTTGTTGAGCTGCGTGGTGATCAGCCGCCATCCGCCGTTCTCCTCGCCGACCAGCATGTCGGCGGGCACCCGCACGTCGTTGTAGTACGTCGCGTTGGTGTGATGGGCACCGTCGGACAGGATGATCGGCGTCCAGGAGTAGCCGGGGTCCTTGGTGTCGACGATCAGGATCGAAATGCCCTTGTGCTTAACGGCTTCCGGGTCGGTGCGGCACGCTAGCCAGATGTAGTCGGCGTCGTGTGCGCCGGTGGTGAAGACCTTCTGTCCGTTGACGATGTACTCGTCGCCGTGGCGAATCGCGGTGGTACGCAAGGCCGCCAGGTCGGTACCGGCTTCCGGCTCGGTGTAGCCGATTGCGAAGTGCACCTCACCGGCCAGAATGGCCGGCAGGAACTTCTTCTTCTGCAGGTCGCTGCCGAACCGCTGCAGGGTCGGACCGACCGTCTGCAGCGTCACCGCGGGCAGTGGCACGTCGGCCCGGTGCGCCTCGTTGACGAAGATCGACTGCTCGATCGGCCCAAAGCCCAGACCGCCGAACTCTTTTGGCCATCCCACGCCGAGCTTGCCGTCCTGGCCCATTCGGCGGATCACCGCACGATAGGCGTCGTTGTGACGGTCGGACTCCATCGCTTTCGCCTCGTCGGACGAAATCAGATTCGAGAAGTATTCGCGAAGCTCCGCTTGCAGCGCACGCTGCTCGGGAGTCAGATCTATGAACATTGCGCTCCGACCAGGTCGAGACGATGAGATGACCCGCCCAGCAGCCGGGCCAGGTCCTTGATCGTCGAGTAGTACCGGTGCATGGGGTAGGTGATGTCCATTCCCATGCCGCCGTGCAGGTGGTGGCAGATCTGCATCACCGGCGGGGCCTGCGACGTGATCCAGTAGCCCAGCACGTCCAAGTCGTCGTCTGCGTCCCGGCCTTCGGAGAGGCGCCAGACCACTGACTTCGCCGCCAAATCGATGGTGCGCGAAGCGATGTAGACCTCGGCCAGCTGCGCGGCGACGGTCTGGAAGGTCGACAGCGGCTTGCCGAACTGCTTGCGCCCGGCCACATAGTCCGCGGTCAGCCGCAGCGCCCCGGCCACCAGCCCGTCGGTGAAGGCACCGATCGCCGCCAGCGCGAGCTCATTGACCCGGCGCGCGGTGGCACCGGCCAGCACGTCGGTGTCGGGAACCGCGACCGCGGCGAACGTCACCGTGTACTCGTCGGAACCATTCGACGTCGGGGTGCGAACCAGCTCCACACCGTCGGCCTTCGGCGACACCACGACGACCCCGCTGTCGGCCGTCACGATGATCCAATCCGCTTGTTCGGCATAGGCGACACCGACTTTGGTGCCCGACAACCGCCCATCGGCGATTGTGGTGGCGGGCCGGTCGGGCAGCGCCGAGCCGGGCTCGTTGAGCGCTGCGGTCAGCACCGCACCCTTGGCCCCTTTGATCAAGCCGGCCAGGAACCGGTCCTGTTGTTCGTCGGATGCCAGATCCACCAGCGGCACCACGCCGAAACCCAGCGTGGCCAGTGCCGGCGTGATGGCGCCGTGCCGGCCTACCTCGGTCAGCACCGTGGCGACCTCGGGCAGGCCGACGCCGTCGCCGCCGAGACGTTCGGGCACCGGCAGCGCCGTCACGCCCCCACTGACCAAAGCGTCCCAGCCCAAGTCCTTTTCGAGTACCGACGTGGCCACATCGGCGACAGCCTGCTGCGTTGCAGTGAGATCGAAATCCATCAGGAGTTAACCGCGCTCTTTCCGGTGTAGTCGACCTGCCAGTGCTTGATGCCGTTGAGCCATCCTGACCGTAGCCGCTCGGGCTCGCCGATCGACTTGATGTCCGGCATCTGATCGGCAACCGCGTTGAAGATGAGGTTGATGGTCATGCGGGCCAGGTTCGCGCCGATGCAATAGTGGGCGCCGGTGCCGCCGAAGCCGACGTGCGGATTCGGGTCACGCAAGATGTTGAAGCTGTGCGGGTCCTCGAAGACCTCTTCATCGAAGTTGGCCGACCGGTAGGACATCACCGCCCGCTGCCCCTTCTTGATCAAGACGCCGCCCAACTCGATGTCCTCGTTGGCGGTGCGCTGGAAGGCCGAGACCGGGGTGGCCCACCGGATGATCTCGTCGGCCGTGGTGGCCGGGCGCTCCTTCTTGAAGAGCTCCCATTGATCGGGGTTGTTCGCGAACGCGATCATGCCGTGCGTGATCGAGTTGCGCGTGGTCTCGTTGCCGGCGACCGCGAGCATCACCACGAAGAAGCCGAACTCGTCGTCGGAGAGCTTCTCACCGTCGATGTCGGCCTGGATGAGCGTGGTGACGATGTCATCGGTGGGGTTTTTACCCCGCTCATCGGCCATGGCCATCGCGTACATGATCAGTTCCATCGACGATTGCGCGGGATCGACGGTGGCGTACTCGGGGTCCGTGCCTCCGGTCATCTCGTTGGACCAGCGGAAGAGCTTGTCGCGATCCTCCTGGGGAACACCGAGCAGGCCCGCGATGGCTTGCAGCGGCAGCTCGCACGACACCTGCTCGACGAAGTCACCGCAGCCCTCGCTCGCCGCGGTCTTGGCGATGTTTTCGGCGCGCTGGGCCAGTTCGGCTTCCAGCCGTCCGATGGCCCGTGGCGTGAACCCGCGGGAGATGATCTTGCGCAGCCGGGTGTGATGCGGTGCGTCCATGTTGAGCATGACGCTGCGCTGCAATTCGACCTGCTCACGCTTCATCTCCGGCGGCCAGGTCGGGATGGCGCCGTTTAGCCAGCTCGAGAAGACGTCGCTGCGGCGCGACACCTCCTTGACGTCAGCATGCTTGGTGACGATCCAGTATCCGTTGTCTTCGAAGCCGCCCGAACCGCCTGGGATGTCAACCCAGTGGACCGGCTCTGCCCTGCGTAGCTCGGCGAGCTCCGCAACGGGCAGCCCGGCGAGGTTGACGTCGGGGTCAAGGAAGTCGAAGTCGGAGGGAATGTTGGGGGGTGCCATGTCTATGCGCTCCTCAATTGCAACGTGTTCTAGTTCCAGTAAAACACGGCTCCTGCGCAGATAAAAGGCAGGTCACCATCCTCGCTTGTCAGAGTAATGAAACGTGTTCTAGCCTGACGGAATGGGTAACCCTGTCATCGTCGAAGCAACACGCAGCCCCATCGGCAAGCGGAACGGATGGCTATCCGGTCTGCACGCCACCGAGTTACTGGGGGCCACGCAGAGGGCTGTCGTAGAGAAGGCCGGCATTGACGCCGGCGACGTCGAACAAGTCATCGGCGGCTGCGTCACGCAGTTCGGCGAGCAGTCCAACAACATCACCCGCGTCAGTTGGCTCGTCGCCGGCCTGCCCGAGCACGTCGGCGCGGCGACCGTCGACTGCCAGTGCGGCAGCAGCCAGCAGGCCAACGGTCTGATCGCGGGCCTGATCGCTGCGGGCGCCATCGACGTGGGCATCGCGTGCGGCATCGAGGCGATGAGCCGCGTCGGACTGGGCGCCAACGCCGGCCCCGATCGCGGGATCCTGCGGCCCGCGTCGTGGGACATCGATCTGCCTGACCAGTTCACCGCCGCCGAGCGGATCGCCAAGCGGCGCGGCATCACCCGCGAAGACATCGACCAGCTCGGCTTCGACTCGCAGCGCAAGGCTCAGCAGGCGTGGGCCGAAGGCCGGTTCGACCGCGAGATCAGTGGCATCGAGGCGCCGGTGCTCGACGAGCAGAAGCAGCCGACCTCCGACCGTCATGTCGTCACTCGTGACCAGGGCCTGCGCGACACCACGCTGGAGGGTCTGGCATCGCTGAAGCCGGTGATCGAGGGCGGGATCCACACGGCGGGTACGTCGTCGCAGATCTCCGACGGCGCGGCGGCGGTGCTCTGGATGGACGAGGACAAGGCCAAAGCATTGGGGCTCACGCCGCGCGCGCGCATCGTCAGCCAGGCGCTGGTCGGTGCCGAGCCGTACTACCACCTTGACGGCCCGGTGCAATCGACCGCCAAGGTGCTGGAAAAGGCCGGCATGAAGATGGGCGACATCGACATCACCGAGATCAACGAGGCTTTTGCGTCGGTCGTGCTGTCGTGGGCGCGAGTGCACAACCCCGACATGGACAAGGTGAATGTCAACGGCGGCGCGATCGCGTTGGGCCACCCGGTGGGCAGCACCGGCAGCCGGCTGATCACCACCGCGCTGCACGAGCTGGAGCGCACGGATCAGACCACCGCGCTGATCACGATGTGCGCGGGCGGCGCGCTGTCCACCGGCACCATTATCGAGCGCATCTAACCGCTCAGTGCTGGTCTCCGACGAGAGTCGCGTCGCGGCGGCGCAGGCGTACATCGACGCACTGGTCAGCCACGACGGCGACGCCGTTCCGTTCGCGACCGGATGCACCCGTATCGAACAGGGGATCAAGAACGGCTTCTCCGGAAACCACCTGCGGCGCAGCCTCAATCGCGGCCCGCAGTACCGTTTCCTCGCCGACACCACGCCGCCGGACTATTCCATCACCGGCGACGAGGTGCATGCCGCCTACGTGGTGCTGACCAAGGCGGCGTTCGGCGGCCGCCGCGTGGCCGCGCGGGTTGACGAGACATTCGTGATCCCCGCTGAAAGTCCAAGCGGACAAGCAGAAATCCACCACATCAAGGTCCGGTTTCACCCCTTCATCCGCCGTTAGGAACGCACAGCGCATGGAAAAACCAAAATCCCTCAATTCGCCCGTGGTCGGCTTCTTCATCAAGTGGATGTCGAAGGGCAACACCTGGATCTATAAGCGCAGCAACGGGAAACTCGGCGGCGTCTTCCAGAACAGCCCGGTCGCGCTGCTGACCACGACGGGCCGCAAGACCGGTGAACCGCGGGTGAGCCCGCTGCTCTACCTGCGCGACGGCAACCGCGTCATTCTGGTCGCATCCCAGGGTGGCCGCGACAAGCACCCGATGTGGTACCTCAACCTCAAGGCCAATCCCAAAGTGACGGTGCAGATCAAGGACGAGGTGCTGCAGCTGCAGGCGCACGACGCCAACGCCGAAGAACGCGACGAGTACTGGCCCAAGCTGGTGGCGATGTACTCCAACTTCGACGACTACCAGTCCTGGACCGACCGGGTGATCCCGGTCGTCATCTGCGACCCGGTCTAGCTCGCCGCCCAGTTCTCACCGAACGTGAACCACGGCGATAAATCAGCGAAAATACCGCCGCCAGTGCACGTTCGGTGTTAGCGCGCTAGGCCCCGTAGACCGGGACCGGCGGCCGGGACTTGGCCAGTAGGTCGGAGACGACCGGCCCGAGCTCGGTGGGATCCCAGCGTGCACCCTTGTCGATCTGTGGCCCATGCGCCCAGCCCTCGGCGACGCGAATCTTGCCACCCTCGACTTCGAACACCTTGCCGGTGACGTCGCGGGATTCGACGCTGCCCAGCCAAACGACAAGTGGCGAAACGTTTTCCGGCGCCATCGCGTCGAAAGCCTGGTCCTGCGTTGCCATCATCTCGGCGAAGACCGTCTCGGTCATGCGAGTCCGGGCGGACGGCGCGATCGCGTTGACCGTGACACCGTAACGGCCCATCTCAGCGGCGGCGACCAGCGTCAACGCCGCGATGCCGGCCTTGGCCGCGCTGTAGTTGCCCTGCCCGACGCTGCCCTGCAGGCCAGCACCCGAGCTGGTGTTAATGATCCGTGCGTCAACGGTTTTGCCCTCTTTGGACAACCCGCGCCAATACGACGCGGCGTGGCGCATCGTCGCAAAGTGTCCCTTGAGGTGCACGGCGATGACGGCGTCGAACTCTTCCTCGCTGGTGTTGGCCATCATCCTGTCGCGCACGATGCCGGCATTGTTCACCACGACATCCAGGCCGCCGAAGGTATCCACAGCGGTCTGGACAAGGGCGGCCGATTGGTCCCAGTCCGCGATGTTGGACCCGTTGGCGACGGCTTCGCCACCGGCAGCGGTGATCTCGTCGACCACGGTCTGCGCGGCGCTGCCGCCGCTCGCGGGTGATCCGTCCAGACCCACGCCGATGTCGTTGACCACGACGCGCGCGCCCTCGGCCGCGAAGGCCAGCGCATGCGCGCGACCGATACCGCCGCCCGCTCCGGTGACGATGACGACACGGCCGTCGACCACGCCCATATTTCCTGTCTCCTCTACTTGATCGCGCTGGCGTTCGTTGTGGCCAGATAGTGCGGCGCCTCGCCACCGCCGTGCACCTCCAACGAGGCGCCGCTGATGTATGAAGCCGCGTCGGACGCCAAAAAGGCTGTGGCCCAACCGACGTCCTCAGGCTTGGCCATCCGGCCCAGTGGCACATTCTTGGAGATGGCGGCGATCGACTCGGCGTCGCCGTAGAACAGGTCGGCCTGTTCGGTTTCGACCATGCCGACCACGCAAGCGTTCACCCGGACCTTGGGTCCCCACTCCACGGCCAGCGTCTGGGTCAGACTCTCCAGGCCGGCCTTCGCCGCCCCGTACGCGCCGGTGCCCGGGGACGGCCGCCGGCCGCTCAGGCTACAGATGTTGACGATCGACCCGCCGCCCGGCTGGTCCTGCATCTTCTCGTTGGCGCACTGCGAAACCAGTAGTGCACCAATGAGATTGAGCTCGATAATCTTGCGGTTGAACTTGGGGCTGGACTCCGCTGTTAGGACGTAGGGCGATCCGCCCGCGTTGTTGATGACGACGTCGAGCCGTCCATGCCGCGTGGCGATCGTGTCGATCAACGCCTGGACCGCGTCCTCGTCGCGAATGTCGCAAGCATGGAACTCATGCGGCGATCCCTCGACGGCGCGGCGGGCGCAGGTGATCACGGTCGCGCCCTGCTCGGCGAAAACCGCACTGATTCCGGCGCCTACGCCACGAACGCCGCCAGTGACTAGAACCACCCGCCCGGCCAACCCTAAATTGATGGCGGCGGCTGCTTCGGCGCGAGTCACTATGCTAGCGTACCAAGCAAGTGCTTGCTTAGGTAGTCGGCCTCAATTTCACGAGGAAGTGCCAATTGACCATCACATCCACCAGCACAGAACCGGGCATAGTCGCGGTCACCGTTGACTACCCGCCCGTCAACGCCATCCCGTCGCAAGGCTGGTTCGAACTCGGCGAGGCGATCACGGCCGCCGGGGCGAATCCCGAGACCCACGCTGTGATCCTGCGCGCCGAAGGCCGCGGATTCAACGCCGGTGTCGACATCAAGGAGATGCAGCGCACCGAGGGCTTCACCGCGCTGATCGACGCCAACCGCGGCTGCTACGCGGCGTTCCGCGCGGTCTACGAATGCGCCGTTCCGGTGATCGCCGCGGTGAACGGTTTCTGCGTCGGCGGCGGCATCGGCCTGGTCGGCAACGCCGACGTCATCGTGGCCTCCGACGACGCCACCTTCGGGCTGCCCGAGGTGGAACGCGGCGCGCTGGGCGCGGCCACACACCTGTCGCGACTGGTCCCGCAGCACATGATGCGGCGGTTGTTCTTCACCGCGGCCACCGTGGACGCCGCGACGCTGCACCACTTCGGCTCGGTGCACGAGGTGGTCCCCCGCGACGAGCTGGACGAGGCCGCCCTGCGAGTGGCCCGCGACATCGCGGCCAAGGACACTCGCGTGATCCGCGCGGCCAAGGAGGCGCTGAACTTGATCGACGTGCAGCGAGTCAACTCGAGTTACCGTATGGAACAAGGCTTTACGTTCGAGCTCAACCTCGCCGGGGTGTCCGACGAGCACCGCGACGCGTTCGCCGGTACGACGAAGGGCAAGGACGCGTGAGCGACAAGAGAACAACTCTCGACGACGCCGTCGCGCAATTGCGCAGCGGCATGACCATCGGCATCGGCGGCTGGGGGTCGCGGCGCAAACCGATGGCCTTCGTGCGTGCCATGCTGCGCACCGACATCAAGGACCTGACTGTCGTCACCTACGGCGGACCCGACCTCGGGTTGCTCTGCGCGGCGGGCAAAGTCAAGCGGGTCTACTACGGCTTCGTCTCGCTGGACTCGCCGCCCTTCTACGACCCGTGGTTCGCCAAAGCGCGCAGCGCCGGAGCGATCGAGGCCCGGGAGATGGACGAGGGCATGCTGCGCTGCGGTCTGCAAGCCGCGGCCCAGCGGCTGCCGTTCCTGCCGATCCGCGCCGGGCTGGGCAGCTCGGTGCTGGACTTCTGGGAGGGCGAGCTGGCGACGGTGACCAGCCCGTATACGGCACCGGACGGTGGACACGAGACGCTGATCGCGATGCCGGCACTGCGCCTGGACGCGGCGTTCGTACACCTCAATCTCGGTGACAGCCAAGGTAATGCGGCATACACCGGCATCGACCCCTACTTCGACGACCTGTTCTTGATGGCCGCCGAAAAGCGCTACCTGTCGGTGGAACGAGTGGTGTCCACCCAAGAGCTGATCAAGGCCGTGCCGCCGCAGGCACTGCTGGTGAACCGGATGATGGTCGACGGCGTGGTGGAAGCACCGAACGGTGCCCACTTCACTACCGCTGCACCGGATTACGGCCGCGACGAGAAATTCCAGCGACACTACGCCGAGGCCGCCTCGACCGAAGAGAGCTGGCAGCAGTTCGTCGCGACCTACCTGTCCGGCGGCGAGGCCGAATATCAGGCCGCCGTACGCACTTTCGCAGAGGAGGCGTCAAAGTGAGCACCCGAGCCGAAGTGTGTGCGGTCGCCTGCGCCGAGTTGTTCAGGAACGCCGGCGAAATCATGGTCAGCCCGATGACAAACATGGCCTCGGTCGGCGCGCGGCTGGCCCGGCTGACATTCTCCCCCGACATCCTGCTGACCGACGGCGAAGCCCAGCTGCTGGCCGACACGCCAGCACTCGGCGCCTCGGGTGACGTCGAGGGATGGATGCCGTTCAGCCGGGTCTTCGAGACACTGGCCTGGGGCCGTCGCCACGTGGTGATGGGCGCCAATCAGGTTGACCGCTATGGCAATCAGAACATCTCGGCGTTCGGATCGCTGCAGCAACCCAAGCGGCAGATGTTCGGCGTCCGCGGTGCGCCCGGCAATGCCATCAACCACGCGACCAGCTATTGGGTCGGCAACCACTCCAAGCGGGTGTTCTGCGAGAAGGTCGACATCGTCTGCGGAGTCGGCTGGGACAACGTGGACACCGACAATCCGGCGTTCCGTTTCGCCAACACGTACCGGGTGGTGTCGAACCTCGGCGTGTTCGACTTCGGCGGGCCCGGGCGCACCATGCGGGCGGTGAGCCTGCATCCCGGCGTCTCGGCAGACGAGGTCCGGGAGAACACGTCGTTTGAGATCGACGGCCTGGACGGCGCCGAAGAGACCCGGCTGCCGACCGACGACGAACTACGCCTGATCCGCGAGAGAATCGACCCGAAGGCCTTGCGCGACCGCGAGATACGGTCATGAAGCTGCGCACGCCGCTGACCGAGCTGGTCGGCGTCGAGCACCCGGTGGTGCAAACCGGGATGGGCTGGGTGGCCGGAGCACGGCTGGTGTCGGCCACGGCCAACGCCGGCGGGCTCGGCATCTTGGCATCGGCCACGATGACGCTGGACGAGCTGGCGTCGGCCATCGGCAAGGTCAAGGCCGCCACGGACAAGCCCTTCGGCGTGAACATGCGCGCCGACGCCGCCGACGCCGGTGATCGAGTCGAGTTGATGATCCGCGAGGGCGTGAAGGTGGCGTCGTTTGCGCTGGCGCCCAAGCAGGAGCTGATCGCCCGGTTGAAAGCTGCCGGGGTGGTGGTTATTCCGTCGATCGGAGCGGCCAAGCACGCGCGCAAGGTCGCGAGCTGGGGCGCCGACGCGATGATCGTGCAGGGCGGCGAGGGCGGTGGGCACACCGGACCCGTCGCCACCACGCTGCTACTGCCGTCGGTGCTGGACGCGGTGAAGGGCACCGGCATCCCGGTCATCGCGGCGGGCGGTTTCTTCGACGGGCGCGGGCTGGCGGCGGCGTTGTCCTACGGTGCGGCCGGTGTGGCGATGGGCACTCGATTCCTGCTCACCTCGGATTCCACTGTGCCCGAGGCGGTTAAGCGCCGCTACCTGGATTCTGCGCTGGACGGCACGGTGGTCACCACACGCGTCGACGGCATGCCACACCGGGTGCTGCGCACCGGGCTGGTCGAGAAGCTGGAAGGCGGTTCGCCGGTGCGGGGTTTGACCGCCGCGGTGCGCAACGCCGGCAAGTTCAAGCACATGTCGCAGATGACCTGGAGATCGATGATCACCGACGGCCTGGCGATGCGCCGCGGCAAGGAGATGACCTGGTCTCAGGTGGTGATGGCGGCCAACACCCCAATGCTGTTGAAAGCCGGGCTCGTTGAGGGCAACACCGAGGCCGGGGTGCTGGCTTCCGGACAGGTCGCGGGCATCCTCGAGGACCTGCCGTCGTGCGCCGAGCTGATCGAGTCGATCGTGCGTGAGGCAGTCGAGCACCTGCAAGCGGCTTCGGCGTTCATCGAATAGTCCGCCGAGTGTGACGCCACGGCGGCAAATGAGCGGAAAAGCCGCCCTGGGTACACACTCAATGCCGCAGTGCAACACTCAACGAGGCGGGCGAAGCCCGCCGAGTGGTTCGCAGCCGCTACAGCCGCTCGATGATCGTGACGTTGGCCGTGCCGCCGCCCTCGCACATGGTCTGCAACCCGTAGCGGCCGCCGATGCGCTCAAGCTCGTTGAGCATTGTGGTGAACAGCTTTGCGCCGGTGGCCCCCAGCGGGTGTCCCAGGGCGATCGCGCCGCCGTTGGGGTTGACCTTCTCCGGGTCGGCCTTGGCCTCCTTGAGCCACGCCATCACAACCGGCGCGAAGGCCTCGTTGATCTCGACGGTGTCGATGTCGCTGATCGAGAGCCCGGTCTTCTCCAGCGCGTAGCGGGTGGCGGGGATGGGGCCGGTCAGCATGAACACGGGGTCGGCCGCGCGGGCACTGATGTGGTGAATGCGGGCGCGGGGTGTCAGCTTGTGGTCTTTGACGGCCTGCTCGGAAGCCAGCAGTACCGCGCTGGCGCCGTCGGAAATCTGACTGGCCATCGCTGCGGTCAGCCGGCCCCCTTCGACCAGGGTCTTCAGGCCGGCCAGCTTCTCCGGCGTCGACTCGCGCGGACCCTCGTCGACCCGGAACGGCCCGGATTCGGTTTCCACGGTGATGATTTCGTTGTCGAAGTGGCCGCCGCGGATCGCCGCGAACGCGCGCTCGTGGCTGGTCAGCGCGTACTGCTCCATCTCTTCGCGCGACAGGTTCCACTTCTCGGCGATCATTTCCGCGCCGCGGAACTGGGAGATCTCCTGATCGCCGTAGCGGTGCAGCCACTGCTTGGATTCGTTGGTCGGCGAGGTGAAACCGAACTGCTCGCCGACCGTCATCGCCGACGAGATCGGGATCCAGCTCATGTTCTGCATTCCGCCGGCCACGATCAGATCGGCCACACCCGCCATGATCGCCTGTGCGCCAAAGGAAACCGCCTGCTGGCTGGAACCGCACTGCCGGTCCACCGTGACGCCGGGGACCTCTTCGGGATAGCCGGCGGCCAGCCACGAGAGCCGGGCGATGTTGCCTGCCTGTCCGCCAATCGCGTCGACGCAGCCGGCGATCACGTCTTCAACGGCGGCGGGGTCGACGTCGACCCGGTCGAGCAGGCCGCGCCATGCGTGAGCACCCAGGTCGACGGGATGTATCCCGGCCAGTGCGCCGTTGCGCTTGCCGACCGCGGTACGCACAGCGTCGATGACGTACGCCTCAGCCATCTTCAGACTCCTTCTTTGGTGATCCCGCCGAGCACGATGGCGAGATACTGTTGGCCCACCTGCTTTGCGGTGAGCGGTCCGCCGGGTCGATACCAGCGCACTGACACCCAGGTGGTGTCACGGATGAAACGGTAGATCAGATCGACTTCGAGGTCGGGCCGGAAGTAGCCCTCCTCGACGCCCTGATTCAGCAACTCGACCCACATCTTGCGCTGTTGCCGATTCATGTCTTCGATGTAGGAGAACCGAGGCTGTGCCAGCAGCCGCTGGGCTTCATCCTGGTAGATGACGACTTGGGCATGCCGGTTCTCGATCGCCTCGAACGACGCCATGAACAGCCCCTTGAGCCGCTCCAGCGGATTGGCTTCGCTGTCCACGATTTCGCGGTATCGGTTGAACAACCAGTCCAGGAAGTCGCGGAGCAACTCGTCGACCATCTCCTCCTTGGAGGAGAAATGGTGGTACAGGCTGCCGGACAGAATGCCGGCACCGTCGGCGATATCGCGCACGGTGGTGGCGCGCAGTCCACGCTCGGCGAACATGGACGCGGCGAGCTTTAGCAACTCGTCGCGTCGGCTGTTGGCCTGTCCGGCCACTCGGTCCACCCGATCAGAGTATCAACCAAGCGCTTGCTTGGCCAGTTGGGATCATGGATGCTGGCTCGACACCGAGATGACCTCACCGGTGAGGTAGCTGGAGTAGTCACTGGCCAGGAACGCGATGGTGGCCGCTACTTCCCACGGCTCGGCGGCCCGTCCGAACGCCTCACCGGCGGAGAGCCGGTCGAGCAGGTCGGACGACGTCGTCTTGTCCAAGAACTTGTGCCGCGCGATACTCGGCGACACCGCGTTGATCCGGACGTCGTACTCGGCGGCTTCTATTGCGCTGCAACGGGTTAGCGCCATCACGCCGGCCTTGGCCGCTGCATAGTGCGCCTGCGAGTGTTGCGCCCGCCAGCCCAGAACGCTGGCGTTGTTGACGATCACTCCGCCGTGCGGCGCGTCGCGGAAGTACCGCAACGCCGCGCGGGTGGCACGGAACACCGACGTCAGCGTCACGTCCAGGACGCGGTCCCACTCGTCGTCGGTCATGTCGGCCACCGGCGTCTGCCCGCCCAACCCGGCGTTGTTGACCAGCACGTCGATGCGCCCCATGCGCGCGGTGGCCGAGTCGATCAGGGCATCGACCGCGGCGGTCGAGGTCACGTCGCACACCACGTGCTCGACGCGCCCCTGGCCCAGCGCGGACAGCTCTTCGGCGGCCTCCCCCAGCCTTCGCTCGTGGTGGTCGGAGATCACCACGTCGGCGCCCTCGGCCAGGGCCCGGCGTGCGGTCGCCGAGCCGATCCCGGTGCCCGCGGCCGCGGTCACGACCACCACCTTGCCGGTCAAGAGCCCGTGTCCGGCAATCTCTTTCGGTGCTTCGGCCAAACTCATCCCTTAACCTCCCGGGGTAAGCCGAGTACCCGCTCGGCGATGATGTTGCGCTGGATCTCGTTGGATCCGCCGTAGATGGTGTCGGCGCGGGTGAACAAGAACAGCCGCTGCCACTCGTCGAATTCACCGTCCGTCAGGGTCAGGCCGGGCTTGCCGATGATGTCCATCGCCAGCTCGCCCAGATCGCGATGCCAGTTGGCCCACAACAGCTTTGACACGTTGTCCTGGCCGGGCTGCTCAACGTCCATGGTGGCCAGCGCGTAGCTGCGCATGGCCCGCAGGCCGGTCCAGGCCCGAGTCAGCCGTTCTCGGATAAACGGGTCGTCGGCGGCACCGTTGCGCTGGGCCACCTCGGCCAGATTGGAAAGCTCACGGGCGTAACGGATTTGCTGCCCCAGCGTCGACACTCCGCGCTCGAAGGTCAACGTCCCCATCGCGACCCGCCAGCCGTCGCCCGGCTCGCCGACCACCAAGCCGGCCTCGGTGCGGGCGTCGTCGAAGAAGACCTCGTTGAACTCCGCGGTGCCGGTGATCTGGACGATCGGTCGCACTTCCACGCCCGGCTGGTCCAGCGGCACCAGCAGATACGACAGGCCGGCGTGCCGCTTGGAGCCCTTCTCGGTGCGCGCGACCACAAAACACCACTGCGACAGGTGGGCCAGCGACGTCCACACCTTCTGGCCGTTGATCACCCACTCGTCGCCGTCAAGTTCGGCGGTGGTCGCCACGTTGGCCAGGTCGCTGCCGGCGCCTGGCTCCGAATAGCCCTGGCACCACAGCTCGGTGACGTCGAGGATGCGCGGCAGGAAACGCTGCTGTTGCTCGGGTGTCCCGAACGCGATCAGCGTCGGGCCGAGCAGCTCCTCGCCGAAGTGATTGACCTTGTCCGGAGCATCGGCCTTTGCGTACTCCTCGTAGAACGCCACCCGGTGCGCGGTCGAAAGCCCCCGGCCACCGTGCTCGACCGGCCAGCCCAGACAGGTCAGCCCCGCCGCCGCGAGATGCTGATTCCATGCCCGTCGTTCTTCGAATGCCTCGTGCTCACGCCCGGGGCCGCCAAGACCCTTGAGTGCTGCGAATTCGCCGACCAGATTGTCGGCGAGCCAACCGCGGACCTCCGCCCGGAACTCCTCGACGTCCTGCATGCCCTGTAGGCTAACCTACCAAGCACTTGCTTTGTTAGGAGTATCCCGATGACCGACGATCCGCGCACTGTGCCCGCGGCGTTGGATCATTTCGTGGACCAATTCCCCGACCAGGCCGCGCTGATCACCGACGACCGGTCCTTCACCGCCACCGAACTGCGCGACGAGGTACACCGCGCGGCCGCGGCCCTGATCGCACTCGGCGTCGAGCATGGCGATCGGGTGGCCGTGTGGTCGCCGAACACCTGGCACTGGGTCATCGCCTGTCTGGCGATTCATCATGCCGGCGCCGCAATGGTGCCACTGAACACCCGCTACACCGCATCGGAGGCCAGTGACATCCTGGCGCGAACCGGTGCGCCGGTGCTGTTCGGGATGGGGCAATTCCTCGGCAACGATCGCCTGGGCGACCTGGACCGCGCCGCACTGCCGGCGCTGCGGCACATCGTCCGGATTCCGATCGACGCCGACGACGGAACCTGGGACGAGTTCATCGCCGGCGGCTCCGACCCAGAGGTCCAAGCCGCGGTGATCACTCGTGCCTCCGCCGTCGTCCCCGACGACGTCAGCGACATCCTGTTCACGTCCGGAACCACCGGCCGCAGCAAAGGTGTGCTGTGCGCGCACCGGCAATCGCTGTCGGCCTCGGCGTCATGGGCCGCCAACGGCAAGATCACCAGTGACGACCGCTACCTGTGCATCAACCCGTTCTTCCACAACTTCGGGTACAAGGCCGGCATCCTGGCCTGCTTGCAAACCGGTGCGACGCTGATTCCGCATCTCACCTTCGATCCATTGCGCGCCCTGCAGGCAATCGAGCAGCACCGCATCACCGTATTGCCCGGGCCACCAACGATTTACCAGACGCTGCTCGATCACCCGGCGCGCCACGACTACGACCTGAGCTCGCTGCGGTTCGCGGTGACCGGCGCGGCCACCGTTCCGGTTGTGTTGGTGGAGCGCATGCAATCCGAGCTCGACATCGACATCGTGCTGACCGCCTATGGCCTGACCGAGGCCAACGGCATGGGCACCAGTTGCCGCGCCGACGATGACGCCGTGACCGTCGCCACCACGTGCGGGCGTCCGTTCGCCGGCTTCGAATTGCGCATCGACTCGGCGACTGCCGGCGAATCCGGGGAGGTGCTGCTGCGCGGGCCGAACGTGATGCTGGGTTACCTCGACGACGCGGCGGCCACCGCCGCGGCCATCGACGCCGAAGGCTGGCTACACACCGGCGACATCGGCGTCCTCGACAAGGCCGGCAACCTGCGCATCACCGACCGGCTCAAGGACATGTACATCTGCGGCGGGTTCAACGTCTACCCCGCCGAGATCGAACAGGTGCTGGCCCGCATGGTTGGGGTGGCCGACGCCGCGGTGATCGGAGTACCCGACGAGCGCCTCGGTGAGGTGGGGCGCGCGTTCGTGGTGACCCGGCCGGGCGCAAACCTCGAAGAACAGTCAGTAATCGCTTATACCCGAGAACATTTGGCGAACTTCAAGGCACCGCGGTCGGTGCGGTTCGTCGACGCGTTGCCGCGCAATGCCGGCGGCAAGGTACTCAAACCACAACTGCGAGAGTTGGCCTGAATTGGATCTGGAACTCGACGAAGAGACGCTGGCGTTTGCGGCCGAAGTGCGGGACTTCCTCTCGGCCAACGCCGACTCGATCCCGACGAAGTCGTACGACAATGCGGAAGGCTTTGCCCAGCACCGTTATTGGGACAAGGTGCTGTTCGACGCCGGCCTGTCGGTGATCAACTGGCCGAAGAAGTACGGGGGCCGTGACGCGCCGCTGCTGCACTGGGTGGTCTTCGAGGAGGAGTATTTCAGGGCCGGAGCACCGGGCCGGGCCAGCGCCAACGGCACCTCGATGCTGGCGCCGACCTTGTTCACGCACGGCACTGACGAGCAGCTGGACCGAATTTTGCCGAAAATGGCTAGCGGCGAACAGATCTGGGCCCAGGCCTGGTCGGAGCCCGAGTCCGGTAGCGACCTGGCGTCGTTGCGGTCCACCGCGGCTAAGACCGAGGGCGGCTGGTTGCTGAACGGCCAGAAGATCTGGAGCTCGCGGGCGCCGTTCGCCGAGATGGGCTTCGGGCTGTTCCGGTCCGACCCCGCCGCGGAGCGGCACAACGGGCTGACGTACTTCATGTTCGACCTCAAGGCACAGGGTGTGACCGTGCGGCCCATCGTGCAGCTGGGCGGCGACACCGGCTTCGGTGAGATCTTCCTCGACGACGTCTTTGTCCCCGACGAGGACGTCATCGGCACCCCCAACGACGGCTGGCGCGCCGCCATGAGCACGTCGAGCAACGAACGCGGTATGTCACTGCGCAGCCCGGCCCGCTTCCTGGCGGCCGCCGAACGGCTGGTGCAGCTCTGGAAGGACAGCGGCTCCCCCGATGCCCTTGCCGACCGCGTCGCCGATGCCTGGATCAAAGCTCAGGCTTACCGCCTGCAGACGTTCGGTACGGTGACCCGGCTGGCAGCCGGGGGCGAGCTGGGCGCCGAATCGTCGGTGACCAAGGTGTTCTGGTCCGACCTTGACGTCGCGATCCATCAGACCGCGTTGGACATCCGGGGCGCCGACGGCGAGCTAGCCGGGCCGTGGACCGATGGCTTGCTGTTCGCGCTGGGCGGCCCGATCTACGCCGGCACCAACGAAATTCAGCGCAACATCATCTCCGAGCGGCTACTGGGCCTGCCGCGCGAAAAGTCCGGAGGCAAGAAGTGAAATTTGCGCTCGACGAACAGCAGCGCGACTTCGCGGCCAGCATCGATGCCGCTCTGGGCGCGGCGGACCTGCCCGGCGCGCTGCGCGCTTGGTCGGACGGAGACATCGCGCCCGGTCGCAAGGTGTGGGAGCAGCTGGCCAACCTCGGCGTCACCGCGCTGGTCGTGCCGGAGAAATTCGACGGCCTCGACGCCCACCCGGTGGACCTGGTGGTGGCGCTCGAACGCCTCGGACGCTGGTGTGTGCCCGGCCCGGTCACCGAATCCATTGCCGTAGCACCGATTTTGCTCGCCGGCGACGAACGCAGCGCCGAGCTGTCGTCCGGTGAACTGATCGCGACGGTCGCGCTGCCGCCGCACACGCCGCGCGCCGTTGACGCCGAGGCCGCCGGACTGGTGCTGCTAGCCAGCGACAAGGGCGTCAGCGAGGCGACCGCGGGCGAGTCCCACCGGTCCGTCGACCCCAGCCGGCGTCTCTATGACGTGGCTGCAAGCGGCGAGGCTTGGCAGGCAGATATCAAGCGCGCCTACGAGTTCGGGGCCTTGGCGACCGCCGCGCAGCTGGTCGGTGCCGCCGAGGCGCAGCTGAATGACACCGTCGAATACGCCAAGCAGCGCAGCCAGTTCGGTCGGGTGATCGGCTCGTATCAGGCGATCAAGCACAAGCTGGCCGACGTGCACATCGCGATCGAACTGGCTCGCCCCCTGGTGTACGGCGCCGCGCTGGCACTGGCCGATGATACGAGTGCTGCCGCGCGCGACGTGAGCGCGGCCAAGGCCGCGGCGTCCGACGCCGGTCTGCTGGCCGCCCGCTCGGCGTTGCAGACGCACGGCGCAATCGGTTTCACCCAGGAACACGACCTGTCACTATGGTTGCTGCGGGTGCAAGCTTTGCGATCGGCCTGGGGCACGCCGGAGGCGCACCGGCGCCGAGTGTTGGAGGCATTGTGAGTCGCGCCGTCGACGATGCAGAGCGAAGCGATGTGGGGGTACGCCCCCAGAGGGAGGTACCCCCACCCGCTTGCGGGGGAGAGGAGCGGCGCCATGACTGAAGAACGGGAGCTGCTGGCCGAAACCGTCGCCGCGCTGGTCACCAAACACGCCAACCCCGCGGCGGTCCGCGCGGCGATCGAATCCGAGCGCGGCTATGACGAGTCGCTGTGGCAGCTGTTGTGCGAGCAGGTCGGTGCCGCCGCGCTGGTAATACCCGAGGAGCTGGGCGGGGCCGGCGGTGAATTAGCCGACGCCGCAACGGTTCTGCAAGAGCTTGGCCGCGCATTGGTGCCCTCCCCGCTACTGGGCACCACGTTGGCGGAGCTGGCACTGCTGGCCGCACCCGAGCCGGACGCCCAAACGCTGGAATCGCTCGCCGAGGGCAGCTCGATCGGGGCGCTGGTCCTGGACGCCGACTACGTGATCAACGGCGACATCGCCGACGTCGTCGTCGCCGTCGACGACGGCCAGCTGAGCAGGTGGACCCGATTCGACGCGCAACCCATGACCACGATGGACCCCACCCGCCGGCTGGCCCGGGTCCAGCCCGAGGACAGCGTCACGCTGGGCCCCGACCCCGGCCTGGCCGACATCGCGGCCATCCTGCTGGCGGCCGAGCAGATCGGGGCCGCCGAACGCTGTCTGGAGCTGACCGTCGAATACGCCAAGAACCGGGTGCAGTTCGGCAGGCCGATCGGTAGCTTCCAGGCGCTCAAGCACCGGATGGCCGATCTGTATGTCGCGATCGCCGCGGCCAAGGCCGTGGTGACCGACGCATGCAGCGACCCCACTCCCACCAACGCCGCAACAGCTCGGCTGGCCGCCAGCGAGGCGCTGTGTACTGTGACGAGCGAGGGCATCCAGCTGCACGGGGGCATAGCGATTACCTGGGAACACGACATGCATTTCTATTTCAAACGCGCGCACGGCAGCGCACAGCTGCTCGACTCGCCGCGAGAGGTGCTGCGCCGGCTGGAATCCGAGGTGCTCAAGACGTCGTGAACGGCTCCGTCGCGCTGCGCGCCGGCATCCCGCCATTCCATGTGATGGATGTTTGGCTGGCGGCCGCAGAGCGTCAGCGCAGCCACGGCGACTTGGTTAACCTGTCGGCGGGCCAGCCCAGCGTGGGCGCTCCCGAACCGGTGCGTGCCGCCGCGGCGGCCGCCCTGCATGGCAAGCAGCTGGGTTACACGGTGGCCTTGGGCATTCCGGAGCTGCGCTCCGCGATTGCGGCGAATTACCAACGCCTGCACGGTATCTCCGTCGAGTCCGACGCTGTGGTGATCACCACGGGCTCCTCGGGAGGGTTCCTGCTGGCGTTTCTCGCGTGCTTTGACGTCGGCGATCGGGTGGCACTGGCCAGTCCGGGCTACCCGTGCTATCGGAACATCTTGTCCGCGTTGGGATGTGAGGTAGTGGAGATCCCGTGCGGTCCAGAGACCCGATTCCAGCCCACCGCGCAGATGCTCGCCGAACTCGACCCACCGGTACGCGGCGTCATCGTCGCCAGCCCGGCCAATCCCACGGGAACCGTCATACCGCCCGAGGAGCTGGCGGCGATCGCGTCCTGGTGTGACGCCTCCGGCGTGCGGCTGATCAGCGATGAGGTCTACCACGGACTGGTCTACCAGGGAGCCCCGCAGACCAGCTGTACCTGGCAGACATCGCGAAATTCCGTGGTGGTCAACAGCTTTTCCAAGTACTACGCGATGACCGGCTGGCGGCTGGGCTGGCTGCTGGTGCCACCCGAGTTACTTCGCGCGGTGGACCGCCTGACCGGGAACTTCACCATCTGCCCGCCCACGCTGTCGCAGGTCGCCGCGGTGGCGGCGTTCACCCCGGAGTCGACCGCCGAAGCCGACGGGAACCTGAACCACTACGCGGTCAACCGCTCGCTGCTGCTCGACGGGCTGCGCGGAATCGGCATCGACCGGCTGGCACCGACCGACGGGGCGTTCTACGTCTACGCCGACGTCTCGGAATTCACCGACGACTCGCTCGCGTTCTGCTCGAAGTTGTTGGCCGACAACGGGGTTGCGATCGCTCCCGGTATCGACTTCGACACCGAGCAGGGCGGCAAGTTCGTCCGGCTGTCGTTCGCCGGACCGACGAGTGACATCGAAGAAGCCGTGCGCCGAATGGGGCCGTGGCTGTCGGTCAGCGGTTGAACTTGCCCGCGAGGTATTCGGCCCGGCAGGCGCTACGGGCGAGTTTGCCGCTCGTAGTGCGGGGAATGGTGCCGGCGGCCACGAGCCGCACGTCGGCTACGCGGACCTGGTGGTTGCGCGAAATGGTCGCTCGCACAGTGTCCGCGATCGAACTCAGATCGGTACGGCCCGCGCCCGGTGCCCGCTCGGCGATCACCACCAACTGCTCGCCGGAGCCGCCATCCGGAGATGCGAGCACGTCGGCGGGAACCGAGAACGCGGCGACATAGCCGGTACGGACGGCGGGCGACGAGTTGCTGACCGAGGTCTCGATGTCGTGCGGGTAGTGGTTGCGACCATCGATGATGATCAGGTCCTTGATCCGGCCGGTCAGGTACAGCTCGCCGTCGACGTAGACACCGAGATCACCGGTCGCCAACCAGCAGCCCTTGTCGGCGGCGCCCTCGGCATGGCTGCCGGCGGCGAGACGGGAATGCAGCTTGTTGCCGAACACGCGTCGCGTCTCGTCCTCGCGCCCGAAGTATCCGCGACCGATGTTGTTGCCCTGCAACCAGATTTCGCCCACGGCGCCGTCCGGCACCTCGCTGCCGTCCGGGTCGGTGATCACCACCCACTGATCGGGGATCGGCTGCCCGCACGACACCTGTGCGACAGCGCCCGGATCCTCGGGGGCCACGATCACCGCGTGGCCCGCGCCGAGCTGTTCGCGGTCGAGGAAGATGGCGCTCGCCGCGGCCTCCTGGGAGATGCTGGCCACCGAGAGCGTCGCTTCCGCCATCCCGTAGGACGGCTTGACGGCGTTGGCGGGCAGACCGTAGGGAGCAAACGCCTTGGTGAACTTCTCGATCGCCGGCATAGTGACGGGCTCGGACCCGTTGAGGACGCAGACAACGTTGCTGAGGTCGAGGGTCTCGCCCGCCGGCGGCAGACCTCGCTCGGCTGTCAGCTCGAAGGCGAAGTTCGGCGCCGCCGCAAAGGTGCGGCCGTAGCTCGCCTCGATCCCAAGTTGTTTGATCCACCGGTAGGGCCGGCGCAAAAACGCCATCGGGTCCATGAGCGTGACCTGCGCCCCGAAGAACGCCGTGAACATGATCATCATCAAGCCCATGTCGTGGTACAGGGGCAGCCAGCTCACCGTTCGGACGTCCACATCCAGCGCACCGGTCATGACCATCTGCATCGCGTTCGTGTAGACGGATCGATGGGTGATCTCCACGCCGGCCGGTGACCGCGTCGAGCCCGACGTGTACTGCAGGTAGGCGATGTCGTCGGTGTCGAGGGCCGCGCCGGAGAACGTCGAACCGAGCGTCTCCGGCAGTGCGTCCACCGCGATGATCCGCGGTCGCTCGTTGGGCGCCAGCGTCCGGATGAACGTCCGAACCGACTCCGCGACGGCGGTCGTGGTCAACACCGCGGCGGGCCGGGCGTCGGCCAGCACCGCAGCCAACCGCTCGGCATGCCCCGACATGGTCGGCGCAAAGAGCGGGACCGCGATATTGCCCGCATAGACAGCACCGAAGAACGCCGCCACATAATCGAGGCCCTGCGGCGCGAGGATCGCCACGCGATCCCCCGGCTTGGTGACCTGCTGCAGCCGGGCGCCGATTGCGCAGACCCGGGCCCACAGCTGATTCCAGCTGAGCACTTCCGGCCGGCCATCCGGTTCCTGCGAGTAGTCAAGGAAGCGATATGCCGGACTGTCGCCGTGCTCGGCCCGGTTGCGGTCAAAATACGAGGTCAACGTCAAACCCTCGGGCACGGCGATGGCGCCCGCGCGCAACGCGAAAGGGTCCACAGCGCCCGAAGTGGGCACGACGTCCTCCAAGCAGAGTTCCCGACTCACGGTAGGACAGATTAATCCGCGCATGTGTTATTTGCCGCACCGGTTCGCTATGGCGGAGATCACGATCGGGCCACTATCGGCCCAATTGTCACTGCTCGGGGCCTGTTAGCGCTGCCAAAACAGTACGGGCAGATTTGCTCGACCGCCGTTTTCGGGCCCCGATTTTCGCCCGCAGAGGGCGCTCAATTGCCGAAAATATTGGCGATGCGCTCTTCGAGCACACCGCGTTCGCCGACATCGCCGATATTGATTCCGAACCGATCGCTAAGGACGTCAATGACCGCGGCCGCATCGTCGAGAACGATCTTTTCGGTCCCACCGTCGCGATGGATGGCCAGGTTGCGGCCGGACAGGTTGATCCGGGCGTCGTCGCTGACGAGTGCGACCATCAGGCCGGTCACGAAGTGCGAGGCGGGGTTTGTCGAGACGTACCAGCTACCCATCTTCAGATCGATCTGCGGGCGGGTTTGGGTGGTGAATTCGTACAGCGACTGCCACTCACCACGGATCTGGGCCTGCAGCACCAGGCCGTCGCCGCGGTCCTCGAGCCGGTAGGGCTCGTGCGTTGTCTGCTGGACGTTGCCGGTTTCTAAGCGGATGGGAGACGTCAGGGTCTGACCGCCGAAGCCAACGTCGACGAGATAGGACCCCAGCGAGCCGGGGAACGTCACGGCCAACACGGTGTGGGTCTGGGCCGGCAACGGCGCGGCGGGCGGCAGCATCCAGATCACCCGCCCGGCCAATCGGCGCACCTGAAAGCCCACCTCGGCCAGCGCGTAACCCATCAGCCCGTTCTGCTCGTAGCAATAGCCGCCCCGGCGCCGGTGAACCAGCTTGTCGACCAGTGCGTCCGGGCTCAGATCGTCGACCGGCACGCCCAGCACCGGGTCGAGGTTCTCGAACGGGATGGCCTGCGTGTGAGCAGTGATCAGACCTTGCAGCACCTCGAGGGTCGGTTCGACGGCACCGCGATAGTTGATGCGGTCGAAGTACGCGGTCAGATCCAGTGTCATGGGTCCATTCTGGCCGAGGGTCGACCGACAGAAAACCCACGGCGCGCGAAGGTGTTTGGGTCAAATTCATGCCCCACTGGTGCCGTTCGGCTGACGGCGGGCGCATGGTCCCGTCGCCACGGTCGAGGCCCCCGATTTCAGCTGGTTCGGCTGTTGTCGCCTGCCGTTAACTGGTCGTTTTGCGCGTTCGCGCTCAGCACGAACAGGGCCATTGCGGGTCACAGCCTGATTGCGCATCGCGGATTCGTATCCCCAAGTAGGTGACGAGCGATACTCTTGAGCTCGCAAATTTCGGCAATCTCCGGGAAGCTGAGCGACAAGAAAATGACTGTGGGACCCCCGACCGACGCACCAGCGCCGGAGCCCAGCGGCCTCATATCGGAGTTGGCCTCCGCTGGGTTCCAAGACGCGCGCCAAGTGGCCCGGGGCGGCGCTGGGGTGATCTATTGCGCCTACGAGACGGCGCTCGGGCGCAACGTCGCAATCAAGGTGCTGCCGACGCATATCGACGCTGAGGGCCAGGAGCGATTTCTGCGTGAAGGTTATGCGATGGGCGGGCTCTCGGGGCATCCCAACATCGTCAACATCCTGCGCGTCGGCGTAACCACGAGTGGCCGACCATACATCGTGATGCCGTACATGGCCTCGGATTCGTTGGCTGTCCGGCTGCGCCGAGAAGGGCCGATCGCGTGGCCGGAGACTTTGCGGATCGCCGTGAAGTTATGCGGGGCACTGGAAACCGCGCACCGAAGCGGCACTTTGCACCGCGATATCAAGCCGGCGAACGTGCTGCTCAACGACTACGGCGAGCCGCAACTCAGTGATTTCGGGATTGCCCACATCGAAGGTGGCTACGAAACCGCGACCGGGTTCTTCTCCGGCACAATCGACTACACCGCGCCCGAGGTAATGACCGGTACCCCGGGGACGGTCGTTTCCGACGTCTACTCGCTGGGCGCCACGATCTATGCGCTGATCGCGGGCGGTGCTGCCCACGAGCGCAAGAACAACGAGGACCTGGTCGCGCAGTATCTGCGCATCAGTACGACAAAGGTCCCGGACATGCGTCCGGAAGGAATCCCGGACGCGGTGTGCTTGGCGATCGAGCATGCGATGGCGATCGACCCGGCGGAACGGCCCGCGTCCGCGGAGGAGTGGGGCCGCGAATTGCAGGCCGCCCAGCGCCTCAACGGTTTGCGACCCGATTCGATGGCGATCACCAGCACCGGGCCCGACGCAGCACGCACGGGCAACAAACAACCGAACGTATCCCCGGAGACTGCGGTCGCTTCCGGAACGGCGGCGCACGTGCCGGACCGCACTACGTCGACCGTGCCGAAATCGGCCCCACCGGCGGCAGATCCGGCGAGCGCCACCAGGCCATTCAGTGACATCGTCGGGGGCGCTTCGCCGGGTCTGCAGCCGCCTGACCAGGACGAGTTCTCCAAAGCGGCCAGCATCTTGCGCGGCGCGTACAACGGAGAAACCCAGGCGTTGGTCGGCGGATCGGCACCGGCGGGACAGGTAACGGAAATGGCGGGCGGCGGCTCAGGAATGAGCCCGCCGGGCGGTCCCGGGCAACCCGCGTCATCCGGATCGGTCCCGCCATCTTGGCGCAAGCCGTTCCTGGTCAAGGCGCGGGAGTGGTTCGCCGAGCCGGGCAAGAAACGCAATCGCGTCGCGATGGTCGGCGGTGCTGCCGTCCTGGTCGTGCTGTTGGTCGTCGGCGGTCTCTACTTCGGGCTTGCACCCGACAACAACAAAAAGCCCGTCGCGAGCCAACCGACAACCCAGGCGCCGGTGGAGTGGAAGCCGATCACGAACGACCGCGTGTCGCGTGTTGCGGCGGCGACCACGCAGGTCGACGGCACGATCTGGATCTTCGGCGGGATTCGCAGCGACGGCGCCGTCTCCGCCATACAAGAGGGCTATGACCCCGTCCTCGACAGCTGGAAAGGTGGCGACGATCTACCCGTTGCCGTGCAGCGCGCGATGGCGGTCAACTGGCAGGGAAACCCGGTCGTGCTCGGTGGCTGGAAGACCGTTGGCGGCAAAAAGGTTGCGACGGACCAGGTTTGGCGGGTCATCAACAGTCGCTGGGTGGAGCTGCCCCATCTCCTGCAGCCCCGGGCGGCGGCGGCGGCCGCCGTCGTGGGCGACCGCCTCGTCGTCACGGGCGGTGTCGACGCCAACGGCGCACTGCTGAACACCACCGAGGTTTTCGACGGCACTTCCTGGAGCCTGGGCGCACCGATACCGACGCCGCGGCAGCTGCTCGCCGCAGCGTCGGACGGAAAGCTCGTCTACACGGTCGGCGGCACCACCGGGGACTCCGACCAGGTGAACGTCGAGGCGTATGACCCGGCCACGAAAACCTGGACGACCCTGCCCGGACTCCCCCAGGCACGCAGTGATCTTGGCGTTGCCATTGCCGACGGACGGCTGGTGGCCGTCGGAGGTGTGTTCGGGGGGCAGGTCCTCAAGAGCGTTTCGGTGTTCGATCTGATGACGAAAACGTGGGGCGGTTTGCCGGACATGGCGACCGCGCGGCACGGCATGGCCGTCGCGGCGGTCGAGAAGTCCGTCTATGCGATCGGCGGATCGAGTGCCATCGGAGATAGCCAGGCGATCTCGACGGCGGAAGCGTTGAAACTGCCGACACGAAAGATCCAGCCGGCCTCGCAGTGGCGTTCCCTGCCGGATGCACCGACCGCACGCCTGATGATGGCGTGGACCGTGCTCAACGACAAGATCTGGATCATGGGCGGCCTGCGCAACGGCGCTGCCCTGCAGACGGTCGAGAGTTTCGACCCGAAAACCGGAGCCTGGGAAGCCGGCCCGCCGCTGCCCATCCCGCTGCACCATGCGGCGGCGGCGACCTATCGCGGCGAGGTGGTGGTGCTCGGCGGCACGAGCGACAGCATCGCCCAAGGGTCTAACAAAGTGTTCGCCTTGCGCGGCGGCAACTGGGTGGAGTTACCGCCGATGACGCATGCTCGGGTGGCGCCGGCCGCGGCGGTGGTGGGTGACAAACTCGTCGTCGTGGGCGGGCAGAACGCCAAGCAGCTCGTTCCGCAGACCGAAGTCTTCGACGGCAGCTCCTGGACAGACGCCGCCGACATGCCGACCCCGCGCGAACACCTGGCCGCGGTGTCGGATGGCACTTATGTGTACACGATCGGCGGGCGGTTCCTGTCCTCGGACAAGAACTCCGCGGCTTTAGAGCGGTTCGACCCGCAATCCGGGCAATGGACCAAGTTGATCGGTATGCCGACACCGCGGGGAAGCTACGGCGCCACCTACATCGACGGCAGGATCGTGGCCGTCGGTGGTGAAGAACCCGCGATGGTGCTGAACGTGGTCGAGATGTACGACATCGCCGACGGGAAGTGGAGCACGTTGGCCCCGATGCCGACGCCACGGCACGCCGAGGTGGTGGCAACCGTGGGCAACACGATCTATGTCATCGGTGGCGCGAACCGGCCCACGCATGAGGGTCCGATCGCGACCGTCGAGGCGCTCGACTTCATGTAGTGACCGACTTCTCACAGCTGCCGGCGGCGAATCAAGCGCATTAGCCCAGAAAAATCCGCCTGGAGCAGCGCATCCTGCGCTTGTTTGATATATGTCTAATATGGGGATCCGTAGAAACGGATCGGCCCGGTGGCCCGCCCCCTCAACGGGCCACCGGGAACCCATCACCGAGCTGCGAGCGCAATGCCCGGGCAGCCGGCGAGTGCATGCCGAATCGATTTTCCAAATTGCGGCGCCGCCAAACATTCATCTGCGCCAAGGCGGCTGAGAGCGCTAGAGCGCGAGACACCCACAACACCGCCGGGTTCGGGGCGCGATGACCGCTTGTTTTATATATGTCGAATATGGGGAACCGAGTGGAGATGGGCTGTCATCAAACGCCACCACACAGATAACGGAGCCCCCTAATGTCCAGCAACACCATGTGGATCGTCATCGCCGCAGTAGTAGCAGTTCTGTTGGTCGCCGCCTTGGTCGTGGCGGTCAGTACCACCAGGAATCGCCGCCGCCATCGGCAGGCCGAAGAGATTCGTGAGCAGGCCAAGTTGGAGTCGGCCCAGCTCGAGCGCCGTGAAGCGCTGGCTCAGGAAACGGCCGCCAAAGCTCGTGCCGCCCAAGCCGAGGCCGAGGTCAAGGCCGCCGAGGCCGCCAGGTTGCAGGAGCATGCAGCCCAGCATCAAAGCGCGGCCGCAGCATCACGCGAGCAACTCCAAGAGCGATGGGATCACGCCGACCGCATCGACCCGAAGACCGGCAAGCAGGATCGCGAGGCCGACGAGCCCACGTCCGACCCCAGCGAGGCATGGTCGGCCGAGTCGGCGCAAGCGCCGACCAACGCGGAAGCCGTGCGGCAGGAGACCTATCGCGGGGCGCCAGGCTGAGCCCGGGCTAGAGCCAGGTGTCCTGCGTCGTGGTGGTGAGAAACGCCTCTAGGTCGTCGCGCCACTGGGCCGGCGTCGTCTTGTCCGGTTCGATCCCGGTGTATTCGCCGCGATAGAACAGCAGGGGCCGCGGCTTGATCTTGGGCGCCTCCGACAGCGACTGCACCGCACCGAACACCACGAAGTGATCTCCACCGTCGTGCACGGATGCCACCGTGCAGTCGATGTGGGCAAGCGAAGAGTCGATGATGGGCGAGCCGAGTTCCGAAGGGTGCCAGTCGATCCCGGCGAACTTGTCCGGCTCTTTGGATCCGAATCGCGCCGAGACGTGCTTCTGACTCTCGGTCAGCATGTTGACGCAGAACCGGCCGCTGGCCTCGATGGCCTTCCAAGATCGCGACACCTTGGTCGGGCAGAACAGCACCAGCGGCGGGTCCAGCGACAGCGCGGCAAAAGACTGGCAGGCGAAGCCGACCGGGACATCGTCGTGCACGGTGGTGATGATCGTGATCCCGGTGCAGAACTGACCCAGCACGCTGCGGAACGTGCGCGGGTCGATCGGCGCGGTAGTCATGGTCGGCCTCGAAATCAACCCTTGAAGCCGACGCTGAAGTCGTGACCCCACAGGCTGATCGCGGTGCTCTCCCGGGCGATCCAATCGTGGTCTTCGACTTGTCTTCCCTCACAACCGAATTCGATATCGAATCCGCTGGGGGTCTTCATGTAGAAGGACAGCATCAGGTCGTTGACGTGGCGGCCCAGCGTCGCCGACATGGGTACCTTGCGCCGCAGCGCCCGGTCCAGGCACAGCCCGACGTCATCGGCTTCTTCGACCTCGACCATCAGGTGCACGATGCCACTCGGTGTCTCTCCGGGCATGAAGGCGAGGCTGTGGTGACGCGGGTTGCAGCCCAAGAACCGCAACCACGCCGGCGGCCCGTCGGCGGGCCGGCCGACCACCTGCGGCGGCAGCCGCATGGAGTCACGCAGCTTGAAGTCCAGCACGTCGCGGTAGAAGTGCAATGTCTCTTCGTCGTCGCGGGTCGTCAACACCACGTGTCCCAGCCCCTGCTCGGCGGTGACGAACTTGTGCCCGTACGGGCTGACCACCCGGCGGTGTTCGAGGGCGGCGCCGTGGAAGACCTCCAGGCAGTTGCCGGACGGGTCGGAGAACCGAATCATCTCGTCCACCCGGCGATCGGCGAGTTCGGCGGCGGTGGCCTCCTTGTAGGGCGTGCCCTCGACGTCGAGCCGGTTCCGGATCTCTTGCAGGCCTGCGGCGTTCGCGCATTCCCAGCCTGCTTCGATGAGGCGGTCCTGCTCGCCGGGGACGATCACCAGCCGGGCCGGGAAATCGTCCATTCGAAGATACAGCGCGCCTTCGCCTGTACCCTTGCCCTCGACCATGCCGAGAACCTTCAGGCCGTAGTCACGCCAGGCCGCCATGTCGGTGGCCTCGATGCGCAGGTAGCCCAGAGAGCGAATGCTCATCGCGCACCTCCCAGGAAATCGATGGTGAGCTTGTTGAACTCGTCGAACTTCTCCACCTGCGCCCAGTGCCCACATTGCCCGAAAACGTGGAGCTGTGCACGCGGAATGGTCTTCAACGCGACCAGTGCCCCGTCCAGCGGGTTGACCCGATCCTCGCGGCCCCAGATCAGCAGCACCGGCTGGCGCAGCCGATGCACCTCGCGCCACATCATGCCGAGCTCGAAATCCGCTCCGGCGAAAGACATTCCCATCGCCCGGGTCGCGGTCAGCGATTCCGGCGTGCTGGCCAACGCGAAGCGCTGCTCGACCAACTCGGGGGTGATCAGTTTCTGGTCGTAGACCATCACCCGCAGAAACGCCTCGAGATTCTCGCGGGTGGGCGCAGATGAGAACTTCCCCAACCGTTTGACGCCCTCGGTCGGGTCGGGGGCGAACAGGTTGACGCTCACCCCACCGGGGCCCATCAGCACTAGGCGTCCGGCCAGGTCCGGGTAGTCGAGCGCAAACCGGACCGCGGTGCCCCCACCCAGCGAATTGCCGACCAGCGGAACACGTCCCAGACCCAGCTGGTCGAAGAGGCCTTTGAGTGCCCGGGCCGCGTAGTGGTTGAATTGCCCGTGCTCGGCGCGCTTGTCGGAGTGTCCGTACCCGGGCTGATCGACGGCCAGCACATGGAACTGCCTCGCCAGCACCGGGATATTGCGCGAGAAGTTCGTCCAACTCGCCGCGCCCGGACCGCCACCGTGCAGCAGCACCACCGTCTGCTCGTTACCTACGCCCGCCTCGTGGTAGTGCAGCCTCAGCGGCCCATCCACGTCCACTTCTGCGAAGCGCGAGGTGGACTCGAACGTCAATTCCTCGGTCTTGGAGTCAGTCACCGCCATGGATTAGACCATGGTGTCGCCGGGCGGCAACCCGAACTCGTTGTTACCGAAGATCTGGTAAGCCCGCTCCGGATCATTGGCCGCGTGCACCCGGCCGGCGTGCGCGTCGCGCCAGAACCGTTGCACCGGTTGGTCGTTGCCCAGAGCCGTGGCGCCGGAAGCCTCGAACAACCGGTCGATGGAGGCGATCGCACGACCGGTGGCCCGCACCTGGTCGCGGCGAGCGCGGGTGCGCAGGTCGAAGGGGATCTCCTTGCCGGCGGACAACAGCGCGTACTCGTCGGCGACGTTGCCGCTCAGCTGACGCCACGCGGCGTCGATGTCGCTGGCCGCCTCGGCGATGCGGACCTTGGCGAACGGGTCGTCCTTGGCCTTCTCACCGGCGAACGCGGCTCGCACCCGCTTGCCCTGGTGCTCGACGTGTGCGTCGTACGCGCCGTAGGCCATCCCGACGATCGGCGCCGAAATGGTGGTGGGATGCATTGTGCCCCAAGGCATCTTGTAGACAGGCGCGGTGTTGGTCTGATAGCCGCCCGCGGTGCCGTCGTTCATGGCCTTGTAGGACAGGAAGCGGTGCCGCGGCACGAAGACGTCTTTGACCACGACGGTGTTACTGCCCGTGCCGCGCAGGCCGACGACATGCCACACGTCGTCGATGCGGTACTCGCTGCGCGGGATCAGGAAGCTGCCGAAGTCGACGGGCCGGCCGTCCTTGATGACGGGCCCGCCGAGAAACGCCCAAGTGGCGTGATCGCAGCCCGACGACCAGTTCCAGGATCCGTTGACCAGGTAGCCGCCGTCGGTCACCACGCCGGCGCCCATCGGGGCATACGACGACGAGACCCGGGTCTTGGGGTCCTCACCCCAGACCTCCTCCTGGGCCTGCTGGTCGAACAGTGCCAGGTGCCAGTTGTGCACGCCGATGATCGAGCTGACCCAGCCGGTGGAACCACACGCGCTGGCGATCCGCCGCACCGCCTCGTAGAACAGCGAGGGATCGCATTGCAGACCGCCCCACTGCTCGGGCTGCAGCAGGGTGAAGAACCCGACCTCGTCGAGGTCGGCAACGGTCTCATCGGGCAGCCGGCGCAGGTCCTCTGTCGCCTGAGCGCGCTCCCGAATCTTCGGGAGCAGATCGTCGATCCCCGTCAAGACCGACTGCGCATCACGCTGTTGAATGGACGTCACTTACCTTTGCCTCCTGGGCCAGACTTACTCAGTGGACTTACACAGCAGACTAGAACACGTTCCGATTTGTGTCGAGCAGGGTATTCCTGCGCCTGGTAGCGATATGAATCGGGTTTTCTGTAACATGTTCTAGTTGTTAACAAAGGGAGGGTGGGTCTTGACGGAAGCGGATCTGGACGAGCCGCTCGGCGACCACGTCCTTGAACTGCAGATCGCCGAGGTCGTCGACGAAACCGACGATGCGCGCTCGCTGGTGTTCGCGGTGCCGGACGCCTCGGGCGACCCCGCGATTCCGCCGCAGCGGCTGCGCTACGCACCCGGCCAGTTCCTGACGTTGCGGGTGCCCAGCGACCGCACCGGTTCGGTGGCACGCTGCTACTCGTTGTGCAGCTCGCCGTTCACCGACGACGCCCTGGCCGTGACGATCAAACGAACCGCGGACGGATACGCGTCCAACTGGCTGTGCGACAACGCCCACGCGGGCATGCGGATCCACGTGCTGGCCCCGTCGGGCAACTTCGTGCCCAAGACGCTCGACCAGGACTTCCTGCTGCTGGCCGCGGGCAGCGGGATCACCCCGGTGATGTCGATCTGCAAGTCGGCACTCTCCGAAGGCAGCGGGCAGGTGACGCTGGTCTACGCCAACCGCGACGAAAGCTCGGTGATCTTCGCCGATGCACTGCGCGAGCTGGCCGCCAAGTATCCCGACCGGCTCACGGTGCTGCACTGGCTGGAGTCGCTGCAGGGCCTGCCGAGCGCGGCCGCGCTGGCGAAGCTGGCCGCGCCGTTCACCGATCGGCAGGCCTTCATCTGCGGGCCCGGCCCGTTCATGGACGCGTCGCGCCAAGCCCTCGAGACGCTGAAAGTGCCTGCACCACAGGTGCATATCGAGGTGTTCAAGTCGCTGGATTCCGATCCGTTCGCGGCGGTGACGATCGAGGACACCGACGAGGGCGACCAGCCGCCGGCCACCGCGGTGGTGCAGCTGGACGGCGAAACCCACACCGTGTCGTGGCCGCGCAGCGCCAAGCTGCTCGACGTCCTGCTCGCCAAAGGCCTGGATGCGCCGTTCTCCTGCCGGGAAGGCCACTGTGGGGCATGCGCCTGCACCCTGCGCAGCGGCAAAGTGAACATGGAGGTCAACGACGTGCTCGAGCAGCAGGACCTGGATGAGGGGCTAATTTTGGCCTGTCAATCTCACCCGGAATCTGATTCGGTAGAAGTCACCTACGACGAATAGTCGCGGAGTTAAGTTCTCCATCGAGGGTTCCGACGGAAGGAAGCGCCGATGATCCGGTCGGTAATGGGCTTGGCAGCCGTCGGATTGATGGCGACGTTGCTGCCCGTTCCGAGTTCCTGGGCGGCGAGCAACACGGCCACCACGCTGTTCCCGCTGGACGGCCCCAACCAGCTGGAAACGCATACGTTCCTCAACTGCTTCAAATCGGATGGCCACTGCGATTTCATCGCCGGGGCCGACGTGCGCACTCCCGACGGTGTGACCGGGTTCCCGCCCGGTCTGTGGGCGCGCCAGACGATGGAGATCCGGTCGTCGAACCGGATGGCCTACCTGGACGCCCACGCCAACGGCCAATACGAGCGGGTCATGAAATCAATGGGAACCGACGAGATCACCACCGTCTACTTCGGTGAGGGCCCGCCGGACAAGTACCAGACGACCGGCCGCATCGACTCGACCGATTGGTCGACCGGCCAGCCCAAGACCGACGTCAACGTGATCGTCTGCACCCACATCCAAGTGGTCTACAGCGGGATCAACACCACCTCGCCGAGTACCTGCGCCCAGACGACGTTTTCCTGATCGCCGCTAACGACCGAGGCGAAATCGCGCGGTTGTAGACGGTGCGAGCCGCCACGCGGCGGCGTAGCGCCCAGAACACAACCGACATGCTCAGCGCCCTGCCTACCCTTCGGGTCAGTTCGCGGCGGGGATGCCGGGCAAGCCGCTGGGCGCAGGGATATTGGAGGCGCTCGTCTCGCGCGTCAGGAAGCTGGTGAGTTCTCCGATCGCGGTCATCAGCGGAGCGGGGAAAACGATGGTGGTGTTTTTCTCCACCCCCAGCTCGAGCAGCGTCTGCAGGTTGCGCAGCTGTAAGGCCAGCGGATGCTTCATCATGGTGTCGGACGCATCACCGAGCGCTGCGGCCGCGCGCGCTTCACCTTCTGCGGCAATGATTTTGGCGCGCTTTTCGCGCTCGGCTTCCGCCTCGCGCGCCATCGCACGTTTCATGCTGTCGGGAAGCTGGATGTCCTTGAGTTCGACCACGGTGACCTCCACGCCCCATTCCACGGTGGTGGTGTCGAGGATCTGGCGAATGCTGCCGTTGATCTTCTCGGTTTGCGAGAGCACCTCATCGAGGGAGTGCTGCCCGACGACGTTGCGCAGGGTGGTCTGTGCGATTTGATTGATTGCGGTGCTGACGTTTTCGATGACGACGACGGCCTTGCGAGCATCGATGACGCGGAAGTAGGCAACCGCGGCGATGTCGACACTCACGTTGTCGCGGGTGATGATCCCCTGCGACTGGATCGGCATGGTCACGATGCGCATCGAAATCCGCACTAGACGGTCGATGATCGGGATGATCAACCGCAAACCGGGTTCGCGAACCCCGATCACCCGGCCGAGGCGAAAGTGCACGCCGCGTTGGTACTGCTGCACCACCCGGATCGAGGCGCCCAACAGGAGGAGGGCCAGGAAGGCCGCGACGACGACGAAAATTACGACGTTATGGCTCACGATGACAACGCTAGGAGCACGGGCGTCGACAGTCAGCGGCCATAAGTCCTGCTCTGCACGGCCAAAAGCCCCTTCGCGGGCCCGAGCCGTCGCCGAGATTGCGCCTGCGGCTGCGAATCGTTGGAATCGACAGCCTGGACGGCAATTTCGCTAACGCGGTAGGCCCAGGAGCCGCTCGGCCGCCACGGTCAACAGGATCTGCTCCGTGCCTCCCGCAATCGTGAGGCAGCGCGTGTTGAGGAAGTCGAACACCGCGCGGTCGCCGTCCGCCCGGCGGTCAACGAGGCCGCCGCCTTCGGCGACGTCCATCGTGAATTCGGCCAGCGCCTGCCGGTAGCGGACGCCGATGAGCTTGCGGACGCTGGATTGCGCGCCGGGGTCCTGACCGCCCACCGCCAGCTGGGCGATGCGCTGATCCAGCAACGCGCCGGTCTGGGCCAAGATGATCAGCCGCCCAAGCCGGTCCTGTTCGGCGACGTCGAGGTCCATCTCCGCCAGCAGCTTCAGCAGCTCTTCCATCGGGTTGCCCAGCGCCGTCCCGCTGGCCATCGCGATCCGCTCGTTGGCCAGCGTGGTGCGGGCCAGCCGCCAGCCGTCGTTCACCGTGCCGACCACCATCTCGTCGGGGACGAACACGTTGTCCAGGAACACCTCGTTGAACAGTGAGTCGCCGGTGATCTCTCGCAGCGGCCGGATGTCGATGCCCGGCGATTTCATGTCGATCAGGAAGTAGGTGATGCCCTTGTGTTTCGGGGCATCGGGGTCGGTGCGCGCCAGGCACACACCCCAGCGCGCCTTGTGCGCCGCCGACGTCCATACCTTCTGCCCGGTCAGCAACCAGCCGCCGTCCCCACGTACCGCCTTGGTGCGCAGCGACGCCAGGTCCGAGCCCGCTCCTGGCTCGGAAAACAGCTGGCACCAAAGGAATTCGCCACGCGTGGTGGCCGGCACGAAGCGCTCGATCTGCTCTGGCGTGCCGTGCTCGAGAATCGTGGGCGCCGCCCACCAGCCGATCACCAGATCGGGTCGCTCCACTCCGGCCGCGGCCAGCTCCTGGTCGATCAGCAGCTGTTCGGCCGGGGACGCCCCGCGCCCGTACGGCTTCGGCCAGTGCGGCGCCTGCAGCCCCGCATCGGCGAGGGCCGCCTGCCGCTTCTGGGCGGGCAGTGCGGCGATTTCGGCGACGGTCGCGGCGAGCTCAGCTCGCTGACCCTCGACCTCGGTGAGATCGATGCCCAGCCGGCGGCGCACCCCGTCCTGCGTCAGCGCGGTGATGCGACGCAACCAGCGCTCGGCGCCACCGAGGAAGCGGCCGATGGCGTGCGCGCGGCGCAGGTACAGATGCGCGTCATGTTCCCACGTGCAGCCGATGCCGCCGAGAACCTGGATGCAGTCCCTCACGTTGGCCTTCGCGGCAGCGATGCCCACACTCGCGGCCAGCGCCGCGGCGATGGAGAACTGGTCGGCCTCCCCGGAGTCCGCTGCGGCGCGGGCAGCGTCGGCGGCGGCCACCTCGGCCTGCTCGGCGCGGCAGAGCATCTCCGCGCACAGGTGCTTGATGGCCTGGAAGCTACCGATCGGCTTGCCGAACTGCTCGCGCACCTTGGCGTAGGCGACGGCGGTCTCGAGCGACCACCGTGTGATGCCGGCCGCTTCGGCCGCCAGCACCGTCGCGGCCAGCTCCTCGACCCGCTCCCGCGACTCGGCGATCGGGGTCGCCGGCGCCGACGTCAGCACCACCCGTGCCAGCGGCCGGGAAAAGTCGGCGGCCTGCAACGGCTCCACCCGAACGCCGTCGCTGCCGGTGTCGACCAGGACCCACTGCCCGTCAGAGGGCAGCAGCAGCACCCCGCCGCGCACCGTGTTCGAGGCGCCCAGCACGAAATCGACGGTGCCCGACGCCTGCGAAGACTTGCTGTCGAACTGCACGTCACCCTCGAGCGCCAGCCCGGCGAAGCGCTCGCCGGTGGCGAGCGCGGACAGTAATTCGGGATCGGTGCCCGCCTCGGAGAGAACCACCGTGGCCAGCGCGGTGGTGGCGATCGGCCCAGGCACCAGCGCCTTGGCCGCCTCCTCGACCATCGCGCACAGGTCCCCGATGCTGCCGCCGGCCCCGCCGGAGTCCTCGGAAATGGCGACGCCGAACAGGCCGAGGTCGGCCAGACGGGCGAACACCGGCCGCCAGGCGTCGATCTCTCCCTTGTCCCAGCCCTGCTCGACCGCGCGGATTGCGGCGGTCCCACCCGGCCCGGAGGTCGCGTTCCGGGCCCAGTCGCGCACCAACTCGCGTGCCGCGAACTGTTCGTCAGTGACGGTCGCTACCACCTGGGGCCCTCCGCGTGCTCGATTCAACGTGACCATTAGGGGCGCTACAGCCCACTAGAACGTGTTCTAATAGTGCCAGCGAACGACCGTCAAGTCGAACGCCATTACAGCAGGACAACTCGCTGGCCCGGCAGGACGGAGGTGGGAAATTCACACTCGGCTTGCGTATCGTTTGCGAACGAACCGCCCGGAAGAGGAGCAACCCGTCAGATGTCGCCGGCGAACACTAACTCTGGCCACGTCTCTGACTCGCAGCCACGCGAGGTCATGAACGTGGCAGTTCTGGCTGAGTCCGAGCTTGGTTCGGAGGCACAACGGGAGCGTCGTAAGCGCATCTTGGACGCCACCATGGCCATCGCGTCGAAGGGCGGCTACGAGGCAGTTCAGATGCGTGCGGTGGCCGATCGAGCCGACGTAGCGGTCGGGACGCTGTATCGCTACTTCCCGTCGAAAGTGCACCTGCTGGTGTCGGCCCTGGGCCGGGAGTTCGGCCGCATCGACGCGAAAACCGACCGCTCCGCGATGGCCGGCGGCACGCCGTTCCAGCGGCTGAATTTCATGGTCGGCAAGCTCAACCGCGCGATGCAGCGCAATCCGTTGCTCACCGAGGCGATGACGCGCGCCTACGTTTTCGCCGACGCGTCGGCGGCCAGCGAGGTCGACCAGGTCGAGAAGCTGATCGACAGCATGTTCGCGCGCGCGATGAGTGACGGTGAGCCGACCGAGGACCAGTACCACATCGCCCGGGTGATCTCGGACGTGTGGTTGTCGAACCTGTTGGCGTGGCTGACCCGGCGCGCCTCGGCGACCGACGTCAGCAAGCGCCTCGACCTGGCCGTGCGATTGCTGATCGGCGACACGGAGTCCGCCCAGAGCTAGACCGGCGGACCGGCGGTACGGCCCCGGATCAGCTCGGTGTCCAGCAGCTCGACGACCGGCAGGCCGGACCGCGGTGGGCTCAGCAGTAGTTCCCCGGCCCGATGGCCCTTCTGCAGACTCGGCTGCGACACCGTGGTCAAGCCGCGGCTGATCGCCTCGGGCACACCGTCGAATCCGGTGACGCTGATCTGACCAGGCACGTAAATGCCATGCGCCCGAAGGTAATCCATCGCCGAAAGCGCCAAGATGTCTGCGGTGCACATCAATGCGGTGATCCGCGGATTGGCCTCCAGCGCCACCTTGGCCGCCTCACCGCCCGACGTCGGCAGGTGCTCGTAGCTCTCCACCACGGTCAGTGAATCCGGGTCCACACCCGCGGCCCGCATGGCGTCCCACACCCCGGTGATGCGTTCGCGCTGCACGTCGAAAGTCAGCGAGCGCAACCGCTCCGCGTCCGCCAGGTCTTGGCGGCGGTCCTGCCCCAGCCGCATGGTCAGCAGCCCGATCTCACGGTGCCCAAGCCCCAGCACATATTCGGCGAGCTCGCGCATCGCCGCCCTGTCGTCAATGCCCACCCGCGACACGTCGGACAGGCCCTTCGGCTGGTCGACCACCACAATGGGCACGCGCCGCTGCAGCACCACCTGCAGGTAGGGATCGTCGTCGCGCACCGAATACACCACGAAGCCGTCCACCCCGGCGGCCAACACCGCGGCCTCGCCGTCCTGCTGGCTCCGGCTGGGTCCGACGGCGACCAGCAACAGCCCCTGCCCCTGCTCCTCGCACGACTGCGCCACTCCCGTGACGAAATCGCGCGCCGCCGGGTCGCTGAAGAAGTAGGTCAGCGGCTCGGCCATCAACAGGCCGACCGCACCGGCTTTGCGAGTCCGCAACGAGCGTGCCACCGGGTCGGGGCCGGCGTAGCCCAGCCGCTTGGCGGTGGCGAATACACGTTCGCGAAGGTCGGGCGAGAGTTGATCCGGCCGGTTGAAGGCGTTCGAGATGGTGGTGCGGGAAACCTTGAGCTCGGCCGCCAACGACGCCAGAGTCGCACGCCGGCGCGGTGTGGGACTCACGCTCGGTGACGCTACAGCGCATCCTCGCCTGCGCCTACGCGGCCGCGATCTGCTACTTTCTAATGGAAACGATTTTCATTAGTATTATGTGTCGGCAAACGGGACGGCCGACGGAAACACACCTGCGTGCGGCGCGGACGGGACGAAATGGCACAAGTCAATGCGGGACGACGGCTCTCGGGCTTCCTGCCGGCCCTGGCCGCCTGCCTGATCGGCACGACGGTCATCACGGGATGCGGCGTCGCTGGTTCTGCCCACCTGCAGGGGTCCAGCGTGGTGGCCTCCACCGATGTGTGGGGCAGCGTTGCGCACGCCGTCGCGGGGCGGCATGTCAGCGTCAAGTCGATCTTGTCCGGCGCCACTATCGATCCGCACACCTACCAGGCCAGTGCCTCGGACGCCGCCGCCGTCATGGACGCCGCCTTGTTGATCTACAACGGCGGTGGCTACGACCCGTGGGTCACTTCGGTGCTGACCGGCCATTCCGACATCAAGTCGGTCGACGCCTACTCGTTCGTCGACAAGGCGGACAACGGGAATCCGCCCAACGAGCACGTCTTCTACGACCTCGGCGTCGCCAAGACCGTCGCTAACGCCATCGCCGAACGGCTCGCGGCCACCGACGCGGACAACGCCGCCGACTATCGGGCCAACGCCGCCGGATTCGGCCGCGACACCGACGCCATCGCCGCCTCGGAACGGTCCATCGCCAACACGTATCCCAGCACCTCCGTGGTCGCGACCGAGCCCGTCGCGTTCTACCTGTTGAAGGCCACGGGCCTGGTGAATCGCACTCCCCCCGCTTTCATGTCGGCCAACGAGAACGGAACCGATCCCTCGCCGGCCGACATGGCATTCGTCCTCGACCTGGTCAACCGCCACCAAGTCGCGGCGCTGCTGGTCAACCCGCAGACATCCACACCCGCGATCAACGGCCTGCAGGATGCGGCCCGACGGGCTGGCATCCCGGTCACTCAAGTGACCGAGACGCTGCCCGACGGCGCCGACTATCTGAGCTGGCAGCGCAACACCGTCGACCAGCTGCGAGCCGCGTTGCGCTCGAGTGAGAACAATGCCCGTAATTGAGCAAGCGGTCGAGACGGCCGACCCGCAGCCACCGGCCGTCTCGCTCACCGGTGCCCGGCTGGCGTTCGGCGATCGCGTCCTGTGGGACGAGCTCGACCTGTCGGTGTCGCCCGGTGAGTTCATCGCGGTGCTCGGTCCCAACGGCACCGGCAAGACCTCACTGCTCAAGGTGTTGCTCGGGCAACAGTCGCTGAGCGCCGGTGCGGCGCTGGTAGCCGGCAGGAAGGTCACCTCGGGCAGCGGCGACATCGGCTATGTGCCGCAACACCGCCCGATCGACCGCGACGTGATGTTGGTCGGGCGCGACCTGGTCCGGCTGGGCATCGACGGAAACCATTGGGGCGTCATGCCATTGCGGTCCGCCGAGCGGGCCCGCCGCCGCGCGGCCGTTCGGCAGGCGCTGGCGCAGGTCAACGGCGAGCGGCTGGCCGATGTGCGCGTCGGGCTGATGTCGGGTGGGGAGTTGCAGCGGATGCGCATCGCTCAGGCCTTGGCCAGCGACCCGATGCTGCTGTTGTGCGACGAGCCGCTACTGGCCCTGGACCCGGCCAACGCCAAGCTGGTCGCCGCGCTGATCGACCGCCGCCGCCGCGAGGCCAACACCACGGTCATGGTGGTCACCCACGAGATCAACACGATCCTGCCGTATGTCGACCGGGTGCTGTATCTCGTCGACGGCCGATTCAGGATCGGCACCGTCGAGCAGGTGATGAACACCGAAACGCTGTCGACGCTGTACCGGGCCGACATCCAGGTGGTGAAGGTCAAAGACCGCTACGTGGTGATCGGCGACGACAGCGGGCACGCCTTATGAACCACCAGCTCTCCGAGGTGCTGGATCATCTGTTCTCCTTCGACATCACCGCGGCGCTGCTGAACCACGACTTCGTCCAGCAGGCACTGCTGGCGGCCGCGCTGCTGGGCCTCGTGGCCGGGCTGATCGGCCCGTTCATCGTGATGCGCCAAATGTCGTTCGCCGTGCACGGATCCAGCGAACTGTCGCTGACCGGCGCCGCTTTCGCGTTGCTGGTCGGATTCCAGGTCGGCTTGGGCGCGCTGATCGGCAGCGCCGTGGCTGCCGCGCTGTTCGGCGTCCTCGGTCAGCGGGCCCGGGAGCGCGATTCAGTGACCGGGGTGGTGCTGGCCTTCGGCCTGGGCCTGGCGGTGTTGTTCATCTACCTCTACCCCGGGCGCACGACGACGAGTTTCGCGCTGCTCACCGGCCAGATCGTGGGCGTGGGCTACACCGGACTGGCGACGCTGGCGCTCGTTTGCCTGCTGGTGATCGCCGTGCTGGCGACGTGCTACCGACCGCTGCTGTTCGCCACCGTCGATCCCGACGTCGCGGCCGGCCGCGGCGTGCCGGTGCGGGCGCTGGGCATCGTGTTCGCGGCGCTGGTCGGCGTGGTGGCCGCCCAGGCCGTGCAGATCGTCGGCGCGCTGCTGGTGATGTCGTTGCTGATCACACCGGCGGCCGCGGCCGCGCGGATCGTCGCCTCACCGGTGGTAGCCATCGTGGCCTCGGTGATCTTTGCCGAAATCGCCGCGGTTGGCGGCATTGTGCTGTCCCTGGCGCCCGGTGTCCCGGTGTCGGTTTTCGTCGCAACGATCTCGTTTCTGATCTATGTATTTTGCTGGCTGCTGGGCCGACGGCGGGAGGCCAGCGCGTAAATCGACGCCATAAGCTAGGCAGGTGGCCGGTATCGACCTGAACGCCGACTTGGGCGAGGGCTTTGGCGTCTGGAGTCTCGGTGACGACGACGCGATGCTGCGGATCGTCACCAGTGCCAACGTCGCGTGCGGTTTCCACGCCGGCGACCCGGCCGGACTGCTACGGGTGTGCCGCAGCGCCGCCGAGCGGGGTGTGCGGATCGGCGCGCAGGTGAGCTATCGCGACCTGGCCGGGTTTGGCCGGCGCTTCATCGACGTCGCTGCCGAGGACCTCGTCGCCGACGTGGTGTATCAGATCGGCGCGTTGCAGGCGATCGCCCACGCCTCGGGCTCGGCGGTCTGCTACGTCAAACCCCATGGCGCGCTGTACAACACGATCGTGACCAACCGCGAGCAGGCCGCTGCCGTCGCCGAGGCGGTGCGTTCGGTGGACGCCACGCTGCCCGTATTGGGCATGGCGGGTTCGGTGTTCTTCGACGAGGCGGCGGGCCTCGGTTTGACTACGGTGGCCGAGGCGTTTGCCGATCGCGCCTACCAAGCGGACGGGCAGCTGGTGTCCCGTCGCGAACCGGGCGCGGTGCTGCACGACCCGGCGGCGATCGCGGAGCGCGTGGTGACCATGGTGTCCTCCGGACTCCTCACCGCGGTGGACGGCGCCCAGATCGCCGTCAGTGCGGAATCGGTTTGCGTGCACGGTGATTCGCCCGGCGCGGTACAGATCGCGACCGCGGTGCGCGATCAGCTCAAGGCCGCGGGCGTCGACCTCAGGGCATTCTGCTGATGCGGCTGCGACTCGGTCGCCCCGATATCGGGCGGTACTCGGACCGGTTCGACGCGCCGGGCGCCGAAGCCGTTGGGCTGTCGGCGACGTGGATGGGTGTGGCGACACTGCTGATCGACGACGGGTCGTGCGCGCTGATGACCGACGGCTATTTCTCCCGCCCCAGCCTGGCGCAGGTCGCGGCCGGCAAGCTGTCGCCGTCACCGGCCCGCGTGGACGGCTGCCTGGCTCGGGCCCAGGTGTCGCGGCTGGCGGCCGTCATACCGGTGCACACCCACGTCGACCACGTGATGGATTCCGCACTGGTCGCCGACCGCACCGGCGCGCAGCTGGTCGGCGGCGAGTCGGCGGCCAACGTCGGGCGCGGGCATGGCCTACCGGAGGACCGCCTCGTCGTCGCGGTCCCGGGCGAACCAATTCGATTGGGCGCCTTCGACGTAACACTTGTAGAGTCACACCACTGTCCGCCCGACCGGTACCCCGGTGTGATCGACGCGCCCCTGGTGCCACCGGTCAAGGTGTCGGCCTATCGCTGCGGGGAGTCGTGGTCGACGCTGATCCACCACCTGCCATCGGATAAGCGACTGCTGATTCAGGGCAGCGCCGGCTTCGTCAAAGGCGCGCTGGCCACCCACCGCGCCGATGCGGTCTACCTGTCGGTCGGCCAGCTGGGTTTGCGGCCGCGGTCATACCTGCTCGACTACTGGGCCGAGACCGTGCAAGCGGTGGGCGCGCGACGAGTGATCCTCATCCACTGGGACGACTTCTTCCGCCCATTGTCAAAGCCATTGCGGGCCTTGCCGTATGCGGGTGACGACTTGGACGTGTCCATCCGTACTCTCGATGAGCTGGCCGCGCGCGACGGTGTCGCGCTGCACATGCCGACGGTGTGGCGACGCGAAAACCCTTGGTTGTGAAGCGGTCCAGACGTTGGCACTGATCGTTTCGCTGCTGCTGCTTGCCGTGGTTCTGGGGTTCGCGGTCGCGCGCCCCCGGGGCTGGCCGGAGGCGCTTGCGGCGGTTCCGGCAGCCCTTATTGTGATCGCGATCGGCGCGATCTCGGTTCATCAGGCGGCCAAGCAGGTCGCCGATTTGTCAGGGGTGGTCGCGTTTCTGGGCGCGGTGCTGGTGCTGGCCAAGCTATGCGACGACGAAGGCCTGTTCGAGGCCGCGGGCGCGGCGATCGCCCGGACACCGCGCGGCTCGCACGGGCTGTTGGGCCACGTGTTCATCATCGCCGGCAGCATCACCGCCGTTCTGAGCCTGGACGCCACCGTGGTGTTGCTGACGCCGGTGGTGTTGGCCGCCGTGCGCCGGCTGCGAACCCCGGTTCGCCCGTACGCCTACGCGACGGCGCATCTGGCTAATGGCGCCTCGCTGCTGCTTCCGGTATCCAACCTGACCAACCTGCTGGCGTTTCACCTCGCGAAAGTCTCCTTCACCCAGTTCACCCTGATGATGGCGTTACCGTGGCTGGCCACCGTCGCCACGCTGTATCTGGTCTTCCGCGGCTTTTTCGCCCGGGATCTGCGCGTGGCTCCGAACCCCGAACAGCTCGGACCGGCGCCGCGACCGCCGGTCTTCGTCTTGGTGGTCGTGGGGCTGACGCTGACCGGGTTCGCGTTGTCCGAGCCACTGGGAGTCGCCCCCGCATGGGTGGCGCTGGCCGGCGCCTCGGTGCTGGCGGTGCGCAGCTTGCGCCGCCGGCACACCACCGTGTCCGAAATCCTGCGCTCGGTGCAGGTCTCGTTTCTGGTGTTCGTGCTGGCGCTCGGTGTCGTGGTGCAAGCCGTCACGCTGAACGGAATGGACAGGGTGATGTCCGCCGTGCTGCCGCACGGGTCCGGGCTGCCGGCGTTGCTTGCCATCGCTACGGTGGCGGCCGTGCTGGCCAACATCGTCAACAACCTGCCCGCAACGCTGGTGCTGTTGCCGCTGGTCGCCGCCAGCGGTCCGGTCGCGATCCTGGCTGTCTTGATTGGGGTCAACATCGGGCCCAACCTGACCTACGTCGGTTCGCTGTCAAACCTGCTGTGGCGGCGAGTGCTTCGACAGCACGATGTCGAAGCGGGCGTCGGCGAGTACACCCGCCTCGGGTTGTGTACGGTACCTCCTGCACTGGTGGTCGCGGTGATCGCGCTGTGGGGTTCTGCGCGGTTGCTCGGCCTCTAACCGCGGTGGTAGGCGGGCGGCAACGGCATGCCGAGGTCGGCCAGCACGCCGCGCAAGAGCGTGGGATAGTCGGTGATGATGCCGTCGACGCCGTAGCCGATTTGCTCGCGCATCGCGCCGGCATCGTTGACAGTCCACGGAATAACCTTGAGCCCCAACGCATGTGCGTGATCAACATACGACTTGCCGTTGACCAGCTGGTATCTGGGCGACACGATGTTCGCGCCCACCATCAGCGCCCCGATCATCGGGTCGCCGACGGCGGCGGCGTTGATGCCGGCCAGCCACGGTGACCCGGGCCCCCAGGTCTCCTCGTTGTACAAGGCCACCAACGGAATCGACGGTTCGGCGTGGTGCACCATCGGCAGCGTTCGCCAGTCGAAGCTCTGAATCTCCACGGCGTCGACCTTGCCCGCCGACCTGACTGCGGCCAGGATCGCGTCGACGAACTGCTGCGGCTCGGCCGACCTGCTCGGCTTGTCGGCCTCCACTTTGGTTTCGATGTTGTAGCGCACCGCGGCGCGATACGAGTCGGCCAGCGCGAAGACATCCGGCAGGGTCGCTATCTTGTTGTCCCGCACCACTTCGGCGTGGGGAAACTCGGCAAGTCGGCGGCCACAGTCCAGCGTGTGGATCTGCGCCAAGGTGAGCTCATGCACCAGCTTTCCTACATAAGGGTATTGCGGATCGCCGGGAGACGCGGCCCCGGTGTCGACGCATTTCTCGGCGTCGATCGTCGGATCGTGCCACACCAGGGGTTGCCCGTCTTTGGTGATGACGATGTCGAGTTCGAGTGTGCTGACACCGAGTTCGAGTGATTTGGCGAATGCGCGCAGCGATTCCTCGGTCGCTTCACCACGCCCGCCGCGGTGGGCCTGCAGGTCGAATCCGGGTGCTTGCGCCTCTGAAACAGGCAGCGGCACCAGCAACACGACGGCGCTCAGCACCGCACCCAGGCGCGCGAGTCGGCCGGACAATCCGGTTAACTCCTGCGCTGACGCGCGATCTCGGCGAGCACCACCCCGGCGGCCACCGAGGCATTCAGCGATTCGGCATCACCGGCCATCGGTATCGACAGCACTTGTTCGCAATTCTGCCGCACCAGGCGGGAGAGGCCCTTGCCTTCGGATCCGACCACCACCACGAGCGGATCGGCGCCGTCCAGGTCGTCGACTACGGTGTCGCCACCGGCATCCAATCCGATCACCCGGACCCCGCGTTCGGCCCAATTCTTCAGTGTTCTGGTGAGATTGGTGGCCCGCGCCACCGGAATGCGGGCGGCCGCACCGGCACTGGTTCGCCAGGCCACCGCCGTCACCGAGGCCGAACGGCGCTGCGGTATCAGGACTCCGTGGCCGCCGAAGGCCGCCACCGAGCGAATGATCGCGCCGAGGTTGCGCGGATCGGAGATGTTGTCCAATGCGACCAGCAATGCCGGCGGCGACTGCAGAGCGATCGTGAGCAGGTCATCGGGGTGGGCGTAGTTGTACGGCGGAACCTGCAGCGCGATGCCCTGGTGCAGATGGTTGGTGGTCATTTTGTCCAGGTCGGAGCGCGGCACTTCCAGGATTGCGATGCCCAAATCAGCCGCACGCGTGACGGATTCGGTTACTCGCTCGTCAGCTTCGATACCGAGCGCGACGTAGAGCGCCGTCGCGGGAGCCCCGGCGCGCAAGCATTCCAGCACCGCGTTGCGCCCGAGCACCGTTTCTGTTTCGTCGCTGCGTTTGGCCGGCCGGCGTTGCGGGGCCTGCGTGGCGCGCTTGGCAGCGGGATGGTTGGGGCGCATGTGCGCCGGCGGCGTGGGACCGCGACCCTCCAGTCCGCGACGTCGTTGGCCGCCCGAACCTACGGTCTGGCCCTTCTTGGTGCCGGATTTACGAATCGCCCCCTGGCGCCGCGAGTTGCCGGCCATCTATTTGTCGTCACCGGCCAGCAGTTCCCACTGCGGCCCGTCGGCGGTGTCGGTGACCTCGATGCCGGCGTTCTTGAGTCGGTCCCGGATCTGGTCCGCCAGAGCCCAATTGCGCTGCTCGCGCGCCTGTTTGCGGCTTTCCAGTTCGGTTTGGACGAGCACGTCGACCGCCGCGAGGGCCGCCGACGTCTCGTCGCGCGATTCCCAGCGTTCGTCGAGCGGATCGCAGCCCAGGATGCCCATCATCGCCCGGATGGCACCGGCCTGCCGCAAGGCGCCTTCATGGTCGCCGGCGTCAAGAGCCCGGTTGCCCTCCGCGCGAGCTTGGTGGATCTCGGCCAGCGCGATCGGGACGGCGAGATCGTCGTCGAGCGCCTCGGCGAATCGCAGCGTCCACTCACCGGGGACGACGCCACCGATGCGGACGCGCACCCGGTGCAGGAATTCCTCAACTCCCACATAGGCTTTCACCGCATCCTGCAGGGCGGTGTCGGAGAATTCCAGCATCGATCGATAGTGCGCGCTGCCGAGGTAGTAGCGCAGTTCGGGCGGACGGACGCGCTGCAGCATCGCCGGGATGGACAACACGTTGCCCAGCGACTTGCTCATCTTTTCGCCGCCCATCGTCACCCATCCGTTGTGCAGCCAGTAGCGGGCGAACCCATCCCCGGCCGCACGACTCTGAGCGATTTCGTTTTCGTGATGCGGGAATACCAAATCCATTCCACCGCAATGGATATCGAATTCTGGCCCCAGATATGTCCGGGCCATCGCCGAGCATTCCAGGTGCCAGCCCGGGCGGCCACGGCCCCACGGCGTCGGCCATGACGGCTCGCCGGGCTTGGCGCCCTTCCACATGGTGAAGTCGCGCTGATCGCGCTTACCGGTGGCGACGCCCTCACCCTGATGGACGTCGTCGATCTTGTGGCCGGACAGCCGGCCGTACTCCGGGTAGCTGAGCACGTCGAAGTACACATCGCCGCCGCTGGCATACGCGTGACCATTTTCAATCAGGCGGTCCATTAACTCGACCATCTGGGTGATGTGGCCGGTGGCTCGCGGCTCCGCAGACGGCGGCAACACGTCCAGGGCGTCGTAGGCCGCAGCGAACGCACGCTCGTAGGTGGCCGCCCACTCCCACCACGGCCGGCATGCGGCAGCGGCCTTGTTGAGGATCTTGTCGTCGATGTCGGTCACGTTGCGGATGAAGGCGACGTCGTAGCCACGCGCCATCAGCCAGCGGCGCAGGATGTCGAAGGCGACGCCGCTGCGAACGTGCCCGATGTGCGGCTGCCCCTGAACGGTGGCGCCGCACAGGTAGATGGAGACGTGCCCCTCGCGCAGCGGAACGAAATCACGCACAGCACCAGCTGCCGTGTCGTGTAGCCGCATGCGGGGGCGATCGGTCACGACGTGCCAGCTTACCTGCTACTTCAGATCGGCCGACCGCAGCTCGCGGGGCTATCCGCGCGCGACGACCAGGGCAGTCGCGATCGCCGCCAAACCCTCGCCCCGCCCGGTCAGGCCCAGCCCGTCGGTGGTGGTCGCCGAGACGGATACCGGCGCCCGCAGGAGATCCGACAACACCTGCTGCGCCTCGGCGCGCCGCGGACCGATCTTCGGCCGATTTCCGATCACTTGCACGGCGGCGTTTCCGACCCGAAAGCCGTGCTCCGACAGCAAATCGACGACGTGGCGCAGCATGTCGGCACCGCTGACGTCCTTCCACCGCGGATCGTCGACCCCGAACACGGCCCCGATGTCGCCCAGCCCGACGGCCGACAACATGGCATCGCACAGCGCGTGCGCGGCCACGTCGCCGTCGGAGTGACCGGCGCAGCCGTCGGCATCGGCAAACAGCAGCCCCACCAACCAGCAGGACCGTCCTGGCTCGATCGGGTGTACATCGGCGCCCAGACCGACCCGCGGCAACTCGCTCACCGGCGCACAATCGCTTGGGCCAGCAGCAGATCCAGCGCAGTGGTGATCTTGAATGCGAGCGGGTCGCCGTCGACCACCTGAACCTGGCCTCCGACGTGCTCGACCAGGGATGCGTCGTCGGTGAAAACCGCGCCGGCAGCGCGCTGGTAAGCGCGCAGCAACAGTTCGGTGGCGAACCCTTGCGGCGTCTGCACCGCCCGCAGCCCGGACCGCTCCGGCGTGCCCAGCACCACGCCGTTGGCATCCACGGCCTTGATGGTGTCATGCAGCGCCAGCGCGGGCACGACAGCGCTGTGCCCGGCCCGCAAAGTGTCGACCACCCGCACGATCAACTCGGGTGGAGTCAACGCGCGGGCGGCGTCGTGTACCAGAACGAACTCCGGTTCGCCGGGCATGGCGGACAAAGCCAGATTGACCGATTCGGTGCGCCCGGCGCCGCCTGCCACGACGGTGGCTTGCGGGCCTAGGACTTGCTTGGCCGCCTCGATGTGATCGGCGGGTACCGCCGCCACGACATGATCAACGACGCCCGATTTCAGCAGACCCGCGACCGCCCACTCGAGCAGAGTGCGACCGTCGAGTTCGCAGAATGCTTTCGGAATACCGGCGCGCAGCCGCACGCCCAACCCCGCGGCCGGGACCACTGCGACAACTGTGCCCCCGACCACGTGAGCTCAGGACCTTCAGGAAGCGGCGGCCAGAACCTCGTCGAGGATGGTCTCCGCTTTGGCGTCGTCGGTGCTCTCGGCGAGCGCCAACTCACCGACCAGAATCTGCCGGGCCTTTGCCAGCATGCGCTTTTCGCCCGCGGACAGGCCGCGTTCCTGATCGCGACGCCACAGGTCGCGAACCACTTCGGCAACCTTGTTGACGTCGCCGGAAGCAAGCTTTTCCAGGTTTGCCTTGTAGCGGCGCGACCAGTTGGTCGGCTCCTCAGTGTGCGGGGCGCGCAAAACCTGGAAGACCTTGTCCAGGCCTTCTTGTCCGACGACGTCGCGGACGCCGACATATTCGGCGTTGTCTGCGGGAACTCGAACGGTCAGGTCACCCTGCGCAACTTTCAAGACGAGATACTCTTTTTGCTCCCCTTTGATGGTGCGGGTTTCGATCGCCTCGACTAACGCAGCACCGTGGTGTGGATAAACAACGGTGTCGCCGACCTTGAAGATCATCTGATTCGAGCCCCTTTCGTTACTTCAGTCTAGCACGGCGGTCCAACACGCGTGAAGCAACGGTGCAGGTCAGGGGCCACAACGCGCGCTCAATAGGGGTTGACAGACGGGAGAAGACGTGCAGTAGAACACACTATCAATGCCCCCTCTTGCCCGCCGCAGCGCCCCCGCAGCGCCCCCGCAGCGCCACCGCCGGCGGGGCTGCGGTGCTGGTCTGCCACCTGCGCTACCGCTGGAACGACGTTCCTACTACTGTGCATAGTTGCACGGTTGACCCCGGTGTCACCGTGCCGCGACTCGCCTTGACCAGCCAGACCGAGCCCAGGAGGCATCGAGTGAACCGCTTCAAGACCAGCCTCGCGGTCCGCCTTCGCGCCCGAGTCGCCGTCGTCGGCCTGGCCGCGCTGGTCGCCGCCGTGCTCACCGGTTGCGGCGCCGGGCAGATCTCGCAGATGGCCACCCAGGAGCCCGCCGTCAACGGCAACAAGATCGCGATCAACAACGTGGCGCTGCGCGACGTCCGCATCCAGGCTTCGCAGACCGGTGACTACCTGCGACCCGGCAAGAACGTGGAGCTGGTCCTGGTGGCCGTCAATCAGTCGCCGGACGTCGCGGACCGGCTGCTGGGCATCACCAGTGACATCGGCACCGTGACCGTGACCGGCGACCCCAGCTTGCCTGCCAGCGGGATGCTGTTCATCGGCACGCCGGAAGGCCAGAAGGTGGCGCCGGGCCCGCTCAACCCCAACAGTGCGGCCAAGGCATCCGTCAGCCTGGCCAAGCCCATCACGAACGGCCTCAGCTACAAGTTCACCTTCACCTTTGAGAAGGCCGGACAGGCCAGCTTGCTGGTGCCGATCTCCGCCGGAATGGCACCGCCGGAGGCCTAAACGGCCGTGTCACAGCGGGGCTTGTCGGCCCCGCCGGATACCGTCATGACGTGGCAAATGCGCGCTCGCAATACCGTTGCTCGGAGTGCCGACACGTCACCGCCAAATGGGTGGGCCGCTGCGGAGAATGCGGCACCTGGGGCACCGTCGACGAGGTAGCCGTGCTCAGCACGGTGGGCGGCGGCCGTCGTTCGATAAACCGGGCCTCGCGCGCCGTTCCGATCAGTTCCATCGAGCCGGGCGCCAGCCAGCACCGCGCGACCGGCATCGACGAGCTCGACCGGGTGCTCGGCGGTGGTGTGGTGCCCGGCTCGGTGACGCTGATGGCGGGTGATCCGGGCGTCGGCAAGTCGACGTTGCTGCTCAAGGTCGCCCACCTGTGGGCGCAGGCCGGGCGGCGCGCGCTGTACATCTCCGGTGAGGAATCCGCGGGCCAGATCAGGCTGCGCGCGGACCGGATCGGCTGCGGGTCGGACGAGGTCTACCTGGCCGCCGAATCCGACTTGCACACCGTCCTCGAGCACATCGCGACGGTCCAGCCCGCACTGGTGATCGTCGACTCCGTGCAGACCATGTCCACCACCGAATCCGACGGCGTCGCCGGCGGGGTTACCCAGGTACGCGCGGTGACGGCCGCGCTCACGGCCGCGGCCAAGGCCAACGGCGTCGCGCTGATTCTCGTCGGCCACGTCACCAAGGACGGGGCGATCGCGGGACCACGCTCGCTGGAACATCTCGTCGACGTCGTCCTGCATTTCGAGGGTGACCGCAACGGCGCGCTGCGGATGGTCCGCGGCATCAAGAACCGATTCGGCGGCGCCGACGAAGTCGGCTGTTTCATGCTGCACGACAACGGAATTGAAGGCGTCGCCGACCCGTCGAACCTGTTCTTGGATCAGCGGCCCACCCCGGTCGCCGGTACCGCGATCACGGTCGCCCTGGACGGCAAGCGGCCGCTGATCGGCGAAGTCCAGGCGTTGCTGGCGACGCCGAACGCGGGCTCACCGCGCCGCGCGGTCAGCGGGATCGATCACTCCCGCGCCGCGATGATCACCGCCGTGCTGGAAAAGCACGCCAAGCTGCCGCTCGCCGCCAACGACATCTACCTGTCCACCGTGGGCGGCATGCGGTTGACCGATCCGTCCTCAGACCTGGCCGTCGCGATCGCGCTGGCTTCGGCGTTGGCCGACCTGCCGCTGCCGACTACCGCGGTGATGGTCGGCGAGGTCGGTCTCGCGGGCGATCTGCGCCGGGTCAGCGGGATGGACCGGCGGCTGGCCGAAGCCGCACGGCAGGGATTCACCATCGCCCTGATTCCGCCGGGATGCGACGCCGTTCCGCGGGGTATGCGGGCGCTCAGCGCACCCACGATCGGCGCGGCGCTGGAGCACATGGTCGACATCGGCGACCACCGCAGCAGTGGGCCTTTTGGGCTTGAACGGCTAGACATTGCTACGCCGCGAGCGCTGGCGTAGCAGAATGACAGGCTGTGACGCGTCCGACCCTGCGTGAAACAATCGCCCGCCTGGCACCGGGCACCGGGCTCCGGGATGGCCTGGAGCGCATTCTGCGTGGCCGTACCGGCGCGCTGATCGTGCTCGGCAACGACGAGAACGTCGAAGCCATCTGCGACGGCGGCTTCGCTCTGGATGTCCGCTACGCCCCGACGCGGTTGCGCGAACTCGCGAAGATGGACGGCGCCGTCGTGCTGTCCACCGACGCGAGCCGCATCGTGCGGGCCAACGTGCAGCTGGTTCCCGATCCGTCGATACCCACCGACGAGTCGGGCACCCGGCACCGCTCGGCGGAACGGGCTGCGATCCAGACCGGTCACCCGGTGATCTCGGTCAGCCACTCGATGAACATCGTCACCGTCTACGTCGGCGGGGAACGCCACGTGCTGGCCGATTCCGCGACCATCCTGTCGCGAGCCAACCAGGCCATCGCGACCCTGGAGCGCTACAAGACCCGCCTCGACGAGGTCAGCAGGCTGCTGTCACGCGCGGAGATCGAAGACTTCGTCACGCTGCGCGACGTGATGACCGTGGTGCAGCGACTCGAGCTGGTCCGGCGGATCGGGCTGGTGATCGACTACGACGTCGTCGAGTTGGGCACCGACGGGCGTCAACTGCGGCTGCAGCTCGAGGAGCTGCTGGGTGGCAACGACATCGCCCGGGGATTGATCGTGCGCGACTACCACGCCAGCCCCGAGCCGTTGTCGGATGCGCAGATGACCGCCACGCTCGACGAGCTGGACTCGTTGTCGGACACCGAGCTGCTCGAAATCACCTCGCTGGCAAAGGTTTTCGGATATCCGACGACGACGGAGGCGCAGGATTCGGCGCTGAGCCCGCGTGGCTACCAAGCGATGGCCGGTATCCCCCGGCTGCAGTTCGCCCACGTGGATCTCTTGGTCCGCAACTTCGGGACACTGCAGGGTCTGCTGGCAGCCAGCGCCAACGACCTGCAATCGGTCGACGGCATCGGCTCGATGTGGGCCCGCCATGTGCGGGAAGGGTTGTCGCAGCTGGCGGAGTCGACGATCGCCGACCCGCTCAGCTAGCGAACCAACTACCCCGCGGGCGAGGGACCGGGAGCAACCCCGGGCGGGGCTTCGGGCTGCGGCACCGCCGGCTGACCCGGAACCGGCCCCGGCGGGGGCGGCGGCACATTCAGGATGAATGGAACCGTGAGCGAACGCAGATTGCCCAACTGGACGACCAGGTTGTAAGTGCCCGGGCCGATCGCCGGCCGCGGCAACGGGCAGTGCGGCGCGGATCCCATCCCCGTCCACGTCACCGCCGTCGTCACCTGTTCGCCCGGCGTAAAGGTCTTGACCAGGGTCTCGTTGGACGGGGCGCAATCCAGGTTGGACCACAGCCGCTTGTTGTCCAGCGAGTACACGTAGGCGGCCAGAACCGCGGCACCGACGTCCCGCTTGCAGGCCACCAGCCCGATGTTGGTGACGACCATCGTGAATTTCGGCTGGTCGCCGATGAAGTACTGGGGAGCGTTGGTCAGGCCCTTGACGGCCAGCGTCGAGTCGGGGCAGTCATCGCCCTCCTTCAACACCGGCGGCGGCTGCACCGCAGCGGTTGGCGTCACGGACTCGGGGTTCTGCCCCGGCGCCGCCGGTACCGGAGTGACACCTTCCTGCCCCGGCGGTGGTGGCGCTTGCGGCGGGGGGGCGGCCGGCGTGTTCTGCGCCGACCCGGCCTTGTTGACGCTGGCGGGTTTGGCACCCGCGCTGTGGCCCATAAAGGCGATGACAGTGGCGACAGCGATGCCGATTACGACGACCGCGATCCCCAGGGCCAGCCCCCTGCGCCGCCAATAGATCTCCGTGGGTAGCGGGCCACGCGGTTCCAGATCCAGCACGTTCACACCGTAAGTCCAGGTCACGCCGATTTGCCCGATCCGACTCGGCGTGTCGCGATGTTAGCTGGCCTTCGGGCATGTTAGGCCCGTGTTAGTGGCCCCGCCGCGCTGGGGCGGAAACCGCCCTACTCGCCGATGTCGCCGATGTGGTCGACCAACGCCGCGCGCCCGTCGGCGAGGTGGTAGGTGACCCCGGCGATCGCCACCGTGCCTGCCGAAACCCGCTCGGCGATGGCGGCGGAACGCGACGTGAGCTGCGCCAACGTCTCGCTTACGTGTCGCGCCTCGAACTCGTCGACACGACTCAGGCCGTCGCGGCGGCCCATCAGGATCGACGGCGCGACCCGCTCCACCACGTCGCGCACGAAGCCCCCGGGTATCGCACCATCGTCGACCGCGCCGATGGCGGCCTTGACGGCGCCGCAGCTGTCATGGCCGAGGACGACGATCAGCGGCACGTCGAGCACCGTCACCGCGAACTCGATGGACCCGAGCACGGCCGAGTCGATCACCTGCCCGGCCGTGCGAACCACGAACATGTCGCCCAAACCCTGGTCGAAGATGAGCTCCGCGGCCACCCGGCTGTCCGAACAACCGAACACAACCGCGGTGGGTTTTTGACCCGCGGCCAGGCTGGCGCGATGCTCGACGCTCTGGCTCGGGTGCGCAGGCTGTCCGGCGACGAATCGCTCGTTACCCTCTTTGAGTGCTTTCCATGCGGATACCGGATTGGAGTTGGGCATGCGTCACATTCTGGCGTGCCGCGGGCGCCGATGACTAGCCGGGGGCAAATCCCGGCGAATGAACTTCTGGGGTGGTACGAACGCGCGCGCCGCGATCTGCCATGGCGGGAACCGGATGTGGACGCGTGGCAGATCCTGGTCAGCGAATTCATGCTGCAACAGACGCCGGTCGCCCGGGTGCTGCCGATCTGGACGGAATGGGTACGACGCTGGCCCACCCCATCGGCGACCGCGGCCGCCAGCGCGGCCGACGTGCTGCGGGCCTGGGGCAAGCTGGGCTACCCGAGGCGAGCAAAGCGCTTGCACGAATGCGCGATCGTCATCACGCGTGATCACGGCGACGTCGTTCCCGACGACGTTGAAATCCTGTTGGGGTTGCCGGGTATCGGCAGCTACACCGCACGGGCCGTGGCGTGCTTCGCCTACCGCGAGCGGGTACCGGTGGTGGACACCAACGTGCGACGGGTCGTGGCCCGCGCCGTGCACGGCCTGGCGGACGCCGGCACGCCGTCCGCGACACGCGACCATGCCGATGTTTCGGCGCTGCTGCCGAAAGACGATACGGCGCCCCAATTTTCGGTGGCACTGATGGAATTGGGTGCCACGGTGTGCACCGCACGAACGCCCCGCTGTGGGTTATGCCCGCTCAGCGAGTGCGCCTGGCGAGCTGCGGGCTATCCCCCGGCAAAGGGCCCGGCGCGCCGCGCTCAAACCTACGCGGGCACCGACCGTCAGGTCCGTGGTCTATTGCTGGACGTCTTGCGCCTCAGCGACTTTCCGGTCACCCGAGCCCAGCTGGACGTGGCCTGGCTGACCGATACCGCGCAGCGCGACCGGGCGCTGTATTCGTTGCTCGCCGACGGCCTGGTGACCCAGACGAGCGACGGCCTATTCGGGCTGGCCGGCGAGGAGTAGCACCTCAGCCGGTGGGTGCGGTCAAGAACGATTCGACCGCCTGGCGGTATACCCGCGGCGCTTCGTCGTGAATCAGGTGGCCGGCTTCGCGAACCGCCAAATATCTTGTCGGTGAATCATTTTGCGTCATCGCCTGCATCTGACCCGGCGGGGTGACCGAGTTGCCCGCCTCGAGCAGCAGCGCCGGCGCCCGGACCGCCTGCCACTGCGTCCAGTAGTCCCGGGTGCCCCACTCGGCGGCGATCTCTATCCATCGCGAGGTATGGCCGTGTAGCCGCCAACCGGTGTCCGTGCGGTCGAAGGCATCCAGGAAATATTGGCCGGCGACCGGCCCGAATTCGTTGAATACTTGCTCCGCAGTGTCGAATTCGACCGGCAGTGCATGCAACCACGGCTCCCACGGACCGGTGGTGCGGCCACGGAAGTCCGGCGCCATGTCCTCGACCACCAGCGCCGAGACCAATTCGGGACGTTCGGCGGCCAGACACCATGAGTGCAGGGCGCCCATCGAATGACCCACCAGTCGTACCGACACCCCCAATGTGGTTATCGCGTCGGCGAGATCGGCCACGAAGCGCTCGGTGCGGATCGGGTGCGGATCCTCGACGTCGCGGCCGCGATGCCACGGCGCGTCGTAGCTGTAGACGGTGCCCAGCCGGGTCAGCCACGGCAGCTGACGCGACCAGGTGGTGCCGCGGCCCATCAGGCCGTGCACCAAGATCAACGGCTCACCGTGCCCGCCGTGAGCGGTCAACAGATCGGTGGGCATGGCACCATCTTGCGTGTCCCGCCCAGGAGCAGGACAGGGCAGGGGGGCGGGGTAGCCTAGCGAACATGCCGCCCGTGGTGAAGATCAATGCCATCGAAGTACCCGCCGACGCTGGTCCTGAGCTGGAGAAGCGGTTCGCCCACCGCGCACACGCCGTGGACAATCAACCCGGCTTCCTCGGCTTTCAGTTGCTGCGCCCGGTCAAGGGTGAGAACCGCTATTTCGTCGTGACACACTGGGAGTCCGATGAAGCATTCCAGACGTGGGCGAGTGGGCCCGCTGTCGAAGCCCATGCTGGTCAGCGTGCCAATCCAGTGGCGACCGGCGCGTCGCTGCTGGAATTCGAGGTCGTCATGGACGTGGCCGGGAGCAAGCCGACTGAATAGGCGACGTTTGACGCCGCAGCGCGCGCTGGCCGTCACCGCGGCCGCCGCACTGGTTGCGGCGCTGACACCGGGTTGCTCCCCGTCGCCGTCACCGCAGGCGAACGCGGCCAACGCCGGACGGGCGATCGACACCCGGACTCCCCCCGGGCTGCGGGCTCAACAGACCCTCGACATGCTCAACTCGGACTGGCCGATCGGCCCGGTCGGAGTTCGCACTCTCGCCGCGTCCGACGAGGTGGACTCGGTCGAAACCAGCATGGAAGAACTGTGGTGGGATCGCCCCTTCACCCTCGACGGGGTGGACATCAGCGCCAGCGTTGCCACGCTGCACCTCACCTCGTCCTACGGCGCGCGCCAAGACATCCGGATTCACACCGACGACGTCGGACGCGTTGATCGGTTCGAGCTCGAGACGCTGGCGCCGACGATCACCTCATGGCATGACATCGACGCCACGCTGAGCAAGACCGGTGCCCGATACTCCTATCAGGTCGCCAAGGTCGACAACGGCCATTGCGATCCGGTGATGGGCACCAACACCGGCGAATCTCTGCCGCTGGCATCGATTTTCAAGCTTTACGTGTTGCACGCCCTGGCCGGCGCGGTCAAGAACCACACCGTGTCCTGGGACGATCAGTTGACCGTCACCGAAAAGAGCAAGGCGGTCGGCTCGTCGGGCTTGGGACTTGCTCCGGGCGACCATGTTTCGGTACGCACCGCGGCCGCGAAGATGATCGCCAACAGCGACAACATGGCCACCGACTTGCTGATCGAAAGAATGGGCACGCACGCCATCGAAGAGGCGCTCGCCACGGCCGGCCATCACGATCCGGCCAGCATGACTCCGTTCCCCACAATGTACGAGCTGTTCTCCATCGGCTGGGGCCAACCGGATCTGCGCAGCCAGTGGCAGAACGCGACCCCGCAGGTCCGCGCCCAGCTGCTGGCACAGGCGAATTCGGCTCCCTACGAACCTGATCCGACTCGCGCCCACACCCCGGCCTCGGCCTACGGAGCGGAGTGGTACGGCAGCGCCGAGGACATCTGCCGGGTCCACGCGGCTCTGCAAGCCGACGCGGTCGGCGAGGCCGCACCCGTCAAGCAGATCCTGTCCGCCGTTTCGGGTATTCAGCTGGACCGAAACGTTTGGCCGTACATCGGCGCGAAAGCCGGTGGCTTGCCGGGTGATCTGACCTTCAGCTGGTATGCCGTGGACAAGACGCAGCAACCGTGGGTCGTCAGTTTCCAGCTGAATTGGCCCCGCGACCACGGGCCGAAGGTAACCGGCTGGATGCTGCAGGTCGCCAAACGGGCGTTCGCGCTGTTCGCACCGCAGTAGTCACTGCAGCCGCAGGGTCCAGCAGTGGTTGCGGTAACGCATCGTCGTCAGGCCAACCGGTGCAATGTCGATGCGCCAGAACGACTTCGGCGGAATGTCGAGAACCAGCAGGATCGCCGCCCGGATCACCGCCGGATGGGTCACCGCAACGGTTCGCGAAGGTCCTTCGATCAACGACGCCAGCCATCCGGCCACCCGCTCGGTGAGGTCGACGATGGACTCCCCACCGTGCGGCGCCCGGGCCGGCTCGGTCAGCCACACCTCGAGGTCTTCCGCGGCCACGGCATCGAGTGTTTGTCCGCGCCAGCGGCCGCAGTCGAGGTCGGCCAGCCGCTGCTCGACTGTGGCGTCCAGGCCGAGCAGCTCCGCGGTTTGGCGGGCGCGCTGTTCGGGGCCGGTAAGGTGACGAGCCCGGGGGATATCAAGGCCCGCAGCAACTTCGGCCTGTCGACGGCCGGTCTGGTTGAGCGGCTCGTCGGCTGGAAAGCGTACGGCTGCCATCGCGTCGGTCATCGCGTGCGACACCAGGGTCAGCCGGACGACCTCCGTCACGCCGCGATGCTCGATACCCGTCCGCTCTCGGACCGCTCTGTCAGCAACCGGCCCGCGAGTGTCGCGAAGACCAAGCCGATGGTCACCCACAGCAGCAGCTGCGTGCCCAGCGACAGCAACCTGAATTCGTAGAGCACATCGGCGGGAAAGCCGGGGTAGATGATCGCACCCGAGGCGTCGTGCAACGGTTCGGGCGTCTCGTCCACCGTCGGTAGCAGCACCATCACCACCACGATGGCGACCAGATACGCCGCGGCCGCGAGCAGCCGTGAATTCCACGCGCCGAATCGCTCGGCCAGTCGCCGGGCCAGCCATACCGCCCCGATCGCCAGCACCACCGACGCCAGCACCATTCCCAGATACCAGCCGGTGCGCGCCCCGATGGTGTCGGACTGGCCGACGGCGGGCGGGTTGGGCGGATATTTCAGGAACGGGACCAGGTACACCGCCACGAAGGCCCCCGCCGCCAGCAGCAGCGAAAGTTGCTGTGGCGCAGGGCTTTCCGCACGACCGGCCGTGCGGGCATAGACGACGCAGAACAGGACGGCGAACAGTGCCCCCATGGCGAGACCGAAAATCAGCACACCGAAGCCCAGTCCGGGGTTCGACTGAACACCACGGGTGAACAGCTCGACGCCATGCTCGTGCACACCGTGGGAATTTTCGGCGTCGGTTCGGCCGTGTTCAAAGTCGATCGCGCGGGCTATCACGGGTTCGGCACACAGACGGGCGAATACGAATGCCAGCACGGCGCCGATTGCGCCCGCCAGCAGCCCGCGTCCGATCAGACGCTTCTCCACGCCGGGTCAGTGGCAGGGGAAGCCGAGGAGGTGGCGCGCATCGTGCACGAATTCGTGCACATGCGAGTCGCTGCCGAACAGCGACACGGCGCCCTGATCGACGCCGACGAAGTAAATCGCCAACAACGCCAGGAAGGCGGTTGCCGCCAACCAGAGCGCGGCACTTGCCGCCGACAAATCAATCGAGCGGGTGCCGGTCGTCTCGGAACTGGACACTGCTGACTCCTTCTGGGAATGACGCGTCCCACTTTGGTGACGGGTTCCGGGTCTGACTTTCTACAGTGGCGCGACCGTTCTGGAATTTCACCAGATTCCGTTGCCCGTCGATGACAGTCGTCAGTCTAAACGGACTGCACGATTGAACAAACAGTTACTGCTGCGCGGGCCGTCCGCCGTAGCCGAGCTGGCTGGCTGTGTACTTCGCGCCATCCGTGACCGGCACCGCCTCCACTGCCGTGCCGTAGGCGCAGATCTCGGTCCACACGTCGCCGATCTCGGTGGTGTCGAACCGCATCGCGACGATCGCGTTGCCGCCGCGGTTGCGCGCCTCGGCGATCAGCCGCCCCATCGCCTCGTTGCGGCTCTCGGCGAGATTCTTGGTCATTCCGGCCAGCTCGCCGCCGAACATCGACTTCAGTCCGGCACCGAATTGGGCGAAGGCATTGCGCGAGCGGACGGTCAGTCCGAACACCTCGCCGCAGACGCGCCGAATCTCCCAGCCCGGAAGGTCATTCGTGGTGACGATCAGCACAGGTGAGCCCCTTAGCCCTCAGCACAGCAAAACGGGTGGTTAGTCCGGTCAGAGACTAACCACCCGCCTGCTGTAGTGCTACTGGTTGTCGGGTGCGGCGTGCGCTCCGGCTTTCGTCAGTTCCGGCTCGACCGGCGGCTTGCGCGTTCCGGTGAACGTGAACACCGCGTCCTCGCCGGTGCCTTCGCCGTCCCAGTTGTCCACGTCGACGGTGACGACCTGTCCCGGCCCGACCTCGTCGAAGAGGATCTTCTCGGAGAGCTGGTCCTCGATCTCGCGCTGGATGGTGCGCCGCAGCGGGCGAGCACCCAGCACCGGGTCGAACCCACGCTTGGCCAGCAACGACTTGGCCTTGTCGGTCAGCTCCATCGCCATGTCCTTGGTCTTGAGCTGCTTGCCGACGCGCTCGATCATCAGGTCGACCATCTGGATGATCTCGTCGCGGGTCAGCTGGTGGAAGACGATGACCTCGTCGATGCGGTTGAGGAACTCCGGGCGGAAGTGCTTCTTCAGCTCGTCGTTGACCTTCTGCTTCATCCGCTCGTAGTCGTTGTCACCGCCGCCCTGGGTGAAGCCCAGGCCAACCGGCTTGGAGATGTCCGAGGTGCCCAGGTTCGAGGTGAAGATCAGCACGGTGTTCTTGAAGTCGACCGTGCGGCCCTGGCCATCGGTGAGCCGACCGTCCTCGAGGACCTGCAACAGGCTGTTGTAGATCTCCTGGTGCGCCTTCTCGATCTCATCGAAAAGCACCACGGAAAACGGCTTACGCCGGACCTTCTCGGTGAGCTGACCGCCCTCCTCGTAGCCGACGTATCCCGGCGGGGCACCGAACAACCGCGACGCGGTGAACCGGTCGTGGAACTCGCCCATGTCGATCTGGATGAGCGCATCGTCGTCGCCGAACAGGAAGTTGGCCAGCGCCTTGGACAGCTCGGTCTTACCGACGCCGGAGGGCCCGGCGAAGATGAACGATCCCGACGGACGCTTGGGGTCCTTCAACCCGGCGCGGGTGCGGCGGATCGCCTTGGAGACGGCCTTGACGGCGTCCACTTGGCCGATGATCCGCTTGTGCAGCTCGTCCTCCATGCGCAACAGCCGGGTGGTCTCGGCCTCGGTGAGCTTGAACACCGGGATACCGGTCCAGTTACCCAGCACCTCGGCGATCTCATTGTCGTCCACCTCGGCAACAACGTCCATATCGCCTGAACGCCACTGCTTTTCGCGCTCTGCCCGCTGGGCGACCAGCTGCTTCTCACGGTCGCGCAGGCTGGCGGCCTTCTCGAAGTCCTGGGCGTCGATCGCCGATTCCTTCTCCCGGCGTGCGTCGGCGATCTTCTCGTCGAACTCACGCAGGTCTGGCGGCGCGGTCATCCGGCGGATCCGCATCCTTGCGCCGGCCTCGTCGATCAGGTCGATGGCCTTGTCCGGCAGGAACCGGTCGTTGATGTAACGGTCGGCCAGGGTGGCTGCGGCCACGATCGCGCTATCGCTGATGGACACCCGGTGGTGGGCCTCGTAGCGGTCGCGCAGACCCTTGAGGATCTCGATGGTGTGCTCCACCGTCGGCTCCCCCACCTGCACCGGCTGGAAGCGGCGTTCCAGGGCGGCGTCCTTCTCGATGTACTTGCGGTACTCGTCGAGCGTGGTGGCACCGATGGTCTGCAGCTCACCGCGCGCCAGCTTGGGCTTCAGGATCGACGCGGCGTCGATCGCGCCCTCGGCGGCACCGGCACCCACCAGGGTGTGCAGCTCGTCGATGAACAGGATGATGTCGCCGCGGGTATTGATCTCCTTGAGCACCTTCTTCAGGCGCTCCTCGAAATCACCGCGATAGCGGCTACCGGCGACCAGCGATCCCAGGTCCAGCGTGTAGAGCTGCTTGTCCTTCAGCGTCTCGGGCACCTCACCGTGCACGATGGCCTGCGCCAGGCCCTCGACCACGGCGGTCTTCCCGACGCCGGGCTCGCCGATCAGCACCGGATTGTTCTTGGTGCGCCGGCTCAGCACCTGCATCACCCGCTCGATTTCCTTCTCGCGGCCGATGACGGGGTCCAGCTTGCCTTCCATCGCGGCAGCAGTCAGGTTGCGCCCGAACTGGTCGAGCACCAACGACGTGGACGGGCTGCCCGACTCGCCGCCGCGGCCACCGGTCCCGGCCTCTGCGGCCTCCTTGCCCTGGTAGCCACTCAGCAGCTGAATCACCTGCTGGCGCACCCGAGTCAACTCGGCGCCGAGCTTGACCAGCACCTGGGCGGCCACGCCCTCGCCCTCACGAATCAGGCCCAGCAGAATGTGCTCGGTGCCGATGTAGTTGTGGCCGAGCTGCAGCGCCTCGCGCAAGCTCAGCTCGAGAACCTTCTTGGCGCGGGGGGTGAACGGGATGTGCCCGGACGGTGCCTGCTGCCCCTGGCCGATGATCTCCTCGACCTGGCTGCGGACGCCCTCCAGCGAGATCCCCAGCGACTCCAGCGACTTCGCCGCGACGCCTTCACCTTCGTGAATCAAACCCAACAGGATGTGCTCGGTGCCGATGTAGTTGTGGTTGAGCATCCGGGCCTCTTCTTGGGCCAGGACGACCACCCTGCGGGCACGGTCAGTAAATCTTTCGAACATCGGTGGTTACCTGCTCTCCCTCGCCCGGTACTTCATCGTTGTCGGCAAAGGGGCCGACAGTGCGTACCTGGTGTCCACTGTAATGGTCGGCCCGTCAGGGTTCTAACCTTGCGGTGCCTTGCCGTTCGGGCCTGCTCGGCTGCATCTGAGGGAATCCCCCGGTGATGACGAGCCATAGCTGAAGAAACGAGACGAACCACCAAATCGTTTCCCCCGGGCGCCGGCGATTATTACGCCGCCAGCGAAAACAGAACCGGCGCCCAGAAATTACGGCCGGGCGCCGGTTAACGCTTTGTTAAGTGGCGGCGTGGAATGCGTCGATGACGTCTGCCGGGATGCGGCCGCGCGTCGACACGTTGTGCCCGTTTCGGCGGGCCCATTCGCGGATCGCTGCGCTCTGCTCGCGGTCGATCGCCCCACGCCCGCGCCCAGTTCCGGAACGCCCCCGACGGCGACCCCCGACACGACGGCCGGCAGCGACCCACTGCTTCAGATCACCGCGGAGTTTCGCGGCATTCTTCGTTGAAAGATCAATCTCATAGGTCACCCCGTCAAGCCCGAATTCGACAGTTTCGTCGGCGGCGCCTGCACCGTCGAAATCATCGACCAAGGTGACGGTGACTTTTTTCGCCATTAGCTTACCCTCGCGTTCTTCCTGAGCAGTTGCTGGGCAGTTTGGACCCACTCCCCGGTCACTAATCTGCCATATGAACGCAGCATACTCAATCTGAGCAACACAGAGTGTTCGGCTTTCAGCTGGAGTGCGGTCGAACAATCGGGAACAAAACTGTCTCTCTAATTGACAGTCCGGTCAAAGTCATCAACAACCGGTCGATACCCATTCCCGTTCCGGTGCAAGGCGGCATCCCATACTCGAGTGCGGCGAGAAAGTCTTCATCAAGCAGCATAGCCTCGTCGTCGCCGGCCGCCGCGGCGAGCGCTTGTTCGGCGAATCGTTCGCGCTGCACCACGGGATCGTTCAATTCCGAGTACCCGGTGGCGAGTTCAACGCCGCGCACGTAGAGGTCCCACTTCTCGGTCACACCCGGGATACTGCGGTGCTGTCGAGTCAAAGGTGTTGTCTCGACAGGGAAATCCTTGACGAACGTCGGCGCCGTCAGCGTGTTGCCCACCGCGTGCTCCCACAGTTCCTCGACGAGCTTTCCGTGCCCGTAGCCACGATCGCCGGGAATCTCGACACCGAGCCGGTCCGCGATGGCGCGTAACCGATCGACCGACGTCTGGGGTGTGATCTCTTCACCGAGCGCGGCAGACAACGACGGATACATTTGTATCGACGCCCATTCTCCGTCTATGTCGTAGACACTGCCATCTGGCAACGACAGTTGTCTGGTACCGATCGCCTCGTCGGCCACCTCTTGAATAAGCTCTCGTGTGACGACTGCCGAATCGTCATACGTTCCGTACGTCTGGTAGGTCTCCAACATCGAGAATTCCGGAGAATGTGTCGAATCAGAACCTTCGTTTCTGAACACCCGATTTAGCTCGAAGACCTTGTCGAATCCACCGACGATGCATCGCTTGAGGAACAGTTCCGGTGCGATCCTCAGGTAGAGATCGATGTCAAGCGCATTGGAATGTGTGACGAACGGCCGAGCTGCCGCACCACCGGCCAACGTCTGCAAGATTGGCGTTTCGACTTCTAGAAACCCGCGCCGTTCCAGTGCGTTGCGTATCGCGCGGACAACGGCGATTCGCTGGCGTGCCACGGCGCGCGCTTGCGGGCGGACGATCAGGTCGACATAACGCTGCCGCACCCGCGATTCTTCGCTCATGTCCTTATGCGCGACCGGCAGCGGCCGCAGCGACTTGGCTGCGATCCGCCAGGAATCGGCCAGGACCGACAATTCGCCGCGCCGCGAGCTGATCACGTTGCCGTGCACGTAGACGATGTCCCCGAGGTCGACGTCGGCCTTCCAGGCATCCAGCGAATCCTGGCCGACCTTGTCCAGGCTGATCATTACCTGCAGCGTGGCGCCGTCACCGTCTTGCAGCGTGGCGAAACACAATTTGCCGGAATTGCGCGCGAATATGACCCGGCCCGCCACGCCGACGATGTCGTCCGTCGCGGTGTCGACGCCCAGGTCGGGGTAGGCGGCGCGGACCTGCGCCAGCGTGTGGGTGCGTTCGATGGCCACCGGGTAAGGGTCAAGCCCCTCGGCCAACAGCCGAGCGCGCTTATCCCGGCGTATCCGGAACTGCTCGGGGAGGTCGGTGTCTGCGGCGGAACTCACGACGTGCCAGCTTAAAGGACTTGGCGCCGCGTCCGCCGCAGGCGTCGAGTGTGCGCTGGTGGCTTCGAGTGTGCGGGCAGGGCGCGAAACCAGACGTACTACCGCCTTGTGCGCACGCTCAGCGTGGGGAGAACCTCAGCGTGCGGTCTTCAGCCGGCCGCGCTGGGTGTCCCGGTTGCGTTCGAAGACCAGCCGCAGCCCGTCCAGCGTCAGGTGCTGGTCGTAATGGGCGACGGTGTGCAGCTCGGACAGCAACAGCGGCGCGGTATGTCCGGTGGCCACCACCACCACGTCGTCGCCGGAAAAGCCGTCCACGTCCTCACGGATGCGCCCCACCAGGCCGTCCACCAGCCCGGCGAAGCCGAACACCGCGCCCGCCTGCATGCACTCGACGGTGTTCTTGCCGATCACCGACCGGGGCCGGGACAGCTCGACGCGGCGCAGCGCGGCCGAGCGGGCCGCGGCGGCATCCGACGAGACCTGCACGCCAGGCGCGATCGCGCCGCCGAGGAACTCACCCTTGGCCGATACCACGTCGACGCAGATCGACGATCCGAAGTCGACGACGATGCAGGCCTTCCCGAATTTGTGAAACGCCGCCAGACAGTTGACGATCCGGTCGGCGCCCACTTCTTTCGGGTTGTCGACCAGCAGCGGGACACCGGTTCGCACGCCGGGCTCGATCAGCACGTGGGGCACCGACGGCCAGTACTGGTCGAGCATCACCCGAACCTCGTGCAGCACCGACGGAACGGTGGACAGGGCCGCGGCTCCGCTGAGGTGCTCGGAGTCGTCGCCGATCAGGCCGTCGATGGTCAACGCCAATTCGTCCGCGGTGACCTCGGACTCGGTGCGGATCCGCCACTGCTGCAAGACTTTTGCGTGCTCTTTGGCGCCGGACAGCAGCCCGACGACGGTGTGCGTGTTGCGGACGTCGATCGCCAGCAGCACGATTACCGCACGCCGATCCGGGGGTTGTGGGGGTACCGCCCGCGTGCGGGGAGCAACTCGGCCGCATCGTCGGGCACGAATGCCGGATCGCTCCCCAGGTCGATCTGCTTGTTGTCGGCGTCGACGAAGACGATGCGCGGCTGGTAGGCGCGCGCCTCCGCGTCCTCCATCGCGCCGTAGGCGATCAGGATCACCAGATCGCCAGGGTGCACGAGATGCGCTGCGGCACCGTTGATTCCGATGATGCCGGTGCCACGCTCGCCGGTGATCGCGTAGGTGACGAGCCGGGCGCCGTTGTCGATGTCCACGATGGTCACCTGCTCGCCCTCCAGCAGGTCGGCCGCCTCCATCAGGTCAGCGTCGATGGTCACCGAGCCGACGTAGTGCAGATCGGCCTGCGTCACGGTGGCGCGGTGGATCTTCGACTTGAGCATCGTCCGTAACATCAGTTCCTCCAAGGTGATTCAACATGTCCGTCCGGCCCGGTGGGCTGCATGCTTGTCAGCCCTTCGGTGCCGGCGTTCCCGATTTCGATGGCGATGTTGTCCAGCAGTCTGGTGTTGCCCAGCCGGGCGGCGACCAGGACGCGTCCGGGCCGGTTGGGCTGCAGTGGGCCCAGCCCGGCGTCGCGCAACTGCAGGTAGTCGACCTCGATGGCGGGCACCGCGGCCAGCACGGCGCGCGCCGCGTCCAGCGCGGCTTCTGCGCCCGCCGGCGAGTGGTGCACGGCGGCCAGCAGCGCCGCCGACAGCGTTCCGGCCAACTCGCGCTGCGCCGGGTCCAGGTAGCGGTTGCGCGACGACATCGCCAGCCCGTCGGATTCCCGCACGGTCGGCACGCCGATCACCTCGACGTCGATGTTCAGGTCCGCGGTCATCTGCCGGATCACGACCAGCTGCTGATAGTCCTTCTCGCCGAAGAAGATCCGGTCGGGACGCACGATCTGCAGCAGCTTGCACACGACCGTCAGCACGCCGGCGAAATGGGTTGGCCGAGCAGCGCCTTCGAGTTCGGCGGCCAGCGGACCGGGCTGCACGGTGGTGCGCAGGCCGTCGGGGTACATCGCGGCGGCGGTCGGGGCGAACACCATCTCGACACCTTCGCCGCGCAGCAGCGCCAGGTCGTCGTCGAGGGTGCGGGGATAGGCGTCGAGGTCTTCCCCAGCACCAAACTGCAACGGATTCACGAAGATCGAAACCGTTACCACGGAGCCGGGCACACGTTTGGCCGCGCGCACCAGGGCCAGATGCCCGTCGTGCAGCGCGCCCATCGTCGGCACCAACATCACCCGGCGGCCGGTGTGCCGCAGCGCACGGCTGACGTCGGACACGTCGCGCGGCGCCGAGTAGACATTCAGTTCGCCCGGCCGGAAGGCCGGTGGCCGGGCCGTCATCGCGTTCATCGCGCCAACACCTCGACGACGTCGGAGGGAGCGTGCGCGCGCTGCGCGGTCCGCAGGGCGTTCACCCGGTAGGCCTGGGCCAGTTCCGGATCGACCTGCGTCAGCGCGCGCAGATGGTCGGCCACCGCGGCCGCGTCGCCGCGGGCGACCGGACCGGTGAGCGCGGCCTGCCCGCGCTGCAGCGTGTTCTCCAGCGCCGCCCGGGCCAGCGGCCCGACGATGCGCTCGGCAAGGCCGCCGGGCTGTTCGTCGACGGCTTGTTGCCCGAGCAGTTCGCTACCCCGCAGCGCCGCCCGCAAGGCGTCGAGCGCATCGGCGAGCACCGCCACGATGTGGTTGCCCGCATGCGCCAGAGCGGCGTGGTAGAGGATGCGGGCGTCCTCGCGGACGCAGAACGGCTCGCCGCCCATCTCCAAAACCAGCGACTGCCCGATCGCGTAGCCGACATCGTCGGCCGCGGTGATGCCGAAGCAGGTGTCCGGCAGCCGGCTGATGTCCTCGTCGGAGCCGGTGAACGTCATCGCCGGGTGGATCGCCAGCGGTATGCAGCCGTGCTGGGTCAGCGGCGCGAGGACGCCGACCCCGTTGGCGCCCGACGTGTGGACCACGATCGTGCCGGGTCGCACCGCCGAAGTGGCGGCCAGCCCGGACACCAGGCCGGCAAGTTCGCTGTCGGGAACCGACAACAGCAGCAGTTCGGCGGCGGCGGCCACATCCGTGGGTGCGGCCACCGAGGTGTCCGGCAGCCGGCGGGCCGCCCGCTGCCGCGAAGCATGGGAGATGGCGCTGCACGCCACCACGACGTGCTCGGCGCACTCCAGCGCGACACCCAGGGCGGTACCCACCCGGCCTGCCGAAATGATCCCCACCTTGAGCCTGGCCGGGCGCAAACCGTCGAACTGCTCCATCGCAGACGGCCTCACAATGCTTATTCGTTCGTTCCAGTCCCAGGTGCTGGGTACCGGACGGTCACTAAGACTTTAGTCGATCGGTGACGCTGCCCCAATGTGAGGAAGGTCCCAGCTCAGCCTTCCCGGCGACGGCGGCGGCCACCGCCGGATGGCTGCACCTGCAACCGCGCCAGCAGGTCGGCAACCGACTGACCGCCGGTTTGCGGGCCCTCGCCCGGGTTGTCTCGCCCGTCGGGCCCGGAGTCCGCGCCGAGGTGGCGGGGTGCGGGCTCCGGGTGCGGCGCGGGGGCGAGTCGGGGTGGCGGCGGCTCCGCGTCGTGAAGTTCCTGCTTGGCGTGCGGCGGCGGTGGTGGCGCGGTCGCAGCTGCGGGGGGCGGCGCTGCGCCGGGCTCGTCCGGTTCGGCGAAGTTCGCGACGGAATAGTCGCGATACTCCGCGGAATGGCGGGAGCGTGCCCGACGGCCGGATTCGCCGGCTGGCGCTGGGGGCTCGGGCTCGACCGACGGGCCCTCGAACGACTCCTCGGGGTTGGAATGCCGGGAGCGCCGACGCCGGCCTGACGATTCGGCGGGTGGATCGGGTGAGTCGCCGCGTTCCCAGTTGCTGCGGGGTGCTCCCGGAGGCAGCCAGAGGCCGTCGGAGAGAACCGGCTGCCAGTCGGGCCGCACCGATCCGGGCTGCGGCTCCGGTGATGGCGGTGGCCCGGGTGGCGGTACCTGCTGCGAGTGGGGCTGCCAGTGCTGGGGCTCGAATCGCTGCTCGGCCGCCGCCGGGGCGGGCATCGGCGGGGGCGGATACGGGACCTTTTGCGGGGCCACGTACGGCGGCGTCTCCGGATACCGGGCCTCCGGATACCGGGCCTGCGGCGGCGGGTAGGCAGCCTCTTGCTGGCCTTCGTAGTGGAACCGGGCCTGCTCCCGTGAGCGGGGCGGCAGCAGCGGTTCTTCGGGCACGTCGATGATCGCGGATTCGTCGGTGCGGGGCTCAGCGGAGTCCACCGGGTTGCCCTCGCGGACGGAGGTGACCCGATCGCTGGTGACCCAATCGACTCCCCCGCCTTCGCCGTTGCGGTCCCAGTCGCTGTACGCGCGCGCGGGCGGCGTATCGGTCTCCATGCTTCCCAGTGCCGGCCGCTGCTCGAGGTCGGTGTCGAACAAAATTTCCAGGCTGGTCCGCAGCGAGGCCACCTCCGCGCGCAGCGCGGCCAGATCGTCGTCGGCCTGAGCGCGTATCTCGGAGGCCAGCTCGCGCCGCAACTGGGACTCGACGGTCAGCTCGTACTCGCGGCGTGCCGAGATTTCCCGATCCAGCTGCAGGTCGTAGACCAGCTTCAGGTCACGCACCCGCGACTGATCGGCGTCGCTTTGCCGGCGGTAGAGCACCGACACGAAAGCACCGGCGACTGCGGCCCACAGCGCCAGGATCACAGCGAGCTTGAGAAGTTCCACCCGATTGGTGAAAACCAGTGCGGAACTGGCCCCCATTGCGAGGACCAGCAACGCCGTCAAGAGCACCCACCCCGGCCTGCGGCCGCCGCGCCGACCCCGGGCGCCGCGGGACAGAACGGTCATGGCCTGACTGTACCTGTGCGACGTCATCCAGCGTGTCGCGCGACTCCGGCGATTCTCACCTGGGTTAATTCGTTGATTAATGGCCGTTAACTGTCCGGCCGTTCGCGTCCGCCCCGCCGGGTGGTCCGCAACCTCGCCCTAGCCTTCGGCTCCCTTCGCCCCCTCGGCGCTCTCGCCGTGCTCGGTCGGATCCTGCGGGGATTTGCAGCAGTGCTGTAACCACAGCGCGGCGACCACTAGCGCCAGCGCGCTGACGGCTGCCACCACGGTTCCGGTGGTGTCCTCCGCGGCGACCCGCAGCCAGGACCGGCGCGGCAGGAAATACACCAGAACTCCGACCCACCAGCCCAGCACCAGGGCGCCCACCCAGGCCGACGCCTTGGCGATCACCACGGTGCGTGCCACCGCGAGCGGGTGCAGCCAACCGGGCCCGTCACCGATCTCCCCTTCGGCGATCCTGGCCCGCACGTAGCGCGCCCACAGCGCCTCGCCGATGGCCACTGCGAGCAGTGACAGACCGGTCCACACCGTGATCGGCGGAAACCACCGGAACAGCACATTGATCAGCAGGTAACTCAGTACCGCAGCGCCGACCACCGCGGCCGTCAGGTCACGTTTCCTGGTCGGCCCCATCAGCTCTTCGTCTCCGGATCGGCTGGGGACTTCGCCGGGTGTTCGAGCGTCTGCGCGGACAGCCGGACGGCCTCTTGGTCGGCGGGGTCGAGTTCGGCCAGCAGCTGGACGACGGGTTGGGGCCCTCCGGCCAAGGTCAGCTGAGCATCCGGGTCGACGGCCAGCCAGGGCACCATCACGAAGGCCCGCAGATGGGCCAGCGGGTGCGGCAGCGTCAGGTTGTTGTCCAGACTGATCACCTCGGCGTCCGCGGAGTAGCAGGCGATCAGGTCGACATCCAGCGTGCGCGGGCCCCAGCGCTCGCCGCGAATCCGGCCGGCTTCCCGTTCGAACTCCTGCGCCCGGCGCAGCCAAGCCTGGCCATCGCGGGCCGGGTCGTCGGCGATTAGCACCGCGTTGAGGAACGGGCCCTGCTCCACGCGCCCCCAGGGGGCGGTCTCGTAGACGGGCGAGACCGCCAGCAGCGCGTCACCGAGCCCGTCGACGACCGACTGCAGTCGCGCCAGCCGGTCCCCCAGGTTGGAGCCGATGGACAGTACGACGCGCGTCATCACACTCCGCCCGCGGGGATCACCGAACCGCGCCCGCCGCGCCGCGACCGCCGGATCACCACCGCGACATCGGCGAACTTCTGCGGTATCGGGGCCTGGGGCTTGTGCACCGTCACCTCGACGGCGTGTACGCGTTCGTCGTCCATCACGTGATCGGCGATCTCGGCTCCCACCGTCTCGATCAGATTGTGCGGCGGGCCCGCGACGATGTCGGCGGCCCGCTGGGCCAGGGCGGCGTAGTCGTGGGTGTCGGCCAGGTCGTCGCTGGCGGCGGCATCGACCAGGTCGATCCAGACGACGATGTCGACGACGAATTCCTGCCCGTTGGTCCGCTCGGCCTCGAAGACCCCGTGCCGGCCATGGACTGTCAAGCCGCGCAACTCGATTCGGTCAGCCATCGCTATCAGTCCGCTCTGTCTGCGTCCAGGCACCGACGACCTTGAGGGCGTCGACCGAGGCCCGCACATCGTGCACTCGCACACCCCAGGCCCCGTGAAGGGCGGCCAGGGCGGAAATCACCGCGGTCGCCGTCTCGCGCCCATCGGGCGGTCGGGGCGACCCGTCCGGTCCGGCCAACAGCGTACCGAGGAAGCGCTTCCGCGAGGCACCCAGGAGTACCGGGACCCCGGTGGCCACCAATTCGGGCAAGGCATGCAGCAGCGCCCAATTGTGTTGTCCCGTCTTGGCGAATCCAAGGCCGGGATCGATGATCAGCTTGGCCGGGTCGACGCCGGCGGCCACCGCGTCGTCGATGCCGGCCAGCAGATCCGACCGCACCTCGGCCACCACGTCTAGGTACTGCGGGGCCTCGTGCGGGCGGTCGGACGACACCGATCGCCAATGCATCAACACCCACAGCACACCGGCCTCGGCCACCAGTGGTGCCATCGCCGGATCGGCCCGCCCGCCGGACACGTCGTTGACGATCCGCGCGCCGTTCTCTAAGGCGGTGCGAGCGACATCCGCGTGCATGGTGTCAATGCTCACGGTAATACCCTGGGCCGCAAGCTCTTTGACGACAGGCGCGACGCGGGAGCTCTCGACCCGAGGGTCGATCCGGGTGGCACCGGGCCGGGTCGACTCACCGCCGACGTCGATGATGCCCGCGCCTTCCGCAGCCAAGGCCAGGCCGTGCGCGACGGCTGTGTCGGCGCAGAGGTAGCGCCCGCCATCTGAGAATGAGTCGTCAGTGACGTTCACAACCCCGACAACCTGCACAGGCAGCAAACTCACCTACGCAGGATGAGGTCGAGCGCTTCGGCTCGGGAGGCAGCATCGGTCTTGAATTGGCCGCGCACCGCCGAGGTGGTGGTGATGGCACCGGGCTTGCGGACACCGCGCATCGCCATGCACAGGTGCTCGGCCTCGACCACGACGATCGCCCCGCGGGGGTCGAGCCGCTTCACCAGGGCGTCGGCGATCTGGCTGGTCAGCCGCTCTTGCACCTGCGGCCGCTTGGCGTAAAGGTCAACCAGCCGAGCGATTTTCGACAGCCCGGTCACCCTGCCTTCCGCACCGGGGATGTAGCCGACATGGGCCACCCCGTGGAACGCCACCAGGTGATGCTCGCAGGTGGAGTACAGCGGGATCTCCTTGACGATCACCAACTCGTCGTGCTCTTCGTCGAACATGGTGTTGAGCACCGCGTCGGGCTCGGTGTAGAGACCCGAAAACATCTCCCGGTACGCGCGCGCGACGCGGGCCGGGGTGTCGCGCAACCCATCTCGCTCCGGGTCTTCGCCGATCGCGTACAACAACTCCCGGACCGCCGCCTCTGCACGTGGCTGGTCGAACGCCCGTGCGCCGTTGGACGCGGTGCGGGTATCCGGCAGCACCATCGAAATCTCCGTTCGTCAGCCGCGGGCCGGCGGGTTGGACCGGCTTACATCCTCATCCGGTTGATCAGCGGATTTTTCCGGATCCGGGCTGGGATGACCGGGCGGGGGGTAGGGCGCATAGGGCGGGTACGACGGCTGACCCTGGCCCCGGCTCGGCTGGCCCGGATAACTCGGGGCCGGCGCGGGCCAATGCGGCTGCGGCGGAGGCGGATACCAGTGCCCCTGCGGTTGGTGCTGCTGCGGTGGCGGTGGGGGCCAGCCGGGCGCATACCAGCCGGCCGGAGCACCGTAGTCCGGCTGGGTGGGACGGCGTGCCCCTGTGCGATCGCCGGCGCCCCGACCATCGTGAGAACCGTTGGGGCCGTGGGCTTTTCTATCGGCGTCGGCTTGCGCTGCCTCGGCGGCCTGGCTGGCCGCCGCGATGGCCGCCTTGAACGCCGGCTCGGGGACCGGCTGGGGCCACGGCTCGCCGCGCTCGATCGCCAGCTCGCCGGGCGTCTTGATCGGCGGCTTGTCCGACGGGATGCGGCCGCCGAAATCGTCGAACATCGTTAGCCGGGGCCGCTTTTCGACGTTGGCGAAGATCTGCTCCAGCTCGGGCCGGTGCAGGGTTTCTTTCTCCAGCAGCTCGCCGGCCAAGATGTCGAGTACATCGCGGTAGTCGGTGAGGATCTCCCAGGCCTCGGTGTGCGCCGCCTCGATGAGCTTGCGGACCTCGTCGTCGATGTCGCGGGCAACCTCGTGGGAGTAGTCCGCCTGGTTGCCCATGGTGCGGCCCAGGAAGGGATCGCCGTGCTCGGAGCCGTATTTGACAGCGCCGAGCTTGGAACTCATGCCGAATTCGGTGACCATCGCGCGCGCGGTTTTGGTGGCCTGCTCGATGTCGGACACCGCGCCGGTGGTCGGCTCGCGGAATACCAGTTCCTCGGCCGCGCGCCCGCCCATCGCGAACACCAGCTGGGCGATCATCTCCGAGCGGGTGCGCAGGCCCTTGTCTTCCTCGGGCACCGCGACGGCGTGCCCGCCGGTGCGGCCGCGGGCCAGGATCGTCACCTTGTAGACCGGGTCGATATCCGGCATCGCCCAGGCCGCCAGGGTGTGGCCGCCCTCGTGGTAGGCGGTGATCTTCTTCTCGTGTTCGCTGATGATCCGGCCCTTGCGGCGCGGGCCGCCGATCACCCGGTCCACCGCCTCTTCCAGGGCGGGCCCGGTGATCACCGTGCCGTTCTCGCGCGCGGTCAGCAGCGCCGCTTCGTTGATGACGTTCGCCAGGTCGGCACCGGTCATCCCGACGGTGCGCTTGGCCAACCCCGCGAGATCGGCGTCCGGGCCGATCGGCTTGCCCTTCGAGTGCACTTCGAGCACCGCGCGCCGGCCCGCCAGATCGGGATTGGACACCGGGATCTGCCGGTCGAAGCGTCCTGGCCGCAACAGAGCCGGGTCCAAAATGTCGGGCCGGTTGGTCGCGGCGATCAGGATGACCCCGCCCCGTGGATCGAAGCCGTCCATCTCGACCAGCAACTGGTTGAGCGTCTGCTCGCGCTCGTCATGACCGCCGCCGAGACCCGCGCCGCGCTGGCGCCCGACCGCGTCGATCTCGTCGACGAAAATGATGCACGGACTGTTCTGCTTGGCCTGGTCGAATAGGTCGCGTACCCGCGAGGCACCGACACCGACGAACATCTCGACGAAGTCGGAACCGGAGATGGTGAAGAACGGCACCCCGGCCTCACCGGCGACCGCTCGGGCCAGCAGCGTCTTACCGGTTCCCGGCGGCCCGTAGAGCAGCACGCCCCTCGGGATCTTGGCGCCCAGCGCCTGGTATCGCGCCGGATTCTGCAGGAAGTCCTTGATCTCGTAGAGCTCCTCGACCGCCTCGTCGACGCCGGCGACGTCGGCGAATGTGGTCTTGGGCATGTCCTTGGAGAGTTGCTTGGCGCGCGATTTGCCGAATCCGAAGCCCATGCGGGCGCCGCCCTGCATGCGGGAGAACATCACGAACAGGCCGACCAGCAACAGCAGCGGCAGCACGTAAACCAGCAGCTCGCCCAGGATGCTGCCCTCGTTGACGACGGTGGCAACCTTGGCGTTCTTCGCGTTGAGCGCGTTGAACAGGTCGACGGCGTAGCCGTTGGGGAATTTGGTGATGACCTTGTCGGAGTTGTCGGTGTCGCTGTTGCCCTTCTTCAGGGTCAGCCGCAATTGCTGCTCGCGGTCGTCGATCTGCGCGCTCTTGACGTTGTCCCCGCTGATCTGGGACATCGCCACCGAGGTGTCGACGGGCTTGTAACCGCGGGTGTCATCGCTGAAATAGAAGAACGACCAGCCGAGCACCACAACGACAGCGATCGCCGTGACGATGCGAATCACGTTTTTCCGGTTCATCAATCATCGGCCGTTTCGGCCAGGTCCTTCCGATACACGCAGCTGGAAAAGTTCAGGCTACCGCTATACCAACGAGGGGCGGTTCCCGATGCGACCTAGAGCACCGCAAATTGAGTTCGGGGACGCCTCGGATCGGGAGAGGTCACACTGCGATGACACCGCGCAGCCACGATCATGTTGGCGGGCGCCTTACTCGTCGTAATAGCGAGCTTCGAGCACATTGCCGTCCGGATCGGAGAAGTAATAGATGTGCGGTGCCCATCCCCGGGCCCCGTAGCTGCGGTCCAACCGGGCGCTGGTGTCCACACCCGCCTCCTGCAGACGCCGATCCAGCGCCTCGTATTCAGACTTCGACATTGCCAGGCAGACGTGATTGACCGGATGCCCGGCGCTGCCCCCGGCCATTGTCAGCAACTCGGTGGCGCCACTGGTGGCCACCGGCGACAGGTCGATGATCGAGTCCTCGCTCACCCGCACACTCGGAAACGGCGCTTCGCCGGCCTCGAACTCCTCGAACCGCACCGGCGTCAGTCCGATCACCTTCGTGTAGAAGTCCATCGATGCCCGCGGATCCTTCGTCCACAACACGATGTGGTCCAGCCGCCTCACGCCGAGTCCACCCGCTTTCCTTGGCTGTCGTATCCGCGATATCTACCAGATCCGCCGCGGCGTGAACGGCGATTTTCAACTCCACTGAACACTTCTCACGCCACAGGGGTTGTGCTTTGGTGTGTTGGTGCCCACATCAACCGAACGGTTAGTCGAGACCAACGGCGTCCGGCTGCGGGTGGTCGAAGCCGGTGATCGCGGTGCGCCGGTGGTGGTCTTGGCCCACGGCTTTCCCGAATTGTCCTACTCATGGCGACACCAGATCCCGGCGCTCGTCGAGGCCGGCTACCACGTGCTGGCTCCCGACCAGCGCGGTTATGGCGGTTCCTCCCGCCCTGAGGCGATCGACGCCTACAACATCCGCGAGCTGACGACCGACATCGTCGGCCTGCTCGACGACGTCGGCGCCGAGCGAGCCGTCTGGGTCGGCCACGACTGGGGTGCCCCGGTGGCCTGGACCGCGCCACTGCTGCACCCCGACCGGGTCGCCGCGGTCGTGGGGTTGAGTGTTCCGCCCACGCCGCGCTCGAAGGCGCCGCCGACCCAGGTGTGGCGCGGCAGATTCGGCGAGAATTTCTTCTACATCCTGTACTTCCAGGCGCCCGGCGTCGCCGACGCCGAACTCAACGCCGAACCCGCCCGGTTCATCCGCCGCATCATGGGCGGGCTGGCCGCCCCCGGAGATCACGACGCCGCGATGCGCATGATCGCCCCGGGCCCCGAGGGCTTCATCAATCGGCTGCCCGACGCCGACGTGCTACCCGACTGGATCACTGCCGAAGAGCTCGACCACTACATCGTCGAGTTCTCCCGCACCGGGTTCACCGGCGGGCTGAACTGGTACCGCAATTTCGACCGCAACTGGGAGATCACCGCCGCCCACGTCGGCACGAAGATTTCGGTGCCCTGCCTATTCATCGGCGGCACAGCCGATCCCGTGCTGGCATTCACCCCCGCCGACCGCGCTGCGGAGATCATCTCCGGCCCCTACCGCCAGGTACTGATCGAGGGCGCGGGGCACTGGCTACAACAGGAACGACCCGACGAGGTCAACGCGTTATTGCTGGAATTTCTCAACGGATTGGAGCTGCGGTGAACGCACCGCTTGGTTTCGGCGTCTTCATCACACCATTTCACCCGATCGGCCAATCCCCCACGGTTGCACTGGAATACGACATGGAACGCGTCGTTGCCCTGGACCGCCTGGGGTTCGACGAAGCCTGGTTCGGCGAACACCACTCCGGTGGCTACGAGTTGATCGCCTGCCCGGAGGTGTTCATCGCGGCCGCCGCGGAACGGACCAAGCACATCCGGCTGGGCACCGGCGTGGTCTCGCTGCCCTACCATCACCCGCTGATGGTGGCCGACCGCTGGGTGCTGCTGGACCACCTGACCCGCGGCCGGGTGATGTTCGGCACCGGCCCCGGGGCGCTGCCGTCGGACGCCTACATGATGGGCATCGACCCGGTCGACCAGCGGCCCATGATGCAGGAGTCGCTGGAAGCGATCCTCGCGTTGTTCCGCGCCGGGCCCACCGAGCGAATCGACCGCCACACCGACTGGTTCACCTTGCGCGACGCACAACTGCATATCCGCCCATACACCTGGCCCCATCCGGAAATCTCCACGGCGGCAATGATTTCGCCGTCCGGGCCACGACTGGCGGGCGCGCTGGGCACGTCATTGCTGTCGCTGTCCATGTCGGTGCCCGGCGGTTACGCCGCGCTGGAAACCACCTGGCAGGTGGTGCGCGAACAAGCCGCCAAAGCCGGCCGGGCCGAACCGGACCGGGCCGGCTGGCGGGTGCTGTCCATCATGCACATCGCCGATAGCCGCGAGCAGGCGATCAACGACTGCACCTACGGGCTCCAGGATTTCGCGAACTACTTCGGCGCGGCGGGATTCGTCCCACTGGCCAACACCGTCGAGGGCACGCAGACACCGTACGAGTTCGTCGAAGACTATGCGGCTAAAGGGAATTGCTGCATCGGCACTCCGGCCGACGCGATCGCGCACATCGAAGACCTGCTGGAACGTTCGGGCGGCTTCGGAACGCTGCTGATGCTCGGTCACGACTGGGCGTCGCCCGAAGCGACGTATCACTCTTATGACCTGATGGCCCGCAAGGTGATTCCTCACTTCAAAGGGCAGCTGGCGGCACCGCGGTCTTCGCACGACTGGGCCAAAGCCCATCGCGACCAACTGATCGGCCGCGCCGGCGAGGCGGTCGTGAAAGCCATCACCGAGCATGTCGGCGAGCAGGAAGGCGCGGTGAAGTGATGCGCGCCTCGGTGCTGCGCGACGGCCGGATGGTCTACCGCGACGACGTCCCCGACCCGGTACCCGAATCCGGCCAGGTGCTGGTCGCCATTCGGGCCTGCGGAATCTGCGGCTCCGACTTGCATTTCGCCTCGCACGGTCAGCAGGTGCTGGAGATGACCGAGCGGGTGGCGCGCGGCTCGGGCGGCATGGACGTCGACCTCGAGCACGACATCTTCATGGGCCACGAATTCAGTGCCGAGGTGCTCGAAGCCGGTCCCGACACCGACACCTATCCGCCCGGTTCCATCGTCACGTCTATTCCGGTGCTGTTGTCCGCCAAGGGCGTGGAGCCGATCGTCTACAGCAACAACACGATCGGCGGCTATGCGGAGCGGATGCTGCTCTCGGCGCCGCTGCTGCTGCCCATCCCCAACGGGCTTGACCACAAACACGCCGCCCTGACCGAGCCGATGGCGGTGGGGCTGCACGCAGTCAACAAGTCGAACATCGAGCCGGGCGAGACTGCCCTGGTGCTGGGATGCGGCCCGATCGGTATTGCGATCATCGCGTCCCTTCGTGCGCGCGGCGTGGAAAGCATTGTGGCATCCGATTTCTCGCCGAAGCGACGCGAGCTGGCCACCGCGATGGGCGCCCACCAAGCGCTGGACGCAGCCCTTGGTTCGCCGTTCGACACCGTCAAACCCGCGGTGGTATTCGAGGCGATCGGAGTGCCCGGCATCATCGACGACGTGTTGTTGCGGGCACGGTCGGGCACCCGTCTGGTCGTCGCCGGAGTATGCATGGAATCCGACACCTTCCATCCGTTCTTCGCGATTGCCAAAGAGATCAATGTGCAGTTCTCGCTGGCCTACGGCCCCGAGGAGTTCTCCGAAGCGCTGCGCTCACTGGCCGAGGGCGAGATCGACGTCAGCCCGCTGATCACGGGCGAGGTAGGCCTGGACGGGGTCGGAGCGGCCTTCGACGACCTCGCCGACCCCGAGCGGCACTGCAAGATTCTCGTCACGCCCTAGGCGGTTTAGGCCCAACCAGACCCGACCGCGCTGTCGGTGGTGGCCATATTGCTGCCGGCGGTTTGCACTTTTTGCCCGTGGGTGTTGGCCTGTTCGTAGATCACCTGGAAGTTGCGGCCCAACTGGATGATGAACTCCTGGCACGCAGCCGACCCGGCGCCGCCCCAAAAGTCGCCCGCGGCAAGCACATCGCGAATGATGGCCTGATGTTCGGCTTCCAGGGACGCAGCCTGCGCGCGGATCGTGGCGCCGTGGGCGTCGACATCGCCGAATTGATAGTTGATCGTCATCGCTAAAAGACTCCTATGTATAGAGGGTTGATTTGTGGGCTAATTCCCGAGGATCTGCTGGGAGGCTTGCTCTTGCTGCTCGTAGTTGTTGGCGTCGCGAACTAGCCCGTCGCGCACTCCGTGCAGCATGTTCACAATGTTGCGAAATGCCTGATCCGTCTGGCCCATGGTGTCGTACGAGGTCGCCTGGGCCTGTCCGCTCCAACCGGCGCCGGCGATGTTTTGCGAGGACGCCCACATCTTGCGGGCCTCGTCCTCGACGGTCTGGGCGTGCACCTCGAAGCGGCCCGCCATGTCCCGCATCGCGTGCGGATCGGTCATAAAACGTGTGGTCACTACATGTCTCCTTCGAAACGAGTTGTCAGTTCTGATGATTGGTTAGCGCTGAGTCGACAGAGCTCCTCCTCCCGTCATCCGACCACCCGCGGCAATACGCTTGCGCGAGATGGCATGGCAGCGCCGAAGCCGCGCATCTCCAGACCCCCAACCTGACTGGCGGGGATACTCCGCGGAGCCAGCATTGGCGCGCCGGCACTCGTCAATGGCGCGGCGGCCGGCGCGGCAGCCTCCGGGGTCGCACCGGTCCAGCTCGCCGGAACCGACAGACTGCCGACGGAAGGTGCCTGGCCCATGGCCGCCGCCGGCATCAGCCGGGCCGGCGCCAGCATCTCGGGCTCGCGCATTATCGGGTGGGCGGGAACCAGACGTTCCATCCCGGGCATCGCCAATCGAGGGACAGCCCCCGGTGCGCGCATCGGTGTCGCCAGACCCGCGTTGGATGCCGCCATCGAGCCCAGCCCTGGCGCGCTCGTGCCAGCACCCTGACTGAGGGGCGTGCCGAGCAGGCTGGAAAACCCGCTGACACCGGATTGGAAGCTGTTCAGCAACGACGATCCCGAGGAGTTGAGCGCCGAGGGAAGCCCCATGGACGCTTGAGTGGCCATCCCCTGCGCAGCACCCTCCACGTTGGCGGCGGCCGCCTCGGCGCCCGCAACGGTGGTGCCGGCCACCCCGCCCGGATTGGTGGTGGGCGGCGCCACCGCCATCGGCGTCAACATGCTCGCCGTCATCGAAGCTGCGGCATAGGCGTACATCGCGGCGGCGTCTTGGGCCCACATCTCGCCGTAATGCGCCTCGGTGGCCGCGATCGCCGGGGTGTTTTGACCAAGGAAGTTCGTTGCGATCAGCATCATCAGCAAAGACCGGTTGGCGGCGATGATCGGCGGAGGCACGACAGCGGCAAAAGCCGCCTCGTGTGCCGCTGCGGCCGCGGCCGCAGCGGCACACGCCTGCTCGGCCTGCGCGGCGGTGCGGTGCATCCAGGCCACATAGGGTGCGGCGGCGGCGGCCATCGCTGCTGACGACGGGCCCTGCCAGCCGGCGTCAGCCAGCTCCAATATCACCGACCCGTAGCCGGTCGCAGCCGATTGCAGCTCGGCGGCCAGCCCCTGCCAGGACGTCGCCGCGGCCAGCATCGGCGCTGATCCCGGGCCCGCGTACATCAAGCCGGAGGTAATTTCCGGAGGTAGTGCACCGAAATCCATCACTTCATCCCTTCTTTGGCCGGTCGGTTTCTAAGCCACTGCCGAGACGGCGGGCGTGGGGCCGACAGGTACGGGTGCCGGGTGCACGGGCAGGGCCACCCGGTGTTCGGGCGGCGCGAAAGGCAATAACTGTCCCGGCGAGACATGCTGGACGGCCGCGGTGGGCGCCAAGTCCGCCTGCGCGGCCTGCTGCGCAGGAGCGACGTGCGGGGCAGGCGCTGGGCGCGCGGGCGCAACGTGCTGGGCCGGCCTGGCGGGTGCCGGGTGCGCAGGTGCGACGCGCTGGGCAGGGGCGGCGGGCGCCGCATGCGCGCCATAGTTGCCGCGTCCATACGGCGTCACCTGGCTGCCATAGTTGCCACGTCCATACGGCGTCACCTGGCTGCCATAGTTGCCCCCGTGCCATAGCGGGCTGGTCGGCGCCACGTGGCCGCCCGCGGCCTGGGTCGCATTGGCGGCCTCGGTGGTCGCATAAGAGTCGGCACTAACCCTCAGGGCGTCGACGAACCGTTCGTGGATCATGCTGGCCTCGGCGCTGATCGCCTGGTACTGCTGGCCGTAAGCAGAGAAGGCGGCCGCCGTCACCACCGAGACCTCATCGGCCGCTGCCGGAATCACCCCGGTCGTCGGGAATGCGGCAATCCCGTTGGCCGCACTTGCGGCCGAGCCAATCGCTTGCAGCTGGCCAGCCGCCGCCAACAGCAGCTCCGGCACTGTGGTCACGAACGACATGTGTCTTCTCCTCTAGCTACGAACCGTCATGCCGGGAACCGGCACAGGTAGGACGCTTCTTGGTTAGCGTTGTCACGCTTGCAGACACTATGTCATGAATTAGGAATATATGTCTAGTACTGAGTACTGAATTCCTTTTTTATGTGGTGAACTCGCGGATCAGGACGCTTTGACCGTGTTTTGGCATCGGGATACTCTGGTCGGGTGCCACGAACCAACGCTGCCGGGTGGGAATTGAGGCGCCTGCTTGAGGCGACCCTGAACCGTGACATCACCGTGGAGCAATTGCGGGATGCCTGTGGTGTCACCAAGGGCCGCTGGTACGGAGCCGGCGGGCGCGCAAGCGCCGACGACTTCCCCGACGCCGAAGAGGCCCGGCGCGCGGCTCATGCATTCGGCCTCAGCGCGACCTGGGTACAAGTCGAACTTGGCCTGATAACACCGGATGATGTGCGCGAGGCCTTGGGCGAGCCGCAATCTCTGGACCCTTTCCAGAACACGACACAACAGCGAGTGCTGATGCCGAATCCGACGGCCGAGGAGCCGCGCACCTAAGACGCCGTCGGCTGGCCGAAGTGGCACCGACCTGTTCCGCCTGCCCGGCCGTCTGACTCAGCCACGCCACTTGAGGCACGGCCGCGCTCAGCATGGCCGAGGCGGACGGCCCCTCCCATGGCCCGTCGGTGAGGCCGGTAATCAGCGCCCGATAAGTGGCTGCCGCGGAATACAACTCGGCGGCCAGCCCGTCCCAGGCCGCCGCGGCGGCCAGCAGGGGCCCGGAGCCGGGCCCGGCGTACATCAGCGTGGAGTTGATCTCCGGTGGCATCTGCGCGAAATCCAGCATCGGTTTCCTCGCCTAGCCGGCCGCGGCGGCGTTGGCGATCTCAGTGGCGGCATACGAACCGGCACTGACGCCAAGCGTTGTCGCCAACTGCTCTCGGACCGTGGCAGCCTCGGCGCTGATCTCCTGAAAGAGCTGCGCGTGCGAAACAAACTGTGCCGCAGTCAATATCGACACCGCGTCAGCAGCGGCGGACACCAACCCCATCGTCGGTGTTGCCGCAGCCGAACTTCCCTCCCGCACAACCGTATTGACGCTGTGTAGCTCACCACTGACCGCATACAGCACTTCTGGACGCGCCTTCAGGAAAGACATGTCTCCTCCTCAAAAATGGTTTATCACACCAACTTTCAGCAGACAGGGGCGGGCTGCCGAATCCGACGACTGGCCACGTTAGATGCGATATGCCCGGAGATGACAGTCCCGGACTGGCCAATTCATTACCGAGTCGATAACTGTTCATATTGCCGATCTGACATGCTGCAACATTTGCTTTTAGCATGAAAGATTTTGCAAACCAATATGATTGGAGATTCGCATGAATTCGCACGTGATTGCCTAGACAGCCATTATGCTTCGCCCGCGAAAATCGCGTCGCCTACTGGACCCAATTGCCGAACCCCACTGCCGATGGTGATCGCTTCGGAAAGCGCCGCGGTCCAATACGCGCATGGCAACGGATCTCGGGCACCAAGGAGAACCCTCCGCCCGACTGGGCTCCGGCGAGCCGGCCGCTCAGGTCGTCGTGACGGCTGCGCGCACTGACCGCGCTTCCCGTTCGCCTCCACGAGTTCCGATGAACGGTCACCGCAGTCATCGATTTCAAACTGGCTTTCGCGCAAAATGATTCGCAACTACGAGCCGACTGGCGGCGCCGGCGACGATCAGACTTTGAGCAACCCCTAGAGCGTCGAGCCATCAAACGGCTAGGGTGCCAGGCATGCCGATCGCACGAAGCGCCCCGAGGTTTGTCCGCTGGTCGGTCGCTGCGGCCGCGGCCAGTCTGGCCCTGACCACGGTAACGGCGTGTGATTCCCACAATGCCCCCGCGCCGGGGGCAAATCCGCGTCAGGTCACCGTGCTGGGATCGGGGCAAGTGCAAGGTGTGCCGGACACGTTGACCGCCGACGTCGGTATCGAATTCGGCGCCGCCGACGTCACCGCGGCGATGAACCAGACCAACGACCGCCAGCAAGCGGTCATCAATGCGCTCGTCGGCGCCGGCCTGGACCGCAAGGACATCAGCACCACCGAGGTGACGCTGCAGCCGCAGTACACCAATCCCGAGCAGGGCGGCACCGCCACCATCACCGGCTACCGCGCCAGCAACGCCATCCGGGTCAGGATCCACCCGACCGACGCCGCATCACGAATGCTCGCGCTGATCGTCAGTACCGGCGGCGACGCCACCCGGATCACGTCGGTCAGCTACTCGATCGCCGACGACTCGCAGTTGGTCAAGGACGCGCGGGCACGGGCATTCAACGACGCCAAGAACCGCGCCGACCAGTACGCCCAGCTGTCCGGGCTGCGGCTGGGCAATGTGTTGTCCATCTCGGAGGCGACCGGCGGCTCGCTTATGGCCGGGGCACCCGCGGCGCCGCCGAAAGCCATGGCCACCCCGGTGCCGCTGGAGCCGGGCCAGCAGACGGTGAGCTTCTCGGTGACCGCGGTGTGGGAGCTGGACTAGCTCACTACTGTTCGTAGACCCTGGGGTCAAGGGTGCCGATGTAGGACAGGTCGCGGTAGCGCTCGTCGTAGTCCAGGCCGTAGCCCACGACGAAGTCGTTGGGAATGTCGAAGCCCACGTAGGAGATCTCGACGTTGGCGCGCACCGCGTCGGGCTTGCGCAGCAGCGTGCACACCCGCAGCGAGCGGGGATGGCGGCTTTTCAGGTTCCGCAGCAGCCACGACAGCGTCAGGCCCGAGTCGACGACGTCCTCGACGATCAGCACGTCGCGATCGTTGATGTCGCGGTCCAGGTCCTTGAGAATGCGCACCACGCCCGACGACGACGTCGAGGAGCCGTAGGAGCTGACGGCCATGAATTCGAACTGCGTCGGCACCGGAATCGCGCGCGCCAGGTCGGTGACAAAGATCACGGCACCCTTGAGCACGGTGATCAGCAGGAGATCCTGCCCGGTCTCGCTGACGGAGTCCCGGTAGTCGTCGCGGATTTGCTCGCCGAGCTCGCCGATGCGCACCTGGATCTGCTCCGTGGTGAGCAGCACGGACTTGATATCCCCCGGGTACAGGTCCACGGGCTGCTCGGGAGTTATCGCCGAGGAGATCTGGGCCACGCCCACAGCGTGCCACGTCAGCGGCTGAACAACCAACGGCGGCGACAATTTGCGGAGTTTCACACAGGCTCGCGCCACAGGGTCAGGACGCCGTCGCGCCGCCCCGCGATCAGCCGCTCCCCGCGCGAATCTGACGCGACGGCCACCCCGCCCTGCCCGCGCCACGCGGTGACCAGCGCATCCACCCCGCGGATCTGCTTGTCGGTCAGCCCGGTCGCACCGCCGGCCAGCAACCAGCCGCGGATCACCCGACGCCGCATCGCGTCGGGCAACGTGGCCAGAGCCTGGGTCCGCAGCCCGGAGTCCGCCTGCACGCCGGGCAGTGCCTGCGCCGCGAGCGTGTCGATGAACTCGGTGTCCTCCCGCAGCGCCGTCGCCGTCCGGGCCAGCGCCTCGGCCACCCCGCCGCCCAGCACGTCCTCGAGCAGGGGCAGCACCTCGTGCCGCAGCCGGGTCCGGGTGAAGCGCCGGTCGCTGTTGTGCGGGTCCTGCCACGCGGTCAGGCCCAGCTCACGGCACGCGGCGTGCGTCGTGGCACGCCGCACACCCAGCAACGGCCGGCACCACGGCGGGTCATGCGGGCGCATCCCGGCCATCGAGCGCGCTCCGGACCCGCGGCCCAGCCCGAGCAGCACCGTCTCGGCTTGATCGTCGAGCGTGTGGGCCAGCAGCACCGGCCCGTGACGGCAGGCGCTCAACGCGGCGTAACGGGCCGCACGCGCCGCGGCCTCGGGACCGCCGTTGGGACCAACCGGGCTGCCGACCTGTACGCAAACCACTTGTGCGTCAACACATCCCAATGCGACAGCCTGGGTGCGTGCGGTTTCGGCGACAGCGGCCGATTCGGGCTGCAGGCCGTGGTCCACGATCAGCGCGGTGGTGGGCCGCAGCGGGGCCGCGACGGCGGTGAGCGCCAGCGAGTCCGGCCCGCCCGATAGCGCCACACACCATGGGTCCCCGCTGACCAGATAGGACTTGGCGAACGTCTCGACAGCCGCGCGCAGCTGCGCTACAGAATCCTGTCGATCCATCGCTGGGGGTCTTCGATCTCGGGGGGCAGCGGCAGGGTTTCGGGGCTGGTCCAGACGGTGTTGAACCGCTCCATTCCGACCCGGCCGACCACGTGGTCGACGAATGCCTTGCCGCGGGTGTACTGGCTGAGCTTGGCGTCCAGGCCGAGCAGGGCGCGCATCAGGCGCTGCAGCGGCGGGGGCTTGCGATGACGACGGTCGTCGAATCGACCGCGAATGGTGGCCACCGATGGCACCGCCTTCGGCCCGACGGCATCCATGACGTGGTCTGCGTGCCCCTCCAGCAAGGTGCCCAGCACCAGCAGCTGATCCAGGGCCTTGCGCTGTGGCTCGGACTGCACGGCGCGGACCAGGCCGACGATCCCCGACGTGGAATCGTCGGCTCCGGACGTTCCGCGACCGCGGTTGCGCACGTACTCGGCCAGCCGGCCGGCCACTTCCCCGATGTCGTCGCCGGCGTCGCGGGTCAACAACGCCAGGGCGTCCGACATGTAGTCGGGCAACCAGGGGTTGGCGGTGAACTGCACCCGGTGCGTCACCTCGTGCAGGCACACCCACAGCCGGAAGTCGGCCGGCTCGACCCGCAGCTGACGCTCGACGGCGATGACGTTCGGATACACCAGCAGCAGGCAGCCCTGTTTGTCGGTGGCGAACGGGTCGTACTGGCCGAGGATCCCGGAAGCCACAAACGCCAGCACGGCGCCCGTCTGCGCGCCCGTGAGCCGGCCGGTGAGAAACCCGTGTGGCTTCTCGGTGCCGCGCGTCATCACCCGCATCGAGTCCGCCGCGGCGCGAACCCACTCGCCGCGGTCGACGATGCGCGCCGCCGGCACCTCGCCGCTGGTGGCCAGGCCCGTGACGTCGCGTACCAGCGGTTCGGCTTTGGTCGCCGAACCGGCCAGCTCGTCGATCGCCTGACCGCGGGTGTAGTCGCTGGCCGGCGGTCCGGGCCGGGCCAGCCGAGCGCCGACCGTCGCCGCGAACCGCCAGTCGACGGCGGTCCCCAGGGTCAGGTCGGATGGCGCGGTCATGTGCACCCGCAAGTCCACAGCCGGGTGGCCAGGGCGTCCATCACGTTGCGTCCGTTGGGGCCGGCCGCGTTGGAGATGAACGCGAACGTCAGCACGCGTCCGCTGCGGTCGGTGACGACCCCGACAAGCGAGTTGGTCGCGGTCAACGAGCCGGTCTTGGCGCGCAACCAGCCGGCCGGACCCTGATTGGTGGCCTGGTCGAGAAAGCGCTCTGCCAGCGTCCCGCTGCCGCCGGCGATCGGAAGCAGATCGAGCAGCGCCCGCAACGACGGCTGGTCCGGCCCCGCGGCCGCCTGCACGGTGCCGTCGAGCGTCTTGGCCGTCAGGCGGTCGTCGACCGAGAGTCCGCTGGAGTCCAGCAGCGCGGCGCCGGTGGTGTCGATGTGCGCGGTGCTCAACCGGTTGGTCACCGCGTCGACCGCACCCGCGAAACTGCGCGGCCGATTGATCGCCGCCGCCACCTCACGGGCGATGCATTCGGCCAGCACGTTGTCGGAGTGGTCCATCATCTCGCCGAGCCGCTGGACCAGCGGCGCCGATTGCACCACCGCCAGCTGCCGCGCCCCGGACGGGGCGGAGGCGACGGTCACCGCGGCGGGATCCATTCCGAGGGCCTTGGCCAGCTCCCGCCCGGCGTCCAGCGCCGGAGTCTTGGATCGCCTTGAGTTGACGGTGCTCGGCTGGATGCGTCCGGCGTCGACCATCACCGACTCGATCGGCGCGATGTCGCCGTTGTCGATGTCAGTCGGATCCCAGCCCTGCGCCATCGTCGGCCCGGTGAACGCCGAGGTGTCCACTTGCACGGCCGTCGGCGTCATGCCGCTGCGATGAATCTGCTCCACTAGGTCGCTGATCCGTGGCGCACCCCGGTACCAGGTCGGGACGTCGGGTGGCGCGGCCGACAGCGTCGGATCACCCGCACCCACTAACACGATCGGCCCCTGGGCGTTCTGGCTCCCGGCCACGACGCGGGTGCTGATGCGGGCCTGACGATCCAGCGTCAGCAATGCCGCGGCCGCGGTCAGAACCTTGTTGGTCGACGCCGGCACCAACGGCAGGTCGTCGGCCACCTGCCACAGCTCTTTTCCGGTGACGGCATCGGTGACCCGGCCCCCGAGCCTGCCCAGATTGGGGTCGGCCGCCACCGGCGCCAGCACGGCCGCCAGGCCAGCAGCCGACGGCGTATCGGCGGTGTCGGCGACGGGCACCATTCCCGGCTTCACCACCGGTGCGCGCGGCGGCGGTACGGGGACGTGCGCGTTGCTGCTGCCGTGCCCACCCGTGGTGAAGAAGGTGGCCGCGGCCACCACGGCTGCGACGAACGCGAGCACGGCCAATCCGATGAACACCTGGGTGGATTTCCGCCAGCGAGTACGACCCATCACTCTCCTGACTGTTTGGTCCTATTCTGCCGAATCTGCCGCAACTCGCTCGACTAGGGTGATCCGCGACGCAACCGACCTACCCGGGTCCACCCAGATTCACTTCCCTTCAAAGGAGCCGAGACAGTGCAATTCGACGTGGTCATTGAGATCCCGAAGGGCCAGCGGAACAAGTACGAGGTCGATCACGAGACGGGGCGAGTGAAGCTGGACCGCTACCTGTACACGTCGATGGCCTACCCCACCGACTACGGGTTCATCGAGAACACCCTCGGCGAGGACGGCGACCCCCTGGACGTGCTGCTGCTGCTTCCCGAGTCGGTGTTCCCCGGCGTCCTGGTCGAGGCGCGGCCGGTGGGGATGTTCAAGATGGTCGACGAGGCCGGCGGTGACGACAAGGTGTTGTGCGTTCCGGCCGGCGACCACCGCTGGGACCACATCCAGGACATCGGCGACGTTCCGTCCTACGAGCTGGACGTCATCAAGCACTTCTTCTCGCAATACAAGGCGCTGGAACCGGGCAAGTACGTCAAGGCGGCGGACTGGGTCGGTCGCGCCGAAGCCGAGGCGGAGGTGGAGCGCTCCATCGCGCGGTTCAAAGAAGGCGGGCACTAACGCTTCTGGCGTAACCGCGCCCACCCCGCTCGGGGATTCTCGGTGGCATCCTGGCGGTGTGACCCCGGTGTTTCATTTCGCCTCGAACTTCTGGTGGCTGATCTTCCCGTTCGCGGGTGCGATCGGAACCGGCGTCAGGGCGGTGGCCGCCGCCAATGAGCGCCGGGCGCAACGACGGCTGGAACGGTACCGGCTGAAGCAGCAGACCAAGATCGCCGTCGCTCAGGCGAAGGGGCGGGTGCGCGACGACGACGAAGGCGCCCGGCGGGATCTCACGAAACTGATTGCGGCACATGATCGTACGGATGCGCAGTGGCTGGAGTACGAGGTCGATATCGCCAAATTGCTGGACTTCCCGCTGATGACGAATATGCGCGATCCGCTGACCATCGCCTTCCACAAGGCGAAGCGGCACGCGGACCTGTTGCGGCCGGACCGGCCCCAGGACTTCGCCGGCGACCGCGCCGCACAACTGGACTACCGCGATGCGGTCCACGAGTACATCAGCGCGTTCGAGATCGCGCAGGCCGAGGCAATTCGCCGGCGCCGCAGCGACTTCTCCGAGGACGAGCAGCAACGACTGGCCCGGGCCCAGCACCTGCTGCACCTGGCGCAGGACGAGGGAGCCACCCGCGAGGAGCGGCAGAACGCCTACGCGCGGGCCGGCAAGGAGCTCGACGGCCTGATCGTGCTGCCCGCTCCCGCGCGGGCCAGCATCGAACGGCGTATCGCCGGACAGATCGAGGCATAGCCAACGGGTCAGGCGGCCCTGGCATCGCGCCTGTTGCGCAGGACGCTCCACCCGAACGCCGCCCCGACGAAGACCACGCCCACCGAAGCGGTGGCGGCCTCGGGAATCCGATACCGCTCCTCGATGGACAGCAGCATGATCACCGCCAACGCGCCGATCGCCCAGTGCGCGCCATGTTCCAGATACACATAGCGGTCCAGCGTCTGCTGCTGGACCAGGTAGATCGTGATCGACCGGACGAACATCGAGCCGACCAGCCCGAGGCCCAGGGCGATGATGATGGGATCCGACGTGATCGCGAAGGCGCCGGTGACCCCGTCGAACGAGAACGCCGCGTCCAGCACCTCGAGGTACAGGAACAGCGTCAGGCCGGCCTTGCCCGTCGCCAGGACCGCCGCGGAGGACGATGCGGCGCCGTCAACTGCGGCTGGCCTGAATGCCTGGCTCAGACCGTTGACGATCAGATACGTCACCAGGCCCAGCAGCCCGGCCGTCAGCACCGTCGCACACTCGTCGCGCGAGTGGGTCAACTGCGTGCCGACCAGAACCAGCACGGCGCCGGTGACCACCACCGACACCTCGGCAAGACGACCAATACGCGCGAAAGGGACCTCTATCCACCTGAGCCACTTGATGTCTCGGTCGTAGACGACGAAGTCCAGAAACAGCATCAGCAGAAATATCCCGCCGAATGCCGCGATCTGCGGATGGGCCGCCAGCACCAGCTTTTCGTAGCTGGGCGAGCCGTCCGGGAATTCCAGTGCGCCGTGCGGCGGCGGATTGCGCGCCAAGTCCAGCGCGCGGATCGGGTGTAGTCCCGCGGTGGCCCACACGATCAGCAACGGGAACACAAGACGCATACCGAACACGGCGATCAGAATCCCGATGGTCAGGAACATCTGCCGCCAAAACGGGCTCATCCGCTTCAGCACGCCGGCGTTGATGATCGCGTTGTCGAAGGACAACGACACCTCGAGAATGGCCAGGGCTACCAAGAGAAACAGGGCATTGAGCCCACCGTGGGCGTAACCGAGCGCCAGGGCCGCCAAGGTGAGCAGCAGCGAAATCCCGAAGATGCGAGCGGCGGCCATGAGTCCTTCCTGACAGCCGCCCACACTAGGGCGAAGCCGGTCGCGGCCGCCAGCCATGGAAGCGGCGCACTTACTATTTTCAAATTGTGGCGAAACTGGCGGTAGTTGGGGTCTGTCGGCCGAATGCGCCGCCCCGGTGACCGAAGTCGGCGGCGCGGCGTCCCCGTTGGGCGCTGCCGGGGCCGCGGGAGCGTCCCAGGGGCCGGTCGCGCGCAGCAGCATGGCCCGGGTCGGCGCCGCGACCGCGCTGACCGCGCTGTGCGGCTACGCGGTGATCTATCTGGCGGCTCGTGACCTGGCTCCGAGCGGCTTCTCGGTGTTCGGGGTCTTCTGGGGCGCGTTCGGCTTGGTCACCGGCGCCGCCTTCGGCCTGCTGCAGGAAACCACCCGGGAGGTCCGTGCCACGCGTTACATCGACGCGTTGCCCACTCCCGAATCGCGCAACCACCCGCTGCGCGTCGCCGCGATGGTCGGCGTCGCGGCGGCCGTCGTGATCGCGGGCAGCTCACCGCTGTGGGGCGCGCGGGTGTTCGTGGAACAACGCTGGCTGTCGGTAGCGCTGCTGGCCGTCGGCCTGGCCGGGTTCTGTCTGCACGCCACCCTGCTCGGCATGTTGGCCGGCACCGATCAATGGACCCAGTACGGGGCTCTGATGGTGACCGACGCGGTCATGCGGGTGGCGATCGCCGCGGCCACGTTCGTGCTCGGCTGGGGGTTGACCGGATTCTTGTGGGCGACGGTGGCCGGCGCGGTGGCCTGGCTGATCATCCTGGCGGCCTCACCCACGGTCCGCGCGACGGCCCGGCTGCTGACGCCCGGCAACACCGCGACGTTCTTGCGGGGCACCGCGCATTCGATCACCGCGGCCGGCGCCAGCGCGATTCTGGTGATGGGATTCCCGGTGCTGCTCAAGCTGACGTCGAATGAGCTTGGGGCACAAGGCGGTGTGATCATCCTGGCCGTGACGTTGACCCGCGCGCCGCTGCTGGTGCCGTTGACCGCCATGCAGGGCAACCTGATCGCACACTTCGTCGACGAGCGCAGCAACCGGCTGCGGGCGCTGCTCGCGCCGGCGGCGATCATCGGCGGCATCGGCGCTATCGGGGTGCTGGCGGCCGGCCTGGTGGGCCCGTGGCTGCTGCGGGTCGCCTTCGGGTCGCAGTACGACGCCAGCGGCGCGCTGTTGGCATGGCTGACGGGCGCGGCGTTGTCGATCGCCGTGCTGACGCTCACCGGCGCGGCCGCGGTGGCCTCCGCGCTGCATCGGTCGTACGCGCTGGGGTGGGTCGGGGCCACCGCGGCGTCTGGACTGTTGTTGCTGCTGCCGCTGCCGCTGGAGACCCGCACCGTGGTCGCGCTGCTGTGCGGTCCGCTGGTGGGAATCGGCGTCCACCTGCTGGCCCTGGCGCGCGCCGGGCGCTAAACCGGCTGATCCTGGCTACCCTGTGAACATCGAAACGGATTATCCCGGCGCCTGGATCGTCATTCCCGCCTACAACGAAGCCACGGTCATCGGTGAGGTGATCGCGGATGTGCGTTCGGTCTTCGACCACGTCGTGTGCGTCGACGACGGCAGCACGGACGGCACCGGCGAGATCGCCAGGCGGGCCGGGGCTCATCTGGTCCGCCATCCGGTCAACCTGGGTCAGGGCGCGGCCATTCAGACCGGCGTCGAGTACGCCCGCAAGCAGCCCGGGGCGCGGGTGTTCGCGACCTTCGACGCCGACGGGCAGCATCGCGTCAAAGACCTCGCCGCGATGATCGACCGGCTCGTCGCCGAAGACGTCGACATCGTCATCGGAACGCGGTTCGGCGGGCCGGAGAGCAGCCGGCCGCCATTTCTGAAGCGGATCGTGCTGCAGACCGCCGCGCGATTGAGCCCACGCGGTCGCCGGCTTGGCCTGACCGACACCAACAATGGGCTGCGGGTGTTCAACAAGACGGTCGCCGACGGGCTGAACATCACGATGAGCGGCATGAGTCATGCCAACGAATTCATCATGCTGGTCGCCGAAAACCATTGGCGCGTGGTCGAACAGCCGGTTGAGGTGCTGTACACCGAATACTCGAGGTCGAAAGGCCAGCCCCTGCTCAACGGAGTCAACATCATTTTCGACGGGTTCCTCCGCGGGAGGATTCCGAGATGAGAAGGACTGAAAGATGAACTGGATCCAGGTGCTGCTGATCGGGGCGATCATCGCGCTGCTGATATATCTGCTGCGGTCGCGCCGCAGCTCACGGTCGAAGGCCTGGGTCAAGGTCGGCTACGTCTTCTTCGTGCTCGCCGGCATCTACGCCGTGCTGCGGCCCGACGACACCACCGTGGTCGCGCACTGGTTCGGCGTGCGCCGCGGCACCGACCTGATGCTCTATGCGCTGATCATGGCGTTCAGCTTCACCACGCTTAGCACCTATATGCGGTTCAAGGACTTGGAGTTGCGTTACGCGCGCCTTGCCCGCGCCGTCGCGCTCGACGGCGCACAGGCGCCCCAGCCGCGCTAGTAGGCCTGGGCGTGCCGGAAGAACTCGACCGTGCGAAACACGCCATCTTTGAGGTCGACTTGCGGCCGCCAGCCCAAAACCCTTGCCGCTGAGCTGATATCGAGGCAGGAACGTTTCAGATCGCCGAGCCGGTCCGGGTGAAAATCCGGGTCGTCGGGGCCCCCGACGGCTTCGGCCACCGCCGTGTGCAGTTGCCGGTCGGAGGTCTCTATTCCGGTGCCGATATTGAAACGCTGCCCACTGCCGGCTGTCCCGGACGCCTTGACGAAGGCGTCCACGACGTCGTCGACGAACACGTAGTCGCGCGTCTTGCCGCCGTCCCCGAAGACCTTCGTCGGCTTACCCGACAGCAGCGCCTGCGCGAAGATCGCCACCACGCCCGCTTCGCCGTGCGGGTCTTGGCGCGGGCCGTAGACGTTGGCCGGCGCGATGTGCGAGCAGTCCAGGCCGTACAGATGCCGGAAGGTGTTCAGGTAGATCTCGCCGGCCACCTTGCCCGCGGCATACGGCGACGCCGGGTCGGACGGCACGGTCTCGGGAGTCGGGTACTGCGAAGGGGTGCCGTAGATGGATCCTCCCGACGAGGTGTGCACGACTTTGCGAACACCGGCGCGGCGCGCGGCCTCGGCCAGCCGCACCGTCCCGATGACGTTGACCGAGGCATCGAACTGCGGGTCGGTCACCGAGTGACGAACGTCGATCTGCGCCGCCAGGTGGAACACCACCTCGGGGCGGTGCTCGTCGAGGATCGCGTTGAGATCCGCGGTCACGATGTCCGCCTCGAGAAAGACGTGAGCGGAATCGTCGGCCAGGTGCTCGAGGTTTCTCGCCTTGCCCGACGCGAAATTGTCCAGGCTCACCACCGAATGGCCGTCCGCCAGCAGGCGGTCGACCAGCGTAGACCCGATGAATCCGGCTGCCCCCGTAACCAGTGCGTGCACCGGCCCACCATACCGACCGGTAAACAATAACCATGCCCGCCGCCATGACCCGGATGCCGCGGATCGCCCTCGCGGCGGCCGCGCTGATCGTGGTCCAGCTGGTAGTACGCGCGGTGCTGGCATTCGGCGGCTACTTCTACTGGGACGACCTGATCCTGATCGGGAAGGCCGGAACCGAGGGGTTGCTGTCGTCGTCGTACCTGTTCGACGACCACGACGGCCACGTGATGCCGGCGGCCTTCCTGATCGCGGGCGTGCTGATCCGGCTGGCTCCGCTGGATTGGACCGGGCCCGCGATCAGCCTGGTGGTGCTGCAGCTGCTCGCCTCGCTGGCGCTGTTACGCGCGCTGTATGTGATCCTCGGCTGGCGTCGCGTGCTACTGATCCCGCTGACGTTCGCGCTATTCACGCCGCTGGGGGTACCGGGGTTCGCGTGGTGGGCGGCGGCGCTGAACTCGCTGCCGATGCTGGCGGCGCTGGCCTGGGTGTGCGCCGACGCGGTGCTGCTGGTGCGCACCGGCAACCAGCGCTACGCGCTGACCGGCCTGCTGGTCTACCTGGGCGGGTTGCTGTTCTTCGAGAAGGCGGCAGTGATCCCGTTCGTCGCGTTCGCGGTGGTCGCCCTGCTCTGCCATGTGCGCGGTGAGAGATCCGCGCTGCTGACGGCCTGGCGTGGGGCTTCGAGATTGTGGGTCGCGTCGCTGATCCTGACGGTCGCGTGGGTGGCGATCTACCTCGCGGTGGTCAATCAGCAGCGGTGGAGTTCCGACCTCGCGATGACCGGGGATCTGCTGTCGCGGTCCATCACCCACGGCATCGTGCCGGGGCTGGCCGGCGGGCCGTGGCACTGGGACCGCTGGGTGCCGGCCTCGCCGTGGGCCACTCCCCCACCACTGGCGATGGCAGTGGGCTGGCTGGTGCTGGTCGCGGTGCTGGCGCTGACGCTGGTCCGCAAGCAGCGCATCGGCCCGGTGTGGCTGACCGCGGCCGGTTACGCCGTGGCATGCCAGGTGCCGATCTATCTGATGCGCTCGTCGAAGCTGACCGCGCTGGAACTCGCCCAAACCCTGCGCTATCTGCCGGATCTCGTCGTCGTGCTGGCGCTGTTGGCCGCCGTCGGGCTCTGCGCACCGAATCGGTCGCTTGGCGCGCGTTGGCTGGATGCGTCACCGCAACGCGCAGTAGTGGCAACAGGTTTGGCGGTGTCTTTCGTGGCCAGCAGCCTGTACTCGACGGCTACCTTTCTGACCAGCTGGCGCGACAACCCGACTCAGGCCTATCTGCGCAATGCCCGGGCTAGTTTAGCCGCAGCACAAGCGAATTCGAATGCTCCGCTGCTGGATCAGGAGGTCGACCCGATGATCCTGCAGCGCGTGGCCTACCCGGAGAATCTGGCCAGCCATATGTTCGCCCTGCTCCGGGACAGACCGGAATTTTCCACGGCGACAACGCAATTGCGAATGTTCGACAGCTCCGGGCGACTGGTCCCCGCGAGAGTCACCTGGATTCGGAAGATCAAACCCGGGCCGATGCCGCAGTGTGGCTATTTCGCCCAGCCGGACAAGCCGGCGCGGATGGTGCTCGACGGGCCGCTGCTGCCCGCCGATTGGACCGTCGAATTCAACTATCTGGCCAACAGTGACGGCTCGATGACCGTCTCGCTGTCGGAGGGGCCCGGTGTCAAGGTTCCGGTGCATCCGGGACTCAACCGGGTCTACGCCCGGCTGCCGGGCGCCGGCGACGCGATCATGGTTCGGGCCAACACCACCGCGCTGGCCCTGTGCGTAGCGTCGGGGCCGGTGGGCTTCCTCGCGCCGGCCTAAGCCGCGCGCCCAACCCGGCTAGCCAATTTGTATGCCGCCGGGTCCCCGGATGTCGTTGCTGCGCCCCGGGTTACTGATTTGGGGGACGCCACCTCCGGGCCCTTTCTCCCAGGTGATGTGGTTGCCCGTGCCGGTGGCCTCGATGGCGGCGACGGTTTGCAGGTTCACCGTGTTGGCGACACCGCTGACGTCGACCTCGCCGCACGACCCGTTCAGCGTGATAGTTGAGTCCTCACCCACAACCCTGATCGGCGATTGACTTCCGCAGTCATAGGTCACAAACGAGAAACTGTTGTCGATTTTGGCAGGCGCCGTGTCGGCCCACGCGATATTGCTTGTCGCAGAAGCACTTCCAACTAAGACGGCAACCATCGCCACCAGCACGCGAAGCATGGACGCCCACATACCTTGACGATGCCATCCTAGGGAGCCGCCTGGCGAGGAATTTATAACCGTCTGGCTTTTAAGCGGCGCTCGGCCCGCGCCACGGCGCTTGTGCCAACGTGCTTTTAGGGTCGCGTTGGACCGTGAACGCCGGGCGCAGCGTCGTCACGGGGGCCAGGTCAGTAGTTCGCTGGGCGCTCTGCTGAGCCCTGCGGTACGTCCACCAGGCCGTGGCCATAATCGCGATCGCCAGTCCGAGAGCCAACAGGACCAAAGCGTCTCCGAAGGCCAGCAACATGATGATGCCCGCCGCGATCCAGACCGCCTCACTGATGGGGTAATGGGAATCCATGTCAACCTCGCTCGAAGTGTGAAGTCACCTTGATATCTGGCGACTGCCAGCTGCAACGCGGGAGCGACGGGAAGGCTGCCCGATCCGGGGCCGCGGTGACTGAACTCACTGTGGAATCCACCGGTTGATGGAGCCGCCTGGGGGAGTCGAACCCCCGACCTATTCATTACGAGTGAATCGCTCTACCGACTGAGCTAAGGCGGCGCGCCCTCTAGCTGGGCGGCACGAGTCTACGGCAGGCGGGCGCGCGTGCTCAATTTCAAACCCGTTCAGTCCCGCAGTTCTTGGCCGATGGTGGCCACCATCGCGTCGACGGCGAACTTGGGCTTGACGTTGGCCGCCAGCGCTTCGCGGCACTCCAGCACGGCCTCGATGCAGCGCAGCAGCCGCTCGGGCGCGGCATGAGCGGCCAGCGCCGCCACCCGCTCGGCCATGTCCGGATGGTTGGCCCGCACCCCGCCCGCCTGCGCCGAGACCACCAGCGCGTCCCGGAAGTAGGTCGCCAGGTCGATCAGCGCCCGGTCCAGCGCATCGCGCGATGCCCTGGTGTGGCGTGACTTCTGCCGTCGCTCGAGATCCTTGATCGCCCCCGTGGCGCCGCGCATCGCCCCGGCGGTGCCCTTCCCGGTGCCGCCGGCCCCCAGCGCCGTCCGCAGCTCCTCGGTCTCGGCCTCGGCACGGTCGGCGGTCAATACGACCGCCTCGGTTTCGGCCGCGGCCACCAATTCCTCGGCGGCGGCATAGGCGCGCGCCGGGGTGGCGGCGTCACGGACCAGTCCCAGCGCCCGCTCCCGCCGCTCCCTGGCCTCCGGGTCGGTCGCGAGCCGGCGCGCCCGCCCCACGTGACCGCCGCTGACCGACGCCGCCCAGCTCGCCGTGTCGGCGGTCAGCCCGTCGCTGTCGATCAGCACCTGCGCGATCGAATCGGTCGACGGGGTCACCAGTGCGACGTGCCGGCACCGGGACCGCAGCGTGACCGCGATGTCCTCGGGATCCACCGACGGCGCACACAGCAGGAACACCGTCGACGGCGGTGGTTCCTCGACCACCTTCAGCAGCGCGTTGGCGGCACCTTCGGTCAGCCGATCGGCGTCCTCGACCACCACGATCTGCCGGTGTCCGGTGCTCGGGCGGCGCGACGCGATCTGCACGATGCCGCGCATCTCGTCGACCCCGATGGACAGGCCCTCGGGGATTACCCGCCGGACGTCGGCGTGGGTGCCGGCCATCGTCGTCGTGCAGGCCCGGCACTGCCCGCAGCCAGGGCCCCCGTCTTCAGGAGAGGAGGTGCACTGCAGTGCGGCCGCGAAGCACAGCGCCGCAATTGAGCGCCCCGATCCCGGCGGACCGGTGATGAGCCACGCATGTGTCATAGTCCCGTGGTCCCCAGTGCTGTGACCGGGATCACTGCGGGTGGCTCGGGCGGCAGCGAGCAGCTCGGCCTCCACCGCTTCCTGGCCTACCAGCCGCGTAAACACTCCGGACATCACTGGCAACACTAGTGAGACAGAGCGACGTCTACCGCCTGGCTACCGTATCGCGACAATTCCGTGATCTTTTCCGACATTTCGCCAGGATCGGGCGACTTGCCGAAGGGATTTAGGGTTACCGGCTAGTCCCTGCCGACCGATACGGTGGGTTGGTGGCAACACCGGGTGCGCTGCCCGGGCGAATCGGTGCGTTCGTCCGGTGGGTGGTGCGCACCCCGTGGCCGCTGTTCTCGCTGAGCATGCTGCAGGCCGACATCATCGGCGCCCTGTTCGTGCTCGGCTTCCTGCGTTACGGCCTGCCACCCCAGGACCGTATTCAACTGCAGGATCTGCCAACGCTCAACCTGGCGATCTTCGCCGGCTCGTTGGTCGTCTTGTTCCTCGTCGGTGTCGTGGTCAACCTCAAACTGCTGATGCCGGTTTTCCGCTGGCAACGCCGCGACAACATGCTCGCCGAGACCGATCCGGCCGCCACCGAACTGGCCCGTAGTCGCGCCTTGCGCATGCCGTACTACCGCACATTGAGCACCGTCGTGTACTGGTGCATCGGCGGTGTGGTGTTCATCGTCGCCAGCTGGTCGGTGGCCAGGTTCGCCGCGCCCGTCGTCACCGTCGCGACCGCATTGGGGGCCGCGGCCACCGCGATCATCGGCTACCTGCAATCCGAACGGGTGTTGCGGCCGGTGGCGGTCGCCGCCCTGCGCAGCGGGGTGCCGGAGAACGTCAAGGCGCCCGGCGTCATCCTGCGCCAGATCCTGACCTGGATGCTGTCCACCGCGGTGCCGCTGCTGGCGATCGTGCTCGCCGTGGTGGCCGACAAGGTCTCGCTGCTCCACACCGCGCCCGAGAGCCTGTTCAATCCCATCCTGTTGCTGGCCCTGACGGCGCTGGGCGTCGGGCTGATCAGCACCCTGCTGGTGGCCATGTCGATCGCCGACCCGCTTCGCCAGCTGCGCTGGGCGCTCTCGGAGGTGCAGCGCGGTAACTACAACGCGCACATGCAGATCTACGACGCCAGCGAGCTGGGCCTGCTGCAGGCCGGGTTCAACGACATGGTGCGCGACCTGTCCGAGCGGCAGCGGCTGCGCGACCTCTTCGGTCGCTACGTCGGCGAAGACGTGGCCCGCCGGGCGATCGAGCGCGGTACCGAGCTGGGTGGCCAGGAACGCGACGTCGCGGTGCTGTTCGTCGACCTGGTCGGGTCGACCCAGCTGGCCGCGACGCGACCGCCCGCCGAGGTGGTCCATCTGCTCAACGAATTCTTCCGCGTGGTGGTCGACACCGTCGGCCGCCACGGCGGCTTCGTCAACAAGTTCCAGGGCGATGCCGCGCTGGCCATCTTCGGTGCACCCATCGAGCATCCGGACGCCGCCGGTGGCGCACTGGCGGCCGCCCGTGAGTTGCACGATGAACTCTTGCCGGTGATCGGCGTGGCCGAGTTCGGCATCGGGGTGTCCTCCGGCCGGGCCATCGCGGGCCATATCGGCGCACTGGCTCGCTTCGAGTACACCGTGATCGGCGACCCGGTCAACGAGGCGGCGCGGCTGACCGAGCTGGCCAAACTCGAGTCCGGCCACGTGCTTGCGTCGGCGATCGCGGTCAGCGGCGCGTTAGACGCCGAGGCGTTGTGCTGGGATGTCGGCGAGGTGGTCGAGCTACGCGGTCGCACCGCGCCCACTCAGCTGGCCCGGCCGCTGAATCTGGCTGTCCCCCCGGCGGTTTCGACCCCGCGGCCCATCGTCGAAGAAGTATCCAGCGAAATTATGTGATCAGCGCGGGCGCTAGCTGCGCTTGGCGGCCTTTTTCGCCGGGGCTTTGCGGGTGGTCTTCTTCGCGGTCCGTTTCACCGGACCCCGCGCTCGCCGGTCGGCCAGCAGCTCGGCGGCCCGCTCGTCGGTGATCGACAGCACGTCGTCGCCCTTGCGCAGGCTGGCGTTGGTCTCGCCGTCGGTGACATACGGCCCAAATCGACCGTCCTTCACCACCATTGGCTTGCCCGATGCGGGGTCATTGCCCAGCTCGCGCAGTGGCGGGGCCGACGCGGCTTGCCTGCCACGGCGTTTCGGCTCGGCGTAAATCTTCAGCGCCTCGTCGAGCGTGATCGTGAACATCTGCTCCTCGGTCGCCAGCGAACGAGAATCTGTGCCGCGCTTCAGGTATGGGCCATAGCGCCCGTTCTGCGCGGTGATCTCCTCGCCCGACTGGGGATCGACACCGACCACCCTGGGCAGTGACAGCAGTCTCAACGCGTCTTCGAGCGTGACGGTCTGCAGATCCATGGTGCGCAGCAGCGAGCCGGTGCGGGGCTTGGGACCGGTCGGCTTCTTGCCCTTCTTCGCCGGGGTTGCATCACCGTCGTCCGGGGGCGGCTCCGGCAAGACCTCAGTCACATACGGTCCGTAACGACCGTCCCTGGCCAGGATTTCGTGGCCGGTTTCGGGATCCACGCCCAGCGAGCGGCCCTCTTGCGGTGTGGCGAAAAGCTCTTCGGCTACCTCGAGCGTCAGCTCGTCGGGAGTCAGGGAGTCATTCAGGTTGGCGCGCTGCGGCTTTGACTCACCATCGTCGCCGGTGATCGTGCGCTCCAGATAGGGACCGTTCTTGCCCACCCGGACATAGACCGGGCGGCCCTGCGCATCGTCAAACAGCTTGATCGAGTTGACTTCTCGGGCATCGATGCCTTCGAGGTTGACGCCGACGAGCTTCTTGAGCCCACCTGAGCGAGCCACCGAGTCGGGTACGCCGTGGTCACCGCCGAAGTAGAAGTTGTTGAGCCAGTTGGTGCGTTGCTCGTTACCCGACGCGATCGCATCGAGCTCGTCTTCCATCGCCGCGGTGAAGTCGTAGTCGACGAGCCGGCCGAAATGCTGCTCCAGCAGACCCGTGACGGCGAACGCGACCCACGAGGGCACCAGCGCGCTGCCCTTCTTGTGCACGTAGCCGCGGTCCTGGATGGTCTTGATGATCGACGAGTACGTCGACGGGCGGCCGATCCCCAGCTCCTCGAGCGCCTTGATCAGCGAGGCCTCGGTGTAGCGCGCCGGCGGGTTGGTGGCATGGCCGTCGGGGGTGAGCTCGAGGGCATCCAGGCGCTGGCCCTCGGTGAGCTGGGGCAGCCGGCGCTCGGCGTCGTCGGCCTCGCCGCCGGCCAGCTCGTCCACGGTTTCCACGTACGCCTTGAGGAAGCCGGCGAAGGTGATGGTGCGGCCGCTCGCGGAGAACACCACCTGCTGGTCGTTCGATGCACCGGCGATCCGCAAGCTCAGCGTGGTGCCGCGCGCGTCGGCCATCTGCGAGGCCACCGTGCGCTGCCAGATCAGCTCGTAGAGGCGGAACTCGTCGCCGTCGAGTTCACGGCGCACCGCATCCGGAGTTGCGAAAGTCTCACCCGCCGGGCGGATCGCCTCGTGGGCCTCCTGGGCGTTCTTGACCTTCCGGGTGTACTGACGCGGCGACGGGGACACGTATTCGTCGCCGTAGAGCTGACTGGCCTGAGTGCGAGCCGCGCTGATCGCCGACTGCGACAGCGTCGTCGAGTCGGTACGCATATAGGTGATGTAGCCGTTTTCGTAGAGCCGCTGGGCGATGCTCATCGTCCGCTCGGACGAGAAGCGCAGCTTGCGGCCCGCCTCCTGCTGCAGCGTCGACGTCATGAACGGCGCGTACGGGCGCCGGGTGTACGGCTTCTCTTCGACCGAGGCCACGGACAGCTGTGCGCCGCGTAATCCGGTGGCTAGTTCCGTGGCCCGTGCTTCATCGAGCACCACGACTTCGTCGGCCTTGCGCAGCGTGCCCAGCGAGTCGAAATCACGCCCGGTGGCGACCCGCAATCCGTCGACGGCGCTCAGCCGGGCGGTGAAGGTGGGCGGCTGAGCATTCGAATCGGACACGCTGGCGTCCAGCTGAGCGACGATGTCCCAGTACGACGCGCTGCGGAACGCCATGCGGTCGCGTTCGCGCTGCACGATGATGCGGGTGGCCACGGACTGCACCCGGCCCGCCGACAGCCGGGGCGCGACCTTCTTCCACAGCACCGGACTGACTTCATAGCCGTACAGCCGGTCCAGGATGCGACGGGTTTCCTGCGCGTCGACCAGGTCGATGTCGAGGTCGCGGGGGTTTTGCGCGGCCTCGAGAATGGCCGGCTCGGTGATCTCGTGGAACACCATCCGCTTGACCGGGATGCGTGGCTTCAGCGTTTCCATCAGATGCCAGGCGATGGCCTCGCCCTCGCGGTCACCATCCGTGGCGAGGTAGAGCTCGTCGACGTCCTTGAGCAGGCCCTTGAGCTCGCTGACCGTGCTCTTCTTCTCCGGGCTGATGATGTAGAGCGGTTCGAAGTCGGCGTCGACGTTCACTCCGAGCCGGGCCCAGGGCTCCGACTTGAACTTGGCGGGCACGTCGGCGGCGGCTCTGGGCAGGTCACGGATGTGCCCTCGCGACGACTCGACGATGTACGTGGAGCCCAGGTAGCCCGCGAGTTTGCGCGCTTTCGTCGGCGACTCGACGATGACAAGTCGCCTCCGGCTGCCATTGCCGCCGTTGTCGCGGCCTACTGTTGGGTCAGCCACCTGCGCTTACGCTCCATCTCTCTACCGGCCTCGGTTCGAGACCGCCCTGCAGGAAGAATGACAGGCAGACGTGTGAAATTCCGCTGAACTTCAGATACGCCGGCGTTCCTTCCCGTTCGGGCACCTGACAATTTCGCACCCAGAGGCGGGCCGACGCAAACCGACTCTCCGAAAACACAGGTCCTAGCGACTGCCAAACCCCAGTGGCGGGTGCTGCCCCGCGCACCTGCGGATCCTGGATCCGGTCCGCTCGCGGATCCCGGGTCGCTCGGCTAAACCCGGGGCCACAACGCCAACGCCTCGGCGCCGTCAGGATGTTCCCCCACGTTCTCTACCAGCCGCGATAGCCTGCGACGGCCGCTGATCCGCAGCGCCGGGCGCCCGCCGCGGGTACCGATCAGGGTGGGTGCGATCCCGACCCGCATCAGGGCCGACGCCAGCGGTGAATGCGTGTCGGGAGCGTGTGGATCCAGACCCAGTTGATAGTGATCGCCTTCGGGTGTGCCCGCCACGATGGTCCACGCCCGCAGCTCGCGCGGGCCGGGTAGCCAGCGCGGTGGCACCGTCTTGACCGCGCCGCGGGTCCATTCGGCGGCGATCGCGGTCAACGACGGGTCGATCGCCGTCCGCACCAGCGGTGTGTCCTCGTCCGTGCGGCCGATCTCGGGGACCAAGCCGGCCTCGTCGATCATGTCGGCCAGAGCCGTGGCGCGCCAGAGCTGATCCACGACCACCGAAAGCCGGGCGCCACGGGCCTCGGCGACGCCCACCGTCACGATCTGGCCAGAAGCCGCCAGCACTCCACACAGATCGGCGACCGCGGGCGGCACCGCCTCCGCTGTGAAGAAGGAAAGCTGACTCACCACACCGACAGTAAGCCAGGTCGTCCGTCCCCGCTTCGAGGTATTCGGCGCGGCGTCCGGCGTGGCGGGTCGGCCGCTCCCGGGTGCAGGTGACGGACGCGTGAATAGATAGTGAAAACCCCCCGGCAGAACCCGCTGAGCGGATTGCACGGGGGGTTTTCGTCAGAATCTGCTCGATTTAGACGGAGCGGACTCCGGTGGCCTGGGGGCCCTTAGGGCTGTGGCCGATCTCGAACTCGACCTTCTGATTCTCTTCGAGGGTGCGGAAGCCCGAACCCTGGATCTCCGTGTAGTGGACAAAAACGTCCGCGGAACCATCTTCAGGAGCGATGAAACCGAACCCCTTCTCCGCGTTGAACCACTTCACAGTTCCCTGTGGCATTTCTCGATCTTTCCTTTTCTTCAAGGTGCGGAGCACCGCTTTTCGGTGCTCCGGGCCCGTTGTCACCGCCATACCTCACGGAGTCGTCGGAACTTCACCCGACCGTTAACCTCGCAGGAACCGCGGGTCGCAACGTCGATCCTGCGAAGTTTTGACACGAACACAGAAGCTACGACCGCAAACAGTCAATCATGTTCATCGCGTCGGCGACAGACTTGTGTCCCTGACTGATTCTTGGAAGGTGTGACGTGGCGAGTTTCGGCAGCGACCTGCTGGCTGTCGCGCTTGCCGGTACCGCGCCGGACGAGCATCCGCTGCGCCACGTCGCGGAGCTGCCGGCCCGCGCCGGCAGGCCCCGTAGTTGGCCGGAATGGGCCGAACCCGACGTCGTGCGAGCCTTGACCGAGCGCGGTATCAGTGCACCGTGGTCACATCAGGCGCAGGCCGCCGAATTGGCCCATGCCGGCCGTCATGTCGTGGTCAGCACCGGTACGGCGTCGGGCAAGTCGCTGGCCTATCAACTGCCCGTTCTCAATGCGCTGGCGACGGACCCCTTGGCCCGGGTGCTGTACCTGTCGCCGACGAAGGCCCTGGGTCACGACCAGTTGCGCACCGCGCACGCACTGACGGCGGCCATCCCGCGACTGGGCCATCCGGGTTTCGAGGTCGCGCCCACCGCCTATGACGGCGACAGCCCCGCCGAGGTTCGCCGCTTCGCGCGCGAGCGTTCCCGATGGCTGTTTTCCAACCCCGACATGATCCATTTGTCTATTTTGCGAAACCATCCGCGCTGGGCCGTCTTGCTGCGCGGCCTGCGCTACGTGATCGTCGACGAATGTCATTACTACCGTGGCGTCTTCGGCTCGAACGTGGCGATGGTGCTGCGCCGCCTGCTGCGGCTGTGTGCGCGCTATTCCGCCGCGCCGACGGTGATCTTCGCCAGCGCCACGACGGATTCGCCTGGCACGACGGCCTCCGAACTCATCGGCCTGCCGGTCGACGAGGTCACCGAAGACGGCTCCCCGCAAGGCGCTCGCACCGTGGCGTTATGGGAACCCGCCCTGCGCACCGACATCACCGGCGAGCACGGTGCCCCGGTGCGGCGCTCCGCCGGTGCCGAGGCGGCGCGGGTGATGGCCGATCTGATCGCCGAGGGGGCCCAGACCCTGACCTTCGTTCGTTCCCGGCGCGCGGCGGAATTGACCGCGCTGGGCGCCCGAGCGCGGCTGGACGACGTCGCCGCGGAGCTGTCGCACACAGTGGCGTCTTACCGGGCCGGTTATCTCGCCGAGGACCGCAACGCGCTGGAACGCGCGCTGGCCGAGGGCCGATTGCGGGGCCTGGCCACCACCAACGCGCTGGAGTTGGGCGTGGACATCGCGGGGCTGGATGCGGTGGTGCTCGCCGGTTTTCCCGGGACGGTTGCGTCCTTCTGGCAACAAGCCGGCCGGTCGGGCCGGCGCGGGCAGGGTGCGCTGGTGGTGCTGATCGCCCGCGACGATCCGCTGGACACGTATCTGGTGCACAATCCCGCGGCGCTGTTGGACAAGCCGGTCGAGCGGGTGGTGATCGACCCGGCCAACCCCTACATTCTCGGTCCCCAACTGCTTTGCGCCGCAACAGAATTGCCTCTCGAGGAGGCGGAGGTCCGAGAGCTCGGCGCCGTGCCAGTGGCCGACGGACTGGTCGACGACGGGCTGTTGCGCCGGCGCAACGGCAAGTACTTTCCCGTGCCCGGTCTGGAACCGCATGGCGCGGTGGACATCCGTGGCTCGGCGGGTGGCCAGATCGTCATCGTGGAGGCTGATACCGGGCGACTGCTGGGCAGCACCGGGGTGGGCCAGGCCCCCGCCTCGGTCCACCCGGGGGCGGTATATCTGCACCAGGGCGACACGTACGTCGTCGATTCGCTGGATCTCGAGGGCGGAATGGCCTTCGTCCACGCCGAGGACCCCGGCTATGCGACATTTGCCCGCGAAATCACCGACATCAAGGTCACCGGCAACGGCGAGCAATCGACTTTCGGCCCGGTCACCCTGGGCGTGCTGCCGGTCCGGGTCACCCACCAGGTCGTGGGTTACCTGCGTCGGCGTCTTTCCGGGGAGGTCATCGATTTCATCGAGCTGGACATGCCCGAACACGTCCTCGACACCACCGCGGTCATGTACACCGTCACGCCGGAGGCGTTGGCGCGCAACGGGGTCGACGCGGCGCGGATTCCTGGCTCGTTGCACGCCGCCGAACACGCCGCCATTGGGCTGCTGCCGTTGGTGGCCAGCTGCGACCGCGGTGACATCGGCGGGATGTCCACCGCGCTCGGCCCGTTGGGTGAGCCCAGCGTTTTCGTCTACGACGGGTATCCGGGCGGGGCGGGATTCGCCGACCGCGGCTTCCGCCAGGCACGCACCTGGTTGAGTGCGACGGCAGCGGCTATCGAGGCGTGTGAATGCCCAACGGGTTGTCCGTCGTGCGTGCAGTCCCCCAAGTGCGGCAACGGCAACGACCCGTTGGACAAGGCGGGTGCCGTGCAGGTGCTGCGATTGGTGCTTGCGGAGTTGCCGTGAGGATCGCGCTGAGCGTTCCGACGGACGGCGACCGACCCCTCGACGGTCGACCTCCACGGATCTGCATACAACAACCGCCGAGTGCGTTTCCTTTTGACTGAAGAAACGCCAGCGTGTTGTCTCAAAGCGCGACCAAACGGCCGGAGCAGAAAACTATCAAGGCTGTGATGGCGTTTGCAAACTTATCAGTAACTTAGCCGCCCCTGGAGGCGAATTACCGCTATCCGAACTGGTGTCATGACGGATTTGCTGGAGCGCCGGGGGCCCGCCCGGGCAACCCCGGATCCGCGTCGGCGCCCTAAAATCGACGGCATGGCCCACGACTGGTTGCTCGTGGAGACACTGGGGGACGAACCCGCCGTGGTAGCTCAGGGGCGGCAACTCAAGAACCTGGTCCCCATCACGACCTTCCTCCGCCGCAGTCCCCATCTCGCCGCGGTCCGGACCGCGATCGCTGAGTCGATGCGCAGCGGCCAGAGCCTGACCAGCATCACGCCCAAGCACGATCGCGTGATCCGCACGGAACCGGTGGTGATGTCCGACGGCTGTATCCACGGTGTGCATGTGTGGACCGGCCCTGCCGACATCGAACCGCCCGAGCGGCCGACCGCGGGCCCACTGAAGTGGGACCTGACCCTCGGGGTGGCCACCGACACCCGGGAGTCACTGGCCATCAGCGGCAAGAACCCCGACGTCGAAGTCACCTTTGGCCGAGCGTTTGCTGAAGATCTTCCTTCGCGCGAGCTCAATCCGAACGAAACCAAAGTGCTTGCGATGGCGGTCAAGGCCGAGCCTGGTCAAACAATTTGCAGCACTTGGGATCTCACCGACTGGCAGGGAAATCCCATCCGAATAGGTTTCATTGGCCGCAGTGGGCTGGAGCCCGGGCCGAACGGCAAGGACCACCTGGTCGCCCGAGCGATGAACTGGCGCGCCGAACTCAAGGGCCCGGTGGTCTCCACCGATGACCTGGCCCTGCGAATCCTCGACGGGTTGCGGCAGGCCGGAGTTCACCGGGCACTCGTCGACCTCAACAACTGGACACTGTTGAAATGGCTCGACGAGCCTTGCACCTTCTATGACTGGCGGGGCTCCGATAAGGACAGGCCGAAGGTCCATCCGGACGATGTGCCCCAGATGTCAGCCATGACAGCGGAATTCGGCAAGGGAACGACTAGCCGGGTGCTGCGGATGCGCGGCGTCGACGGCAATTGGGTGCCGGTGCACGTGACGGCCAACCGAGTGGAACTCGAGCCGGACACCTTCGTCGGGCTGGTCTCGCTGCGATTGCCCAGCGACGAGGAGCTGGCCGGCGCCGGACTGCCAAAAGACCCGGGCGACAACGGCTGATCACGTCCCGTCGACCGGCCCGGCCCGCGCGGCGGCCTGGGCCACCCCGGCGAACGGCACCGCCACGCGAACGGTGACGACGACGTCGAGATCGTCCACCCGGCAGCCGATGTCGTCGGCCCGCATCGCGCGGGCTACCGCCCTCGCCCCGGCGCAGGCCGCGCCCGCTCCAGACGGTAGCCGCGCCGCGGCGGCCAACGCGGCCAGATCGGCAGCCGCCTGCGCGCGATGGCGTACCACCACCACCGATCCGAGGTATGCGCCGGCACCCGTGACGCACAGCAGCACCGCGAGCATCGCCGCCGCGAGCACGGTCGCCGAGCCGCGATCATCCCGACGGCTCCGCCGCCGATACCGCCCTGGCCCGAATATCCAACGTTGGCAAGATGTTTGAGTGCGCGACGACGGTCGCCACGAGGAAGTCGCCGTCACGGTGCACCTGGACCCGCGCTCCGCGGGGTGCGATGCGACGCGCCGCGTCGACCGCTGCACGTTCGTCACCGCGCGCGGCCAGTCGGGCGGCCTCGCGGGCGGCATCGACACAGCGAACCTGCATCGACACCGCCGAGATACCGGCCAGGCACAACACCAGCACGACGGCCAGCGTGGCGATCGCCAATGCCGCTTCCACGGTGCTCGAACCGGCACAGCCGGCTAGACCTTGGTGTTGAGTGCGCGACCGATGATGTTGGTCAACGCCGAGACGATTGAGTCGCCGGTGACGACCGTGTAGAGGATCGCGCCGAAGGCGGCCGCGGCAATAGTGCCGATAGCGTATTCGACCGTCGACATCCCGGACTCGTCGGTGGCCAAGAGCGCCATCCGCGCCATCAGTACGCGAAACATGTTGATCATCAACGCATCCCCTCTGTAGCGGTTTCACAGCAAGCCCGACTGCAGAACATCTCCGGCCAGCCCCGCCACCAGCGGGACAATACCCAGGCAGACAAACGCCGGGAGAAAGCACAGTCCGAGTGGTCCGGCGATCAGCACCCCGGCCCGCTCGGCGGCCGCCGCGGCGGTGTGCGCGGCATCGTGACGAGAAGAGTCGGCCAGTTCGGCAATGCCGCCGGCCAGCGCCGCGCCCGAGGATGCCGACCGCCGCGCGAGGCGCAGTAGCGCATCGGTCTGCACGTCGACCGCAGCCTCTGGCGAGATCGACCATGCGACAGCGGGTTCGGCGCCCAGAGCTAGCAGATCAGCGGCCCGCCGCAACACCCGCGCCAGCTTCGGTGGCGCGGACGCGGCGGTAGCGGTCGCCGCGGTCGACACGGCCATACCGGCCTCCAGGCACACGGCCAGCACGTCCAGGCTGGACGCGACGGCCAGCGGGTCGGATCGATGAGCCGGCGCTTCGGCCAACCCCAGCCGCAGCCGGTGCGCGCGAACAGTTGTCCCGGCGCGCGCCCGCACTACCGTCGGGCCGGGACCGATGAGCAATGCCACGGCCAGCAATACCGCCGCGATGCTCACGCCCCGGCTCCCGCACGCTCGATGATCCGGTCCGACCACAGCAGCCCGCCGCAGGCCAGCATCGACCCGACGACCAGCAGCCAGCCCCCGGCCTGCCCGCCCAGCAAGAAGCCCAGTGGGCGGGCCCCGATCAGTTGACCCAGCAAGACTCCCAGCACCGGCAGGCCCCCCAGTATCGCCGCGGTGGCACGGGCCCCGGCCATGCCCGAGCTGACCTGCGCCGAGAACCGTTGACACTCAACGATATCGCGTTGTGCGGTACGCATCAGCGTGGCGATCGCAAGGCCGTGATCGCTGGCCAGCTGCCAGCACACCGCCAGTCGATGCCAATGCGCCGGCTGAGCGGACGATTGTGCCGCGGCGCGCAGGCCGGCTGTGACGTCGGCGCCCAATCGCGCCCGCGCCGCGACGGCACGCAGCGACAGGGCAACCGCGCCAACCGTTTCGTCGGCGGCCACGCCGAACGCCTGCACCGGATGCGAGCCCACGCGCAGTTCGCCGACCAACACATCGAGCGCGGCTTCCAGCGTCCGGCCCTCCCGGATGGCGCACCGGGTGTGCCGTCGGCGGCGGTAGCGCACGATCGCCGTACCAGCCACCATCGCGGCGGCCAGACCCGTCGTCAGCGGCAGCAACGCCGCGGCCATAACAGCCGCGCACGCGGTGAGGCCGCCGCCCCCGCGTGTGCCGACCACGACCCGTCGGCGTGCGCGCGTCGCCGGGACGAGTCGCGGCCGCGGCGAGGCGGGAAAGACCAAGAGCGCCAACGCTAATAGCAACGCGGCGACCGTCAGGCCGTTCATGCCGGCAACCGGCTTCGCAGCAAGCGATGTAGTTCGTCCGCGTCGTCGGTCATGCCCTGCTCCGCGTGCCACACCGTCACCGCCCGGACTAGCCCGTCGAAGAGGCGCAGCACCGCGATCTCGGCGAGTCGGCGCCGACCCTGTCGATCCCGGGCGACGTGCAGCAGCACCTGCACCGCCGCGGCGAGCTGGCTGTGCAGGGCGGACCGATCCAGGCCGCCGAGGGCGCCCAGCGCCTCCAGCCGGGCCGGGACCTCGCCCGGGTTGTTCGCATGCACCGTGCCCGCCCCACCGTCGTGCCCGGTGTTCAGCGCTGCCAGCAGGTCGACCACTTCGGCGCCCCTGACCTCTCCGACCACGATTCGGTCGGGCCGCATTCGCAACGCCTGCCGGACGAGTTGGCGCACCGGAACCTCGCCCACGCCTTCGACATTGGCGCACCTCGCGACCAGCTTGACCAGGTGCGGATGGCGGGGCGCCAATTCGGCGGCATCTTCGACGCATACGATCCGCTCGGCCGGGGATACCGCGCCCAGCATGGCCGCCAGCAAAGTCGTCTTACCGGCGCCGGTGCCGCCACAGACCAGGAAGGCCAACCGGGCCGCGACGATGTCGGCGACCAACGCCGCAACCCGGGGCTCGATCGCGCCCGCCGCGGTCAGGGCCGCCAGATCCTGCGTGGCCGGCCGCAATACCCGCAGCGACAAACAGGTGCCGCCGGCCGCCACGGGAGGTAGCACCGCGTCTAGCCGGACCGCGAACCCGCCGTCGCCGAAACCGGTCAGCTCGCCGTCGACCCACGGCTGGGCGTCATCGAGGCGTCGGCCGGCGGCCAACGCCAGCCGTTGCGCCAACCGCCGCACGGCCGCCTCGTCGGCAAACCGGATGTGGCTGCGTCGCAAACCGTTTCCATCGTCGACCCACACGGCGTCGGGCGCGGTGACCAGGACATCGGTGGTGCCGTCCGCGCGCAGTAGCGGTTCGAGGACGCCGGCGCCGGTCAGTTCGGTCTGCAGCACCCGAAGACTCGCGAGGACCTCGGTGTCGCCGAGCACCCCGCCGGATTCGGCGCGAATCGCGGCAGCAACCACGTTGGGCCGCAAAGAAGAACCCAGCGGAGCCGATTCGGTGGCGAGCCGCTCGCGCACCCGCTCAATAAGCGAACCGTTCACGCCGCCCTGGCTTTCGGTCCGGATCCAGCGCGGGGCAGGACCGCCAGCACCCGGCGGGCCGCCGCCGTAAGCGCCGATCGCCGTCCCAGCCGCAGGCCACCGTGTTGCAACTGCTCGGCAAGCTGCGGCTGAGCTCGCATCGACGCGAGCAGCGGTAGGCCGGTGATGTCGGCGACGTCGACAGCCCGCAATCCACCCGGCGATGGGCCCCGAACGACCAAGCCGAGGTTGGGATTGATCGTGGCCAGCACCGGGGTCATCGCCGCGGTCGCCGCGCACGCCCGCACATCACAGGGGCTCACGACGACGACGAGGTCCGCGGCGTCCAGCGCGGCCTGGGTGGCGTTGGTCAGACGGCGGGGCAGATCGCATACGACGGTAACTCCCCCGCGCCGGCCCGCATCGATGACGGCGTCCACGGGTTTGGCGTCCAGCTCGTAGCCGCGCCGCGTGCCGGACAGCAAGCTGATGCCGCCCAGACGCGGCAGCGCGTCGCGCACGGCCGACCAGTGCAGGCGTCCGCCCTGTAATGCCAAGTCGGGCCAGCGTAAACCGGGGGTGGTCTCACCGCCGAGCAGCAGATCGGCGCCGCCGCCCCAGGGATCGAGGTCCACCAACAGCACCTCGGTGGCGGCCCGCGCCAGCGCGGCGGCGAACAACGACGCGCCCGCCCCGCCGCACCCCCCGATCACCGCGACGACGTCGCCGCTCAATCCGGCGTCTCGAATCGATTCAGCGGATTCGGCGAGCTCGCGGACCAGTTCGTGTTCCTGCCCGGGCAGGCTCAGCACGTGTTGTGCGCCGACGGCAATGGCGGCCGCCCATGTGCCCGCCGCGGGTTCGGCGGCGCTCAGCACGCTGACGTGAGCGCGGCGCGGCATCCCCGCACGCCCACAGCGCTCCGCGGCCGCCTCATCGAGCACCACCGCCGCGGCCGCCGACCAGGTTTTCCTCCCCACCGCCGAACTCCCGGCGTGCACCACTCGAACGCCGACGGCCGCGGCCACCCGGTCCAGCTCGTCACGCAAGTTGGCGTCGGTCAGCACCGCCAACACACCCGCGGAACCTCTCGCCTCGCTGCCGGTGGTGGTAGTCACCCCACCACCGTGCGGGCAGCTCAGGATGGGACACCAGTCCCAAAGCCGGATTTGTGGAGAGAGACGCAAGTGTGCACAAAACGATCGAATGGGCGCGGTCCTGCGCGATAGATAACACCGTGCCCGCAACGCATTGGAAGCTGTGCGAAATGACCTGAATGCCGGGTGAATTACCCCAGAAAAGGGACGACCCCCGCCAGGGGGGGAGGAGGCGGAGGTCGTCGTGCATCAGCCCCGGGGGGTCGGGCTGATACACCCTCGGCTCAGGCCGAGTAATGCTTACTATACACACGACAGTGGGGAGTGCCGCAAGTGGCGGTTTTTTTCAGAAGAACACGTTGAGCCGCAAAAATACCGTTGGCCTCGTCTGTTACGCCCTGCTCAACCCCCATTTCGCGGGCAGCCTGGCGGACTCGCCGTCCGACCGCCCTATGCTGTGTCGGTGACCGTCTCCGACCCGGACGCGCATCAGCAAACCTCGGCGCAGACTGCCGCACCCGGCACTCCACACGCCCGCACCGCGGCCTTCTTCGACCTGGACAAGACGATCATCGCCAAGTCCAGCACCCTGGCGTTCAGCAAACCGTTCTTCGACCAGGGACTGCTCAACCGCCGGGCCGTGCTGAAGTCCAGCTACGCCCAATTCATCTTCCTGCTCTCTGGTGCCGATCATGACCAGATGGACCGCATGCGGACCCACATGACCAATATGTGCACCGGCTGGGACGCCGCTCAGGTCAAGTCGATCGTCAACGAAACGCTGCACGACATCGTGACTCCGCTGGTGTTCGCGGAAGCCGCGGACCTGATCGCCGCGCACAAACTGTGCGGCCGCGACGTCGTCGTGGTCTCCGCCTCCGGAGAGGAAATCGTCGCCCCGATCGCCCGCGCGCTCGGCGCAACACACGCGATGGCGACCCGGATGGTCGTCGAGGACGGCAAGTACACCGGCGAGGTCGCCTTCTACTGCTACGGCGAAGGCAAGGTCCAGGCGATCCGCGAGCTGGCCGCCCGCGAGGGCTACCCGCTGGAACACTGCTACGCCTACTCGGACTCGATCACCGACCTGCCGATGCTGGAGTCCGTCGGGCATCCGAGCGTGGTCAACCCGGACCGAGGTCTGCGCAAGGAAGCGAGCGAACGCGGTTGGCCCGTGCTGAGCTTCTCCCGACCGGTGTCTCTGCGAGACCGCATTCCGGCGCCGTCGGGAGCCGCGATCGCCACCACGGCCGCGGTGAGTATCACCGCGCTGGCCGCCGGCGCGGTGACCTACTCGCTGTTACGCCGCTTCGCGTTCTAGCGCCGCGCCGCCCGCGCCAGCAAACCTGTTAAGGGTCCGATCCGATACCGCTTCGCAACATTCGCACAATTGGCCCTTGCTGTGTTAAGGCTCGAGTAGTACAAAGGAACCACGGAAGCCCGGTAAGGCCAAGATCGATCCGGAAGAGAAGGTTCGTTCTCCCGACCCGGGCGCCCAGCACGGTACCCGGCACCCACGCGGAGTCATAGCCGCGATAATGGCAGAAGTGTTGCGGGCCTGCGTAATTGCGAAAAGCAGAAAGTATGAGCAGCCCTTTGGGTGGGGTTGTGACTTGAAGCGTCGCAAGATCGCCGAGGCCACCCACGCAGCCCCAGAGATGCACGCTTGGTAACCGAGTTCCGTGCTAGCGGGCGGCGGACCGAATGTTTCGGAACGCCGCCCGCTCTACATGTCCGGACCCGTTTCCCGGCTGTCGCTCAACTCTTACCCGGCAACGACTCGGCGATCGACAGCGCTTCTTGCGCGCCGGCCTGCATCGCCCGGCAACACAGCACCAGCCACGTGCCGACGCCGCGCGGCGTGCCTTCGGCGAATCCGCTTGCGGCAGCACGATAGTCGCCGGGTTTGCGCATCCAGCTCACTTCGGGCACACCCAGCCCGTGCGGATCCAGCCCGCTGGCGATGGTCACCAGGCGAGACACCGCGCGTGCCACCACACCGTCCGCGCTGCCAAAGGGCTTGAGCGTCAGCAGTTCTCCGTGCGCGACCGCGGCGACCACCGGCGCCGGCACCTGCGTGCGGCCGGACACCAACTCGGCGAGCAACTCGAGACGCGGCCCGATCTCGGGGTCGGCCCGCGGTCGGCCCAATTGGTCGTCATCGACCTGGTCGGCAGCGGCCAGCATGTGCAGCCGGGCCAGCGCCTGCAACGGCGCCCGCTGCCAGATGCCGACCAGCGCTCCCCCGCCGCCCTCCAGCGCCTGGGCCACTCGCAGCGCTCCGCCGAACACCGGATCGTTGACCCCTGAGCTGTCCGCTAAGTCCTCGAACCGCACCGGGCCGCCATCGAGCACCGATGAGGCGCGCGCCGCGCGCAACGAGGCTTCGGCGGCGGTTACCGGCCAGCCCCGAAGATTGGCCCGATGCCGATGCGCGCGGCCCAACGCGTCGCGGGCCCGGTCACTGGCCTCGGCGACGCCGGGGAGCTCCATCAGCGGGGCCAGCGGGTCTGCCGTCACAGGTTGCCAACCTATCTCGGAGGCGGGGACGCGCCGGGAATGGCCTCCAGCAATTGACGCGTGTACTCGTGGCCGGGCCTGGTGAACAGCTCCTCGGTGGCCGCCTCTTCCACGATCCGCCCGGCGCGCATCACCAGGACGTCGTCGGCGATCTGCCGGATCACCGCCAGGTCGTGGCTGATGAACAGGTAGGCCAGGCCCAGCTCGGCCTGCAGCGTGGCCAGCAGCTCCAGGATCTGTGCCTGCACAAGTACGTCGAGCGCCGATACCGCCTCATCGCACACCAGCACCTCGGGGCGCAGTGCCAACGCCCGCGCGATCGCGACCCGTTGGCGTTGGCCGCCCGAAAGCTCGCGTGGCAACCTGCCGAGCACCGACGACGGCAACGCCACCTGGTCGACGAGCTCGCGCACCGCCTGCTCGCGTTGCTTCCGGTCACCGACCCGGTGGATCCGCAACGGTTCCTCGATGGCGCGAAACACCGAGTACATGGGATCCAGGCTGCTGTACGGGTTCTGGAACACCGGCTGTACCCGGCGGCGAAAGGCCATCATTGCGTCCCGGCTCAAGCCGTCGGAGATCTGGGTGCCATCGAAAACGACTGTGCCCGAAGCAGGTTGGAGCAGACCCAATGCCATGCGGGCTACCGTAGATTTGCCCGAACCCGACTCCCCGACGATGGCCAGCGTGCTGGACCGGCGCAGCCGAAATGACACGGCGTCGACGGCGCGCAACTGTGCCCGCCGCCACGGCGCCCCGCGTGACTCCCGGTAAACCTTGGTCAGCTGGCAGGCCACGAGAATGTCGTCGGTGCCTGTGGTGGCCTGCGGACGTGTGGGTGCCGAACTCCGGACCGCCAGCGACGGAGCCGCGGCCACCAGCCGCCGGGTGTACTCGTGTTGCGGGTCACGCAGGATCGATTGTGCAGCACCGAATTCCACCACCATTCCCCGGTGGATGACGACCACTGCCGCTGCGCGTTCGGCGGCGAGCGCCAGATCGTGAGTGATCAGCAACAGCGCGGTGCCCAGTTCGTGGGTGAGGCGCTGCAAATGGTCGAGTACCTGCCGCTGCACCGTGACGTCCAGCGCGGACGTCGGCTCATCGGCGATCAGCAGCTGCGGGTGTCCCGCCAGTCCGATCGCGATCAGCGCACGTTGACACATACCGCCGGACAACTGGTGCGGGTACTTGGCTGCCTGTTTCGCCGGATCCGGCATGCCGGCCTGGGCGAGCAGCTCCACGGCCCGCTGACGCGCCGGCCGACCTTCGGTGTTGGCCCGCAACGCTTCTGATATCTGGAAGCCGACCTTCCAGACGGGGTTGAGGTTGGTCATCGGGTCTTGGGGTACGTAGCCGATGCGACGGCCTCTGATCGACCGCAACAGCCGGCGGTCAGCGCGGGTGATGTCGAGCCCGTCAAAAGCGATGCGGCCGGCCGTGATCCGGCCACCGGGGGCAAGCAGCCCAAGGATCGCGGCGGCCGTGGTGGATTTCCCCGATCCTGATTCGCCGACCACGGCCACGGTCTGGCCGCGCATGACGCTCAGATCGACTCCACTCACCACGGGGGCGTGGTTGCCGAACCTGACTTCCAGGCCCTCGACTTTCAGCAGCGGCGATTCCATGGTGCTCATGCCCGCCACGCTCGCGAGGCCGGATCCAGGGCATCGCGCAGGGCGTCGCCCATCATCATGAATGCCAGCACCGTAATCGCCAGTGCGCCGGCGGGATAGAACAAGATCGGCGAACCGGCCCGCAGCCGCGTCTGCGCGACGTTGATGTCACCGCCCCAGGACACCACCGAGGTCGGCAGCCCGACGCCGAGGTAGGACAGCGTGGCCTCGGTGACGATGAATGCCCCCAGCGCGATCGTGGACATCGCGATCACCGGACCCACCGCGTTGGGCAGTGCGTGCCGGAGCAGGGTCTGAAACCGGCTCAACCCCAAGGCTTTAGCCGCGAGCACATAGTCGCTGGCTCGGACCTCCAGCACCGCGCCGCGAGCGATCCTGGCCACCTGTGGCCAACCGAACAAGGCCAGGATGGCGATTACGGTCCAGACCGTGCGATGGTGCAGAACCTGCATCAGCACGATCGCGGCCAGCAGCAGCGGCAGCCCGAAGAACACGTCGGTGGTCCGCGAGACCACCGCGTCGAGCCAGCCCCCGTAGAAGCCGGCCAGCGCCCCCAGCGCCCCACCGACGACGAACACCAGCAGCGTGGCGCCCAACCCGACTGTCACCGAGGCCCGCGCCCCATAGACGGTGCGCGCGTAGATGTCGTGGCCCTGCAGGTCGGTGCCGAACCAGTGCGCCCCCGAGGGGCCGAGCAGGCTTTGGCTGGGATCGGCGTAGCTGGGATCGACATGAGTGAACATCGCCGGAAACAGCGCGACGAGAACGATAAGCAGGATCAGCGCAGCGGCGACGATGAACTTCGGACGGCGGTGCAGCCTGCGCCAGGCCTCGCCCCAAAAGCCAGAGTGTTCAGCCATAGCGGATCCTCGGGTCCAGGGCCGCATAGAGCAGGTCGACCAGCAGGTTGGTGATCAGATAGATCAGCACCAGCACCGTCACGATCGACACCACGGTCGGCGCCTCCTGCCGGGTGACGGCTTGGTAGAGCACGCCGCCGACGCCGTGAATGTTGAAGATGCCTTCGGTCACGATGGCCCCGCCCATCAGCGCACCCAGGTCGGCGCCCAGGAACGTCACCACCGGGATCAGCGAGTTGCGCAGAATGTGCACGGTCACGACCCGCGGCCTCGACAAACCTTTGGCCGTCGCGGTACGGACATAGTCGGCGTGCGCATTAGCGGCCACCGCCGAGCGTGTCAACCGCACCACGTAGGCGAATGACACTGAACCCAAGACGATTCCGGGCAGCAGCAGGCGCGCGAACGTCGCCCGTTCGCCGACCGTGACCGGCGCGATGCCCAGCCGGACCCCGAACACGAATTGGGCCAGAAACCCGAGCACGAAGATCGGGATCGCGATGATGATCAGGCCGGTGATCAGCACCGTGGAATCGAATAGCCCACCCTGGCGCAGTCCGGATATCACGCCGAACCCGATCCCGAACACGGCCTCGACGACCAGCGCGATCAGCGCCAGCCGGATCGTGACCGGAAACGCATGTGCCAGAACGGCACTGACCGGCAGCCCGGAATAGGCGCGGCCGAGGTCGCCGTGCAGGACGCCACCCAGGTAGTGCAGATACTGCAGCAGGAAGGGATCGTCGAGGTGGTAGCGCGCCCGCAGCTGCGCGGCCACTGCCGGGGTCAGCGGGCGGTCCCCGGCGATCGCGGCCAGCGGGTCACCGGGGAGCAGGAACACCATGCCGTAGATCAGCAACGTGGCGCCCAGGAAGACGGGCACCATGACGGCGATCCTTCGCGCGATGTACCACCCCATGACTCAGGCCTTGACGATGTTCTCGTAGTCGGGCAGCCCGTTCCACGTGACCTTGACGTCGCTGACCTCCGGCGACCACCCGATCACGGCGATGTAATACCACAGCGGCACAGCGGGCATGTCGCGCAACAGGATTCGTTGTGCAACGTTGACGAGCACGTCCGCCTGCTGCAGGCTGGGCGCGGCCTCGGCGGCCGCCAGCCCGGCGTCGAACCCAACGCTGGAATATCCGACGTCATTGGATCCCGCTCCGGTGGCATACAGCGGGGCAAGAAACTCGATCATCGACGGGTAGTCGCCGATCCAGCCGGCGCGGAACGCGCTGTCGATGGTGCGGTTGGTGATCTGGGTGCGAAACCCCGCGAAAGTCGGCTGCGGCGCGCCGACGGCATCGATGCCCAGCACGTTCTTGATGCTGTTGGCCACCGCGTCCACCCACTCCTGGTGGCCGCTGTCGGCGTTGTAGGCGATGGCGTAGCGCCCGCTCCATGATGAGATCGCATTGGCTTGTGCCCAGAGTTGCCGCGCCCGTTCGGGATTGAAGTCCAATGCGTCGTTACCCGGGATATTCGCATCGAAACCCGGCAAAGATCGGGCGGTGAAATCGCGGGCCGGACTGCGGGTGCCGTTGAAGATCTGCTGACAGATCTGCGGGCGATTGATCGCCGCCGACAATGCCAACCGGCGCAGCCGGCCCTCCGCACCGCCGAAATGTGGCAGCCGCAATGGCGTGTCGAGCGATTGGCTCACCGCGACGGGCCCGCTGGCGGCGTTGCCGCCCAGGTCGCGCTGATAAATCGTCAACGCGCTGGACGGAATCGTGTCCAGGACATCGAGATTGCCGGACAGCAGATCGGCATATGCGGTATCCAGGTTGCCGTAGAACTCGAACCTCAGGCCCTTGTTGTGGGGTTTGCGATTGCCGCGATATTCGGGGTTCGGTTTCAAGTCGATCTTCACGTTGTGCTCCCAGGCTGGCCCATCGGGGCCGTCGGCCAGCCGGTAGGGGCCGTTGCCGATCGGATTGCGCCCGAATGCCGCCATGTCCCGAAACGCTCTGTCCGGCAACGGATAGAACGCCCCATGGCCGAGCCGCAACGTAAAGTCGACGGTCGGCGCCCGCAGGCGCACGGTGAATTCGAGATCGTTGACCACCTGCAGCCCGGACATCGTGGTCGGCTTTCCGTCGGCGGGCGGGCCGGCGACGTCATCGAATCCATCGATCGGGCGGAAGAAGTCCTGCTGCAGTTGGGCATTGGTGCTCAAGGCGCCGTAATTCCATGCGTCGACGAATGAATGTGCGGTCACCGCCGACCCGTCGGTGAACTTCCAGCCAGGTTTGAGAATGATCCGGTAGTTGATGTTGTCGGTGGTCGCGATCGACTGCGCCACCTCCGGCGACGGTTTGCCGTCGGCGTCGTAGGACACCAGGCCGGCAAACAGCCGATCCAGGATCCGCCCACCAAGGCTGTCGTTGGTGCCGGTCGGGATCAGCGGGTTGGGCGGTTCACCGCCGTTCACCACGACCGGATCGGGGCTCAGCGCGCCGCCACCGCAACCGGCCAACGACGCGACAGTCAGCACGATGACGACAGCAAAAGCCGGCCAAACCGGCCTGCCCCGCATCCAACGCATGACAGCGACCCTAGGGCCTGCGACCGCGTCAACCGTAAAAGGACCGCCGGTGAAGTGCGTCGTCCGACGTCGACAACCTAGGATTTCGCCATGGGGGTTACGGTTCTCGCCTCGGGCGGCGCCGCCTATGTCGCGGGCGAGCTGACGGTGGCGTTGGGCATTCCCTTGATCGGATTGATCTGTCTGCTGATCGGCCTATGGGAGCGCAGACGCAGTCGCGCCCGAACGCCCGCCTACCCTTACCCGCCGGTGCCGCCGCCGATGCGATATCCGGGTCCGCCGCCAATGAACTATCCGGGCCCGCCCTATCCCGGATATCCGCCCCCGGTCGCGCCGCCGCGCCGCGCGAGTAAATCGTCCACCGCACTCATCACGATCGGCGGGGTCGTGCTCGCGTTCGGGATCTTTGGAAACCTCGCCGCCGGGGTTTCGCGGCTAGCCACACGCCAACAGCAGACGCCAATTCGGGTTGGCGAGTGTATTACCCAAACGTCTTATCGCTCAGAGTCATTCAGTTCAACTCCGAACAACGACTGCGCCTATCCAGACAATACTTACCAGCTCGCCGCCAAAGGCGGCTCGTCGGCGACGTGCCCCGACGGAAAACGCGAGGGTTCCATCTACGATCGGTACACCGACGACTCCACCATCCTGTGTTTCGCCCTGAACCTCAAACAGGGCCTGTGTTACCAGGTCGGTCCCGACCCCAACCATCCGACGATGAGCGCGGGCAGCTGCAGTGACACCGCGACCAGACAAATCCGGGTCGTGCAGCGCATCGACGGCAGCACGGACACGTCTGACTGCCCGCCGGACGTCAAGGGAATCAGCTATCCCACTCCCCCAGTCGTTTATTGCCTGGAGAGGGCCAGGCCCTAGCCAGGCCCTACTGAACGACCGTGACCGGATGCACCTGCAATTCGCACGCATCGATGGTCGCGGGCACAGTGAACACCATGGTGGTGTCGGGGGGACTGACGCGCAGCTCGGTGTAGCCGGGGCACGGGTTGCCGTTGCCGTCGATCGCCATGCCCTCCACGATGGCCTGCCCCTGCGTGGAAATGGACAGGATGACGGTCGGCGGCACAGTGACCTCGCTCGGCAACCCGCCCAGGTAACCGCGCAACGTCGGCTTGGCATGAATGTCCGGCCCGCCCGCGCTGGTCTCGACCGCGGGGTAACCGGTGAGCGTGCACGGCTCCGCGCCGCCGGCAAGGCTGAACATCAGGGTCAGCGCCCGGTGGCCGACGGCGCCTTCCGCCGGGGATGCGGTCACGGCGACCTGCTCCGCCCAACACGGTGTCGCCTGGTCGCCGCTCTCTACCGGCACGGCCCCCGCCGGCGGCCCCAGCACGGCGGCGACCGCGTAACTCGTTGCGGCGGCAGCAAAGCTGAGAAGCAGACGGCGGGCGCGCTGTCCGCGAGGTTCCGGCACAACCGTGATTATGCGGCATGACGACTCGGTTTACCCCCGATTGAAGCGCGCAGGTTCAACTGGCGACGCTAGGCTCTCAGACGGTTGACGAGCTCGAACCGCGGCCCTCGACACAGGAGACAAGCAAGTGACCGCCACACACACCGAAGGCACATCGTCGTACCCGCCGCCGGCGGAATTCGCCGAGCAGGCCAACGCCCGCGAGGACCTCTACCGCGAAGCCGAGCAGGACCGGCTGGCGTTCTGGGCCAAGCAGGCCAACCGACTGTCGTGGGCGACGCCGTTCACCGAGGTGCTGGACTGGCAGCCGCCGTTCGCCAAGTGGTTTTCCGACGGCAAGCTCAACGTCGCCTACAACTGCGTGGACCGCCACGTCGAGGCCGGCCTCGGCGATCGAGTCGCGATTCACTGGGAGGGCGAGCCGGTCGGCGACAGCCGCAGCCTGACCTACTCCGATCTGCAGGCCGAGGTCTGCAAAGCGGCCAATGCGTTGACCGATCTCGGCCTGGTTGCCGGTGACCGCGTCGCCATCTACATGCCGCTGATCCCGGAAGCCGTGATCTCGATGCTGGCCTGCGCGCGGCTGGGCCTCATGCACAGCGTCGTATTCGGCGGGTTCACCGCGAAGGCGCTGCGCGCCCGCATCTCCGATGCCCAAGCCAAGGTGCTGATCACCAGCGACGGGCAGTTCCGGCGCGGCAAGCCCGCGCCACTGAAGGACGCGGCCGACGAGGCCGTGGCGCCCGGGCCGGACGGGGACAGCCCCATCGAGAAGGTTCTGGTGGTGCGCCGCACCGGAATTGACGTGTCCTGGGACGACGACCGCGATGTGTGGTGGCACGACGTCGTGGATTCCGCGTCGCCCGAACACAGCCCGCAACCCTTCGATGCCGAGCAGCCGCTGTTCCTGCTCTACACGTCGGGCACCACCGGCAAGCCCAAGGGCATCGTGCACACCAGCGGCGGCTATCTCACTCAGAGCTCCTACACGCACTACTACGCCTTCGACATCAAGCCCGAACGCGACGTGTTCTGGTGCACCGCCGATATCGGTTGGGTCACCGGGCACACCTACGGCGTCTACGGACCGCTGTCCAACGGTGTCACCGAGGTTCTCTACGAGGGCACACCCGCTAGCCCGGACCAGCACCGTCATTTCCAGATCATCGAAAAATACGGCGTCACAATCTATTACTCCGCTCCCACCCTCATCCGGACGTTCATGAAGTGGGGCCGCGAGATTCCCGACGCCCACGACCTGTCCAGCTTGCGGCTACTGGGATCGGTCGGCGAACCGATCAATCCGGAAGCCTGGCGCTGGTACCGCGAGGTCTTCGGCGCGGATCGCGTCCCGGTGATAGACACGTGGTGGCAGACCGAGACCGGTTCCGCGATGATCTCGCCGCTGCCGGGAGTCGCCGCGGCCAAACCCGGTTCGGCCATGACACCGCTGCCGGGAATCTCGGCCAAGATCGTCGACGACCACGGCGATCCGCTGCAGCCCGACAGCGACAATGCCAAAAACGTCAGCGGATACCTGGTATTGGACCAGCCGTGGCCATCGATGCTGCGCGGCATTTGGGGTGACCCCGAACGGTACCGGGAAACCTACTGGTCTAAATTCGCCGACCAAGGCTTCTACTTCGCCGGTGACGGCGCCCGTTTCGATGCCGACGGCGCGATCTGGGTGCTGGGCCGCATCGACGACGTGATGAACGTATCCGGGCACCGGATCTCCACCGCCGAGGTGGAGTCGGCGGTCGTCGGCCATGACGGTGTCGCCGAGGCGGCGGTGGTCGGAGTCACCGATGAGACCACCGGCCAGGCGATTTGCGCATTTGTCGTCCTGTGCGACAGCGACGACGCGCACCAAGGGACCCTCGAGGAGCTGCGTGCTCACGTCGCACAGGAGATCTCGCCGATCGCCAAGCCACGCGAGATCCATGTGGTGCCGGAGCTGCCCAAGACCCGCAGCGGCAAGATCATGCGCAGGCTGCTGCGCGATGTCGCCGAGAAGCGCGACCTCGGTGATACATCGACGCTGCTCGATCCCAGCGTGTTCGACGCGATCAGAGCGGCCAAGTAAGGCCGGCTACGCCGAATAACTCAGGCCGGTATCGGGACGAAGCCCGCGCCGGGCCGGTGCTTGGCGTTGATGTCGGCCAGCACCGCATTGAACGACACCACCACCGCCGGGGTGTGCAGCGGAATGTACTTGACCACGCAGGTCGGCAGGTTGTCGCTGAACGCGCCGTGGATCATCCCGACCAGCAGGTTGTCGACGGTCACCGGCCCCCCGGAGTCACCGGGCCGGCCGCAGACCTGCATGACGATCGTGCCCGGGTCCTGGCCGGGCCCCCAGGTGACGCCGCACGAATTGCCCGTCGTACGGCCCTGCTTGCACGCGATCTGACCGAATACCGGTTCCGGACCGACGCCGTTGATCACGAAGCCGTTGTAGTTGGCCACCGGCACCACCTTGGCCTGATCGAATTTGATCACCGCGTAGTCCAGGGCGTCGTTGCCGGCAACCATCGTTCCCAGCACACCCCTGCCTTCGGCGGCCTCGGCGGCGATCTGAGCGCCCGGGCCACCGCAGTGCGCGGAAGTGAACCCGATCAGCTCACCGGCGGCATCGCCGCCGATGGTCGTCAGGGTGCACATCGTGTCTCCGTTGATGACGATGCCCGCACCGCCGCCCATCGGGACCCGGTCGTCGGCGGCCGCGACGTTTGCAGGCAAACCCGGCTGAGCCACGAGCAAGGCCACCAGCACCGCCAAAAAGCACCGCTGTGCCGTCTGCAATGCGTAACTCCCATCGGGGGCCGGATGTCGGAGAACAGCTGCGCCAGTCTAGATGATCACCCGTGTACACCTCTTGCTGTGCGAATAGCGGTTGCCCGGCGATGGGCCGGAACCGTTGGTTGCCGGGCCTCGCGGACCTCGGCTGGCCTCGTCTGGCATCGCAGCGCATGGCAACATAAACCGCGACGACAGCGAACCGAGAGGACCGGTCTGTGAGCAAAGTGGATCGCAAAAATGGTGTGCCGAGCACGCTGACCACGATTCCGTTGGCCGACCCGCATGCCAGCCACGGCGAGCCGTCGATCGGTGACCTGATCAAAGACGCGACGACTCAGGCGTCGACCCTGGTGCGTGCCGAGGTGGCGCTGGCCCGGGCCGAAATCGTCCGCGACGTCAAGAAGGGCCTCACCGGCAGCGTCTTTTTCATCGCCGCTCTGGTGGTGCTGTTCTACTCCACATTCTTTTTCTTCTTCTTCCTTGCCGAGCTGCTCGACAATTGGCTGTGGCGCTGGGTGGCCTTCCTGATCGTCTTCGCGATCATGGTCGTGGTCGGGGCCGTGCTGGCGCTGTTCGGCTATTTGAAGGTGCGGCGCATCCGCGGACCGCGCGAGACCATCGAATCGGTCAAGGAGACGCGTAGCGCGCTCACCCCGGGCCACGACAAGGCTGCCGCCGCGACCAAGCAGCTCACCGACGCGCCCGGTAAGCACGCCAAGCCCGAGGACACCAAGCCCGAGGACGCCAACCCCACCGACCCCTCAGGTTGGTAGATGGCAACACCAGATCCGTCCGTGGTCCGCATCGACGGGCCGTGGCGCCACTTGGACGTGCACGCCAACGGCATTCGATTTCACGTCGTCGAGGCGCTTCCGACCGGCCCCGGCGCACCCGCCGCGGCCGCGGCACGACCGCTGGTGATGCTGCTGCACGGTTTCGGTTCGTTTTGGTGGTCCTGGCGTCATCAGCTACGCGGGCTGACCGATGCCCGAGTGGTCGCTGTCGACCTGCGCGGCTATGGCGGCAGTGATAAGCCACCCCGCGGTTACGACGGCTGGACGCTCGCCGGCGATACGGCGGGACTCATTCGTGCGCTGGGCCATTCGTCGGCAACGCTGGTCGGCCATGCCGACGGCGGTTTGTCGTGCTGGACCACCGCGCTGCTGCATTCACGGCTGGTGCGCGCCATCGCGCTGATCAGCTCGCCGCACCCGGCCGCGTTGCGCCGATCGACGTTGACGCGCCGCGATCAGGGCTCAGCGCTGCTGCCGACCTTGCTGCGCTATCAAGTCCCGCTCTGGCCCGAGCGCCTGCTGACCCGCGACAACGGAGCCGAGATCGAGCGCCTCGTCAGCAGTCGCAGCTCAGCCAAATGGGTTGCCTCCGAGGACTTCTCGCAGACTATCGGTTACCTGCGCACGGCGATCCAGATTCCCGGGGCGGCGCATTGCGCCTTGGAATATCAGCGCTGGGCGGTACGCAGCCAAGTGCGCGGCGAAGGGCGGCGATTCATGAAATCGATGTCCCGACAGCTCGGCGTGCCACTGCTACACCTGCGCGGCGATGCCGATCCTTACGTGCTGGCCGACCCGGTCGACCACAGCCAGCGCTACGCGACGCAAGGCCGCTACGTATCCATTACCGGCGCAGGACATTACAGCCACGAAGAAGCTCCCGAAGAAATCAACAAACACCTGATGAGATTTTTCGAGCAGGTGCACTGACGCGGGATCAGCTGACGCAGTTCCCGGTCGCCACCTGTTGGGTGTCACCGATCTTGGCCATCTGACTCGCCACCTCACCGGCCGTCAACACGAACCCGGTGTCGGGATCGTCGACGGCAGCGCCGAACACCACGCCGAGCACGTGACCGCTCAGATCGATCAACGGTCCACCCGAATTACCTTGCTCCACATTGGCTCTGATCGTGTAGACGTCGCGGGTAACCGGCGCCGGGTCCCGGTAGATGTCCGGGCCGCTGAGCTTGATGGCCTCACGAATCCTGGCCGGGGTGGCGGTGAAGTTTCCCCCGCCGGGATAGCCCAGAACCACAACGTCGGCACCGGTTTTCGCCTCGGCTTCGCTGAAAGCCAGTGGCGGCGGCGGCAAGTTCGGGATGGCAAGAATCGCGATGTCGACCGACGGGTCATAGGACACCACGGTGGCGTCCAACGGATTACCGCTGGCGTAGATCTGGACGCTGCTGGACCCGGCTACCACGTGGGCGTTGGTCATCACCCGATCGGGCGCGATGACAAATCCGGTGCCCTCCAACACTTTCTGACAGCTGGGCGCCAGGCTGCGCACCTTGACGACGCTGGGCGCGGCGGCTGTCACCACCGGATTGCTGGCCAGCGCGGGATCCGGTGACTCGACGGGGATCACCGGGGTACGGCTGAACGGCTCCAGCACCGCGGGCAGCCCCGAGGTGTTCAGCAGTGCCGAAAGCCGTTTGGGGACCGTCTTCAGCCAGGGGGGTGCGATGTCGTTGACCTCGGCGAGCACCCGCGAACCCCGTACCGCGGCCGCCAGCTCGGGTTGGTCTTTGGACTGGGTGAGCGGCGTGGCCAGCAGCCACGCGGCCGTGAGCACCACGACGAGCTGCACCCCCACCCCGATGACCGAGTCGACGGTTCGGATTGTGCGGCTGTGGATTGCGCCGCGAACGGCCCGGCCCAGCACGACGCCGGCGACCTCACCGACGACGACGAGCGCGAGAATGAGGAACAGTGCACCGAATAGCTTGGCGCGCGGCGCGGCGATATGGCTGACGATGTGGGGCGCCAGCAGTACACCGGCGATCGCGCCCAGCAGCACGCCGATAAACGAGAAGAGGGAACCCACCGCGCCCGAACGCCAGCCGGAGATGGCCGCGATGAACGCGACGGCGAGAACGGCGATATCCAGCCACTGGGACGGGGTCATCGAGTTCATCGTGCGCCGCCCTGCTCGCCGACCAGCACCATGGCGTCGTCGAGTTCACGTACGTCGTTGGTGTCCCAGGGCTCTGCCCAGCCGGCGACATCGAGTACCGCAGAGATCACCTGGCCAGTGAATCCCCAAACCAGCATCTGGTTCAGCAGAAACGCCGGGCCGGCCCAACGGTTGCCCAGGTCGCCGCGGTAGACCATCAGCCGGTTGTCCGGATTGATGAAGGCGCGCACCGGAACCCGCGATACTAGCGCCGTTTCGGCCTCGTTGACCACGGCGACCGGTCCGGGATCAGGCGAGTAGGCCAGCACCGGGACGACGTGGAACTGCGACGGTGCGATGAATGTCTTTTCCATCGTCACAAGAGGGTGCAGCCGGGTGACGTCGATCCCGGTCTCCTCGTGGGCTTCTCGCAGCGCGGTGGCGACCGGCCCGCGATCGCCCGGGTCGGATGCGCCGCCGGGAAACGCCGCCTGGCCCGCATGGTGCCGCAGCGACGAGGCCCGCACGGTGAGCAACAGGTCGGCGTCGTCGGGCACACCGCCGTCGGCCGCGCCGGACTCGGAACCCGAAAACAGAACCAGCACAGCGGCCTCGCGGTCGTCGCGGTGGGCGGATGCTGTCCTGGCCGCGGTCACCATCGCCAGCACGTCGGCCGGCAACCGGCGCCGGTAGGCGTCCGGCATCTGACCCACGTTGTCCAGCAACGGACGTAACCAGGATGGGCAGGCGTCGGGCGTGAGGGGAACCGTCCCCTGTGCGCGGGCGGCACCCCCAGCACTCACCGGCGCCTCCTTGTCGGGTCCACCGGCCCAGCCTGTTTCGGGTCGCCGGGCTCGGTCATGCCTCGTTTCCGACCGCGGCCGCGATCTCGTCGGCACTCACGAAATCCCGCAGCAGCGTCTGCGCAACGCTACCGTCCGGTCGTAGCACCACCGTCGCGGGCACCACATTTGCGACCTTGAGTGCCGCAGCGATCAGCCGCCGCCCATCCTGCAAGGTCGGGAGGCGAACACCCAGCTCCGCCAACCGCAGCAACGCGGCGGTCTCGTTCTCGTCTTGATGCACGGTCACCACTACAACGTCGGACCCGACCCGTCGCTGATATTCGGCCATCGCGGGCAATTCGGCCGCGCACGGCGCGCACCAATACGCCCACAGGTTGATGACCACCCGACGTCCGGCCAGGGCCCGAGCGACGTCGACGGTCGATCCGTCGCCGGCGCAGTCGACCACCACACCCTGCAAGGCCGCGGGGCCCGGACCATCGGCCGGTGCGGGGCACGGCGGCAGGTTCGCCCGCGACCGCGGCCCGGCCAGCGCGGCCGGCGTGTCCGCGTCGCGGTGTTCGCGATCGGGCGACGACCGGCTCGGCGCGGTCGTCGGGGACTCGTCGCGCAGTTGCGCGACCAACGCGGCCGTCAGCGCCACCACGACCGCCAAGATCGCGACGGTCCAGCGAATTCTCGGGGTCAACGTCCCGGCCGTGTTACAGCCCGACCAGGGAGAGCAGGTGCTCGGTTTCGGGGCCCTGAACCAAGGGCGCGGCCAGCGCCGGTTCGGTGGGGCCCAGGCCGAACGATGGGCAGTCTTTGGCCAGCACGCAGACGCCGCACGCCGGTTTACGCGCGTGGCACACCCGGCGGCCATGGAAGATCACTCGATGGCTCAGCAGGGTCCATTCCTTGCGTTCGACCAGTTCGCCGACGGCGTGCTCGATCTTGACCGGGTCCTTTTCCGCGGTCCAGCGCCATCTGGCCACCAGCCGCTGGAAATGAGTGTCGACGGTGATCCCGGGGATGTCGAAGGCGTTCCCCAGGATGACGTTGGCGGTTTTGCGCCCGACCCCCGGCAGCGTCACCAGCTCGTCCATGGTCGACGGCACCTCGCCGCCGAACCGCTCGACCAGGGCCTGCCCCAAGCCGATCAGCGAACTCGCCTTGTTGCGGAAGAAGCCAGTGGGACGGATGAGGTTTTCCAGCTCGTCGCGATCGGCTTGTGCATAATCCACTGCCGATTTGTATCGCGCGAATAATGCCGGCGTTGTCAGGTTCACCCGTTTGTCTGTGCTCTGCGCCGAAAGAATGGTGGCCACCGTCAGTTCCAGCGGTGATCTGAAGTCGAGCTCGCAATGTGCGTCCGGAAACGCTTGTGACAGTGTGCGATTCATCCGGCGCGCGCGACGCACCAAACCGACTCGAGTTTCGGAAGACCAGCGCCGGGCAAGTCCGGAATCAGGCTTGGAAACAGGCACCGCGGGCGTCGATTTCGAGCGTCCGGACGGCCTTGCCACTGTCACCTACGACAGAGTACTGATTTCGTGATCTCGCTGAGACCTTGGGCATGTTTACTCTCCTTGTGTTGTGGTTGCTGGTGGCCTGCATACCGGGGCTCCTGATGCTCGCGGCGCTCGGTCTCGGGCGGCTCGAAAAGGAGCTCGCCCGTGAGTCGATCACGGCGACCGATGTCGACGAATTTCTGCATCAGGCGCAGGCGATGGATATGCACACGCTGGCGCGCGAAGGGATGCCGGAGGCGCTGGAATACCTGCATCGACGCCAGGCCCAGCAGCTCGCGCTTGCCTCACCGCCGAGCGGTCGCCATCGCGCCGAATCGCTGCTCGCGACCGCATTCACCGAGCCCCCCGCGCGCGCAGTCCCGATGCGAATACACGCGCATTCACGCGCCAATCCGCAATTTGAGGGGACTAGACACGTCAATCGTGTGTAGCGTTGGCACGTTGGCCTACCTCTAGACTCGTCACACGGGCTAGGCCCGCACCCATATCACTTCGTTGGAAAGCTGAAGGGCAAAGTGGACGAGATCCTGGCAAGGGCAGGAATCTTCCAAGGGGTTGAACCCGGCGCAGTCACCGCACTGACCAAGCAATTACAACCCGTCGACTTCCCGCGTGGACACACCGTTTTCGCGGAAGGGGAACCAGGCGATCGGCTGTACATCATCGTCTCGGGGAAGGTCAAGATCGGTCGCCGATCACCCGATGGCCGGGAGAATCTGCTGACGATCATGGGCCCGTCGGACATGTTCGGCGAATTGTCGATCTTCGACCCGGGACCCCGGACTTCGAGCGCCACCACGATCACCGAGGTGCGCGCGGTATCGATGGACCGCGACGCGCTGCGGGCGTGGATCGCCGATCGTCCCGAAATTGCCGAGCAACTGTTGCGAGTGCTGGCCCGACGGCTCCGTCGCACCAACAACAATCTGGCGGACCTCATCTTCACTGACGTGCCCGGCCGGGTGGCCAAGCAGCTGCTGCAGCTGGCCCAGCGTTTCGGCACTCAGGAAGGTGGCGCGATGCGGGTCACCCACGACCTGACGCAGGAGGAGATCGCCCAGCTGGTGGGCGCTTCCCGGGAAACGGTCAACAAGGCACTCGCCGATTTCGCCCACCGCGGGTGGATCCGCCTGGAGGGCAAGAGCGTGCTGATCTCGGACTCCGAGAGACTGGCTCGCCGAGCGAGGTAAGCGCGCGCATTGCGCGGGCGTTCACTCCTGCGCCAGATAGTCCAATTGCGCCTGCACGGACCATTCGGCCGCGTCCCAAAGCTTCTCGTCGACGTCGACATAGACGTGTTCGACGACCTGGCGGGCGGTCGCGTCGCCGCCCAGATCGCGCAGCGCGGCGCGCACCTGCTCTAAGCGCTCGTGGCGGTGCATCAAGTAACCCGCGGCGACGGATTCCAGGTCGGCCAGGTCGGGCCCGTGCCCGGGCAACACCGTGCGCCGGCCCAAACCCCGCAGCCGTCGCAGCGACTCGAGATAGTCGGTCAGGCTGCCGTCCTCGTTGTCGATGACGGTGGTACCGCGGCCGAGGACGCTGTCAGCCGTCAAGACCGCGTCTTCCAGCAGGAACGACAGCGAATCCGCGGTGTGGCCCGGCGTCGCCATCACCTTGATCGTCAGGCCGGCGGCATCAATGACCTCGCCGTCGACCAGCTCACCGCCGAAGCCGCGCAGGAACCCGCTGCCCGCCGAGCGCACGGTCGCGCCGGTGAGCTCGACCAGCTTGTCGATGCCATCGGCGTGGTCGCCATGCCGGTGACTGATCAGGACCAAGGCGACCCGGCCCAGCGAGGCGATCCGGGCGATGTGCTCATCGTCGTCGGGCCCCGGATCCACGATGACCAGCTCGTCGCTGCGTGGACCGCGCAACACCCAGGTGTTGGTGCCGTCCAGCGTCATCAAGCCGGGGTTGTCCGCCAGCAGAACCGAGGCAGTGTCGGTGACCGCCCGCAACCTGCCGTATGCGGGATGGGTCAACGGCTCAGCGGTCTCGGTCACGGCCGTCAGCCGACCTCCACGATCAACTCGACTTCGACGGGTGCATCCAGGGGCAGCTCGAAAACGCCTACCGCCGAGCGCGCATGCGCGCCCTGGTCACCGAACACCTCAGCGAGCAGCTCAGAGGCCCCGTTGACGACGCCGGGCTGGCCGTTGAAGCCGGGAGCCGACGCGACGAACCCGACGACCTTGACCACCCGGGTCACCGCGTCGATACCCACCAGCGAGTTCACCGCCGCCAGCGCGTTGAGCGCGCAGGTCCGCGCCATCGCCTTGGCGTCTTCGGGGCTCACCTCGGCGCCCACCTTGCCGGCGCCCGCCAGCTTGCCGTCCGCTATCGGCAGCTGGCCCGAGGTGTAGACCAGATTGCCGGTCCGCACCGCGGGGACATAAGAGGCCAGCGGCGCGACCAACTCCGGAAGCGCGACACCGAGTTGCCCGAGCCGGGCCGAAGCATTCATACGCCCGAGTCCTCTTTTACTTGGGGCGCTTCAGGTAGGCGACGTGTTGCTCGCCGGTGGGCCCGGGCAGCACAGCCACCAGTTCCCAACCGTCGGCACCCCATTGGTCGAGGATCTGTTTGGTCGCGTGCGTCAGCAGCGGAACCGTGGCGTATTCCCATGGGGTCGGTTGGCTCATGACGCGAGCTTATCGGTCGGGCTCGAGCCACAATGGCCAGCCCGGTAGACCGCAATCCGATGTTGCTACCCGATTGGCGAGGACCCCGACGGGCTCGGGCTAGCATGCGATGGTGGCAACCACTTCTAGCGGCAACGCTGCCGTCGGCTGGCCGGCCCGCCTGTCGAAGGCCCGCTTGCACTTCGTCACCGGCAAAGGCGGGACCGGCAAATCGACGATCGCGGCAGCGTTGGCGCTGACCCTGGCAGCAGGCGGGCGCAAAGTCCTTCTCGTCGAAGTCGAAGGTCGCCAAGGGATTGCGCAACTCTTCGACGTTCCGCCGCTGCCTTATCAAGAGGTCAAGATCGCCACGGCCGAGCGCGGCGGTCAGGTCAACGCCCTGGCAATCGACATCGAGGCCGCGTTTCTGGAATACCTCGACATGTTCTACAACCTCGGGATCGCGGGACGGGCGATGCGCCGCATCGGCGCCATCGAGTTCGCTACGACGATCGCGCCCGGCCTGCGCGACGTGCTGCTCACCGGCAAGATCAAGGAGACGGTGGTGCGCACGGACAAGAAGCGGCTGCCGGTGTATGACGCGATAGTCGTCGACGCACCACCGACCGGCCGCATCGCACGCTTCCTGGATGTCACCAAGGCGGTGTCCGATCTGGCCAAGGGCGGCCCGGTGCACTCGCAGAGCGAGGGCGTGGTCAAGTTGCTGCACTCCGACCAGACCGCGATCCACTTGGTGACGTTGCTGGAAGCGCTGCCGGTACAGGAAACGATGGAAGCCATCGAGGAGCTTGCCGAGATGCAGCTGCCGATCGGCAGTGTGATCGTGAACCGCAACATTCCGGCGTATCTGGAGCCCCGCGACCTGGCGAAGGCCGCGGAGGGCGACGTCGACGCCGACTCGGTGCGTGCCGGTTTGAAGGCGGCCGGAATCGAGCTCAGCGACAACGACTTTGCCGGCTTGTTGACCGAGACCATCCAGCACGCGACCCGGATCACCGCTCGCGCCGAGACCGCGCAACAGCTCTGCGCCTTGCAGGTGCCGCGGCTGGAGTTGCCGGCGATCTCCGATGGTGTCGACCTCGGCAGCCTCTATGAACTGTCGGAATCGCTTGCACAGCAGGGAGTTCGATGAGTACTACACCGAAAGTCCTTGACATGGCGGAAATCCTGACCGACCGGGCCAACCGCGTCGTGGTGTGCTGCGGCGCCGGCGGCGTGGGCAAGACGACCACCGCGGCGGCGATGGCATTGCGTGCGGCCGAATATGGCCGCACCGTTTGCGTTTTGACAATCGACCCGGCGAAGCGGCTAGCGCAGGCGCTGGGAGTCAACGACCTCGGCAATACTCCGCAGCGGGTGCCGCTGGCGCCCGAGGTCTCCGGCGAGCTGCACGCGATGATGCTCGACATGCGTCGCACCTTCGATGAGATGGTGGTCCAGTACTCCGGAACCGCTCGCGCGCAATCGATTTTGGACAACCAGTTCTATCAGACGGTCGCCACTTCTCTTGCCGGGACGCAAGAGTACATGGCGATGGAGAAGCTGGGCCAGCTGCTGGCCCAGGATCGGTGGGACTTGGTGGTGGTGGACACCCCCCCGTCGCGCAATGCGCTGGACTTCCTGGATGCGCCGAAGCGGCTGGGCAGCTTCATGGATAGCCGACTGTGGCGGTTGCTGCTGGCGCCGGGCCGGGGCATCGGGCGATTGGTCACCGGCGCAATGGGTTTGGCGATGAAGGCGCTATCGACCGTCCTGGGTTCGCAGATGCTCGGCGACGCGGCGGCCTTCGTCCAATCGCTGGATGCCACCTTCGGCGGTTTCCGCGAGAAGGCGGACCGCACCTACGCGCTGCTGAAAAGACGGGGAACCCAGTTCGTGGTGGTGTCGGCGGCCGAACCCGACGCGCTGCGCGAGGCCTCCTTTTTCGTCGACCGGCTGTCGCAAGAGAGCATGCCGCTGGCGGGACTCATCTTGAACCGCACCCATCCGCTGTTGTGCTCGCTGCCGGTGGAGCGGGCAATCGACGGTATCGAGTCGCTGAAGTCTGACACCGACCCCGATGCCGCTTCATTGGCCACGGCCGTGCTCACAATTCACGCCGACCGGGGCCAGACCGCCAAGCGGGAGATCCGGCTGCTGTCCCGATTCACCGGAGCCAACCCGAATGTGCCGATCGTGGGCGTTCCATCGCTGCCGTTCGACGTATCCGACCTGGAAGCCTTGCGTGCGCTCGCCGATCAGATCACAGCCGTCGGCGACGCCCACGTTTCGGACCGCTGAGCACCCGCCAAAAATTGGGCCCGTTCGCGACGATTGCGCACAGGCCCAGCTACTTTAACGAATTGCCATCGCGCACAAGCCAGTTCGCGTCAGAGCCGCTATTGCACGTGCGCCAAATCCAGCCAGCGTTGTAACAGTAATGTAATAGTGAGCTTCGGCCTATCAGTGCACCGGGCCGAGCCGGCGCACCAGCGGTCAAAGCATCAGCTGACGCCGCGGTTCCTTCGCTTGTCGAAGAAATCGGACCAAGACACCACCTCGGGGTGCTGCTTGAGCAGTGCCCGGCGTTGCCGCTCGGTCATGCCGCCCCAGACGCCGAACTCCACCTTGTTGTCCAGCGCATCTGCTCCGCATTCCTGCATCACAGGGCAATGGCGGCAAATCACCGCTGCCTTACGCTGGGCGGCGCCCCGAACAAAGAGTTCGTCGGGGTCAGTGGTCTTACATAGCGCTCTCGACACCCAGGCAATTCGTTCTTCAGCGTCCACACTGTGCAGCACCCCCTGTGCTGCCGCAATGTTGGTTCGGCGTGCTGCCGGTCGTGTTCCTGACACGAGCTGTTCCCTTTCCTCCCGGTCGTAAATTACGACCGCCCTCCTCGGGTGGCAGATCGTTGTTGCGACCCACGCCACACTGTGCGGATCGGTGTTACCTGAATCTCACCGTCTGTATAAGTTAGGTGGTCAGGGGCCAATTGCGCAACAGTCTGATAACGCTTTTTTTGGGACGGGCGTGCCGTCTTGTCATTGAGCGTAGGCGCAGCCATCGGATTGAGTACCCCATTTCGGTGGCGGATATGTAACGCGATCGAGAACTTCCCGTCCCAATCCTCAGCAAAGCCGCTGGTCACGTGATCTAGATCCGGTCTACGGATCGACGGCGCGTCGGGCGACAGAGGGCGGTTAATGTAGTACGCATGTCAGACCGTCCGCCGGCAGCTCTCACGATTCTTAAGCTTGCTGGGTGCTGTTTGTTGGCCAGTGTGGTCGCCACGGCGCTGATGTTTCCCATGGCAGGCGGGCTGGGACTGATGTCCAACCGCGCCTCCGAAGTGGTCGCCAACGGCTCGGCCCAACTTCTCGAGGGACAGGTGCCCGCCGTCTCGACGATGGTCGACGCGAAGGGCAACACCATCGCGTGGCTATATGAACAGCGCCGTTTCGAGGTGCCCACCGACAAGATCGCCAACACGATGAAGCTGGCGATCGTCTCGATCGAGGACAAACGATTCGCCGAGCATAACGGGGTGGACTGGAAGGGCACGCTGACCGGGCTGGCCGGCTACGCGTCCGGCGACGTCGGCACCCGAGGCGGTTCGACGATCGAGCAGCAATACATCAAGAACTACCAACTCCTGGTCACCGCCAAGACCGATGCCGAAAAGCGCGCTGCCGTCGAAACCACCCCGGCACGCAAGCTGCGCGAGATCCGGATGGCGCTCACGCTCGACAAGACCTTCACCAAGCCGGAGATCCTGACCCGATACCTCAACCTTGTCTCCTTTGGTAACGGTTCGTTCGGGGTGCAGGACGCCGCCCAGACCTACTTCGGTATCAACGCGTCGGACCTGAACTGGCAGCAGGCGGCGCTGCTGGCGGGCATGGTGCAGTCGACCAGCACGCTCAACCCGTACACCAACCCCGACGGTGCGCTGGCCCGGCGGAATCTGGTCCTGGACACGATGATCGACAACCTGCCCCAGGAGACCGACGCGTTGCGCGCCGCCAAGGCGACGCCGCTGGGGATATTGCCGCAGCCCAACGAGCTGCCCCGGGGCTGCATCGCGGCCGGCGACCGCGCCTTCTTCTGTGACTACGTCCAGGAGTACCTGTCCCGTGCGGGGATCAACAAGGAACAGGTGGCCCGGGGTGGCTACCTGATCCGCACCACCCTGGACCCGGACGTGCAGATCCCGGTCAAGACGGCCATCGACAGGTTCGCCAGTCCGAGCCTGCCCGGCATCTCCAGCGTGATGAGCGTGATCCAGCCCGGCAAGACGTCGCACAAGGTGATGGCGATGGCCAGCAACCGCACCTACGGCCTCGACGTCGACGCCGGCCAGACCATGCGCCCGCAACCGTTCTCCCTCGTCGGCGACGGCGCCGGGTCGGTGTTCAAGATCTTCACCACGGCCGCCGCGCTGGACATGGGTATGGGCATCAACGCCACCCTCGACGTTCCGCCGCGGTTCCAGTCCAAGGGTCTGGGTAGCGGTGGGGCCAAGGGCTGCCCCAAGGACACCTGGTGCGTCGTCAACGCCGGCAACTACCGCGGGTCGATGAATGTGACCGAGGCGTTGGCCACCTCGCCCAACACCGCATTCGCCAAGCTGATCTCGCAGGTCGGGGTGACGCGCACGGTAGACATGGCGGTCAAGCTCGGGCTGCGGTCCTACGCCGATCCCGGCACCGCCCGGGACTACAACCCGGACAGCAACGAGAGCCTGGCCGACTTCGTCAAGCGGCAGAACATCGGGTCGTTCACCCTTGGGCCGATCGAGGTGAACGCGCTCGAGCTGTCGAATGTCGTCGCCACGCTGGCCTCCGGCGGTGTGTGGTGCCCGCCGAACCCGATCGACAAGCTGATCGACCGCAACGGCAACGAAGTCGCTGTGACCACCCAGACCTGCGATCAGGTGGTGCCCGAAGGCCTGGCCAACACGCTGGCCAACGCGATGAGTAAGGACGCCACGGGCGGCGGCACCGCGGCCGGTTCGGCCGGCGCGGCGGGATGGGACCTGCCGGTGTCCGGTAAGACCGGCACCACCGAGGCCCACCGCTCCTCCGGGTTCATCGGCTTCACCAGCCACTACGCCGCGGCCAACTACATCTACGACGACTCCACAACGCCGACGGACCTGTGTTCGTCCCCGCTGCGCCACTGCGGCGAGGGCGATCTGTACGGCGGTAACGAGCCGGCGCGTACCTGGTTCACCGCGATGAAGCCGATCGCCCTGAGCTTCGGCGACGTCAAACTGCCGCCCACCGATCCCCGCTACGTCGAGGGGGCACCCGGCTCACGAGTGCCGAGCGTGGCCGGCATGGACGTGGACGCGGCGCGCTCGCGACTGAAGGACGCGGGCTTCCAGGTCGCCGATCAAACCAACTCGGTCAACAGCAGCGCGAAGTTGGGCGAGGTGGTCGGGACGTCGCCCACCGGCAATACGATTCCCGGCTCGGTCGTCACCATTCAGGTCAGCAACGGCATCCCGCCGCCGCCGCCTCCGCCGCCCGATGGCGCGCCGCTGCCGATCGGTTCGCAGGTGGTGGAGATCCCCGGGCTGCCGCCGATCACCATTCCGCTGCTGGCGCCTCCGCCGCCGCCCGGGCAGCCGCCTCCCTAGGCGCGCGAAGGCGCGACACACGCTCCTGAGTCCGCGACCGGTATTAGGCTGCGTACATGGCTGATGTCTTGCCCACCCTGATCCGCACCGGCGCTGTCGCGGTCGGTTCGACCGTCGCCGGCCTCGGTTACGCCGCGGTCGTCGAGCGCAACGCCTTTGTCCTGCGCGAGATAACCATGCCCGTCTTGTCACCGGGTTCTACGCCGCTGCGGGTACTGCATATCAGCGATCTGCACATGATGCCCAACCAGCGCCGCAAGCAGGCCTGGCTGCGCGAGCTGGCCGGCTGGGAGCCCGACCTGGTCGTCAACACCGGCGATAACCTGGCCCACCCCAAAGCGGTGCCCGCGGTCGTCCAGGCGCTCGGGGATCTGCTGTCACGGCCGGGTGTCTTCATCTTCGGCAGCAATGACTACTTCGGGCCGCGCCTGAAGAACCCGTTGAACTACCTGACCAACCCGTCGCACCGAGTGCAGGGCGAACCGCTGCCCTGGCAAGATCTGCGGGCGGCGTTCACCGAGCGTGGCTGGCTCGACCTCACCCACACTCGCCGCGAGTTCGAGGTGAGCGGGCTGCACGTCGCCGCTGCGGGCGTGGACGACCCGCACATCGACCGCGACCGCTACGAGACGATCGCTGGCCCCGCCAGCCCCGCGGCGAATCTGCGGCTGGGATTGGTTCACTCCCCCGAGCCGCGCGTGCTGGATCGCTTCGCCGCCGACGGCTACCAGCTGGTGATGGCCGGACACACGCACGGCGGGCAACTGTGCCTGCCGTTCTTCGGCGCCCTGGTGACCAACTGCGGCCTGGACCGGACCCGGGCGAAGGGACCGTCACGCTGGGGCGCCAACATGCAGTTGCATGTCTCGGCGGGGCTGGGCACCTCCCCGTTTGCGCCGGTGCGCTTCTGCTGCCGGCCCGAAGCGACCATGCTGACGTTGATCGCCGCTCCGATTGGTGGGCGTGACTCCAGCAGCAACCGGGGCCGCTCGCAGCCCGCGGCATCGTTGCGTTGAACGATCGGACCCGGATCGCGGTCCACAGCCACTCGCGCAGCTGGACCGACAATGCGATCCGGCTGATCGAGGCGGATGCCCGTCGCAGCGCGGATACCCACCTGTTGCGCTACCCGCTGCCGTCGGCCTGGGGCACCGACGTCGACATCGCGCTGTATCTCAAGGACGAGTCGACGCACATCACCGGCAGCCTCAAGCACCGGCTGGCGCGCTCGTTGTTCCTGTATGGCTTGTGTAACAGCTGGATCGGCGAGGGCACCACAGTCGTCGAGGCGTCGTCGGGTTCGACGGCGATATCCGAGGCCTACTTCGCTTCCCTGCTGGGGCTGCCGTTCGTCGCCGTGGTCCCGGCGAGCACCAGCGCCTCCAAGGTGGCGCTGATCGAATCACAAGGCGGCCGTTGCCATTTCGTGCAGAACTCCAGCGAGGTGTACGCCGAGGCGCAGCGCGTCGCCCGAGAGACCGGCGGCCACTATATGGACCAGTTCACCAACGCCGAACGCGCCACCGACTGGCGCGGCAACAACAACATCGCCGAGTCGATCTTCGCGCAGATGGACGAAGAGAAGTACCCGATCCCGGAGTGGATCGTGGTCGGCGCGGGCACCGGCGGAACCAGCGCGACGATCGGCCGCTACATCCGCTACCGGCGGCACGCCACCGGGCTGTGCGTCGTCGACCCGGAGAACTCCGCATTCTTTCCCGCCTACGCCGAACAGCGCTACGACCTGGTGATGTCCGCGTCATCCCGTATCGAGGGGATCGGCCGGCCTCGCGTCGAACCGTCGTTTCTGCCCGACGTCGTCGACCGCATGGTCGCGGTGCCCGACGCGGCGTCGATCGCGGCCGCCCGCCATGTCAGCGTCGTGCTGGGACGACGGGTGGGGCCGTCGACGGGCACCAACCTGTGGGGCGCCTTCGGCCTGCTCGCCGAGATGGTCGCCGCGGGCCGCAGCGGATCGGTGGTGACACTGATCGCCGACAGCGGCGACCGCTACGCCGACACCTATTTCAGCGACGAGTGGGTCGGTGCGCAGGGGCTCGAACTCACCGGTCCTGCCGAGGCGCTGGTCGAATTCGAGCGCACCTGCAGTTGGGCGTAGTCCGCAGCCAGCGGTTTAGCGAGTCGACGGGCGGGTGCGATACGCTGTCGTGGCTTCAAGCGGGGTGTGGCGCAGCTTGGTAGCGCGCTTCGTTCGGGACGAAGAGGCCGTGGGTTCAAATCCCGCCACCCCGACCATCATTAACGGCTGGCTGTCGTGGCTCGAATTCTCAGCGTTGCCTCAGCGACGAATCCGTACGGTCTGGCGTTGTGAGTCAGACAACGCATTCCACAGCCATTCGCACTCCCCGCGTGATGCTCAGCAAGGTTCCTGAGGTCACCCTGTGGTTCTGGATCATCAAGATCCTGTGCACCACCGTCGGCGAGAGCTTCGCCGACTGGATCAGTACCACTGTGGGCCTTGGCCTTAACGTGACGGCGCTGATCTTCACCGTCGCCCTGGGCGTAATTTTGAGCTTCCAGTTGCTCCTCAAGCGCTACGTGCCGATGGTGTACTGGCTCGCGGTGGTGGTGCTGAGCATCACGGGCACGCTGTACACCGACATCCTGACCGACAAGTTGCGGCTACCGCTGGCGCTCAGCACCGCCGTGTTCGCGGCGATGTTGGCCGTCGTCTTCGCGGTCTGGTACGCCCGGGAGCGGACCCTGTCGATCCACAGCATCGTCACGACGCCACGGGAGTTGTTCTACTGGCTGGCAGTGCTGGTCACCTTCGCCTTGGGCACTGCCGTAGGCGACTGGACGTTGCAGCTCACCGGCTGGGGGCCGGGCACCTCGGTGCTGCTGCCGGCGGGCCTGATCGCATCGATTGCGATCGGCTGGCGGGCGGGCGCCAACCCCGTGTTGTCCTTCTGGCTGGCCTACATTCTGACCCGCCCGCTGGGCGCCAACCTCGGCGACTGGCTGGTCTCCGATCCGACCAACCACGGCTTGGGATGGGGGACCGCCATCACCAGCGCGATCTTCTTGGCCGCGATCCTGGCCACCGTCTCGTACCTGATGGTCAGCCGCAGCGATGTCATCGGCGACGACCGCCAAGCCCGCCCTGCGAGCGCCACCACGACTGCCACGCGCGAGCGGCTGATGCTGGGTTACTACGCGGCGGTCGCAGTCGTCACCGGGGCACTGCTGGTCTGGGGCGGCCACCATCACTCCGGTGCCGCGGAAAGCGACGAGGAGGCGGATTCGATTGCCGCTCCGGCGATCACCGCCCCGGTCCGGCCCGGGCAACTCGTCTCGGCCTTCCCGCCCGCCGAGGTGGCCAAATTCCAATCCATAACCCAGGACACGCTTTCCAAGTTGCGGGCCGGCGACCAGGCCGGCGCCAAGACCCGGATCACAGACCTGGAAACCGCTTGGGACGACGACGAGCCCCGACTCAAACCGTTGGACCAAAACGCGTGGCACACCCTGGACAAGCAGATCGATAGCGCGCTGGCGGCTTTGCGCGCCCGCACTCCGGACCCGGCCACCCAGACACAGCGGCTGACGGACCTGTTGACGGCGCTCCACTAGTGGGCCGCCGACGCGAGCCCTCAGAATGGACCTGACATCGAGCGGTACGGAGGATGGACACTGAGGCTGTTACGCCCGCGCGTTTGGAGCATCTCGGCCCGGTCGGCATTGGTGTCGGCCACGGTCATGCTGGTAGCGCTCACGGTGGCCGGCCTGATCCTGCTGTCGGTGTTGTACTTCTCTTTGCTTTCGGCGGTCGACGACGCGGCGGTGAGCCGCCTGCACGACATCACCAAGGCGTTGCAGTCAGAAACCACTCCCGATCTCGATCCGCCCCTGTTGGCCACCGGACAGCGCATCGTGGCTGTTCAAATACTCGATAGCGCCGGCCATCCGGTGTCCGAGTCAAGTTCCGCGCCCAGGCGGCCGCTGGTGCCGCTCGACACGATCGGAAGTACCCCGCGGACCGGGATCGCGGCGGTCGGGATACGCGATGTGCGGGTATCCGGGCAGTCGCTCGAGACGCCGTCGGGGCGTTATGTCGTACTTGTCGGCGCCGGCACCGAGGATGTGGAGACCACAGTGTTGACGGTGACGCTCGGCCTGTCGGCAGCCGCGCCACTGGTGATCGCGGCGGCCGCCCTGGCCACCTATCTTCTGGTGCGACGGTCACTGCGTTCAGTAGAGGCGATTCGCACCCGGGTTGCCGATATAAGCGCCTCCGATCTTGCAGAACGGGTGCCCGTACCTTCGCACCGCGATGAGATCTTCACGCTGGCCACCACAATGAACCAGATGCTTTCCCGTCTCGAATCCGGTCAAGCCGCTCAACGTCGATTCATCGCGGACGCATCCCATGAATTGCGCAGCCCGCTGGCGACGGTGATCTCGGCCCTGGAAGTCGGTGTCGCCCACCCCGATCTGCTCGACGATCGGCTTGCGGCAGACACGCTGTTGCCGGAAGCGCGGCGGATGCAGGCGTTGGTGGACGACCTGTTGCTGTTGGCCCGTGCCGACGAGCGAGGCTTGGCGCTGCGCCGCGCCGACACGGACCTCGACGATTTGGCCGGCACCGAGGTGACCCGACTGCGGCGCGAGACGGTGCTGGATGTGCATGCCGATCTTGCCCCGACGCGGCTGGTAGCTGACGCCGGCGCGCTGTCGCGGGTGCTGCGCAACCTCCTCGACAACGCGGCGCGACACGCCAATTCCCGGGTGGAGGTGGTGGTGCGATCGGAGCACGGTCAAGCGTGCCTGACCGTGACCGACGACGGCCCAGGGATCCCGCCCGCCGATCGGGCAAGGGTGTTCGAGCGGTTCGTTCGACTCGACACCAACCGCTCTCGTGGCGGTGGCGGCACCGGGCTGGGACTGGCGATCGTGTTCGAAATCGTGGCCGCACACGGCGGCAGCGTGCACGTCGACGACCGTCCCGGCGGCGGCACTGCCGTCGTCGTTCAGCTTCCGCTGGTCGCGTCGGCGTCGTCCTCGGCATCCAGCCGGTAGCCGACGCCGCGGACTGTTTCAATGGTGTTGGTGCCGAACGGGATATCGATCTTGCGCCGCAGATAACCGACATAGACCTCGACGACGTTGTCGTCCCCGTCGAAGTGTGCATCCCACACGTTTTGCAGGATGTCGGCCTTGCTCACTACCGCACCCTTGTTGCGGATCAGATACTGCAGCAGACCGTACTCGCGCGGCGTCAAACTGATCGTGTCGTCGTTGCGCCGCACGACGCGCCGCACCGGATCCAGCGACAACGTGCCGGCGGTCAACACGACCGGCCGCTGCGGCGCCCCGCGGCGAACCAGTGCCCGCAAACGCGCGAGCAGCACGATGAATGAGAACGGTTTGGTCAGGTAGTCATCGGCGCCCAAATCGAACGCGTCCGCCTGCTCGTAATCGCCGTCCTTGGCGGTGAGCATCAACACCGGTGTCCACACCTCGGCCGTGCGCATGCGGCGCAGCACCTCGTAGCCGCTCAACCCCGGCAGCATGATGTCCAAAATGATTGCGTCGAAACGGTTCTCAGTGGCCTCCCACAACCCGTCGCGACCGTTGTCGGCGGTCGTCACCACACATCCCTCGGCGCGCAAGCCCATCGTCAGCGTCGCCGCCAGCCGCGGCTCGTCCTCGACGACCAGCACCTTCACCTGCTGTGGTCCTTGCACACCGTCGCGTCACCCATCGGACCACCATGGCACGGGAACGCTGAGGAAACACTGAGGTCCCCGGCTCTCAGCTTCCTCTCAACTCGGTTCAGGAAGTATGGAGCCAGCACCGGCACACACCGGCGCGACTGCCCCCCGCACAAAAGTTGGCCACCAACCGACCTATCGAGAGGTGATCACCCATGAGCGAGATGACGAAACATGCGTTGAGCAAGGTGCCGGCGGTCACTCTTGGCTTTTGGGTCATCAAGGTCTTAGCCACGACGCTCGGCGAGACCGGCGGCGATACCGTCACGATGACGCTGGATTGGGGATATCTGGCCGGTGTAGCACTTTTCGGCTTCGCCCTGGTCGCACTTGTCGTTGTGCAGATTCTTGCCAAGCGCTTCCACGCGAGCCTCTATTGGCTGACGATCGTCGCCTCCACGACGTTCGGCACCGTGTTGGCCGACTTCGCCGACCGCTCGCTGGGGATCGGCTACGCGGGCGGATCGCTTCTGCTGCTGTTCTGCCTGTTGGCCACCCTTGGACTCTGGCATTGGTCGCAGGGAACGGTGTCGGTGAATACCGTCTCGACGCCGAAGGTCGAGGCGTTCTACTGGGCCACGATCACCTTTTCGCAGACTCTGGGCACCGCCCTCGGCGATTGGCTCGCCGACGACGGCGGGCTCGGTTACGAAGGTGGTGCGCTGGTCTTCGGCGTTGCGTTAGTCGGGGTCGCTGCCATGTATTACTGGACGAGCATCTCGCGCGTCACCCTGTTCTGGGTCGCTTTCATCCTGACCCGGCCCCTCGGCGCGACCGTCGGCGATTTCCTTGATAAGCCCGTCGACCACGGCGGCCTGAACCTGAGCCGACCTTTGGCCTCGGCGGTAATCGCGGCCGTCATCATCGTGCTGCTGATCGTCTTGCCGCAGCGCCCGGGCCGCCATCCCGGTGCAGAGCGCGATGCCGAGGCGACGGAGACGGAGCCAGAGGCGGTCGACGAGGCCTCGCCCGATACCGGTCCCGGTCACCGTCCGGGTGGCAGCTGATCAACCCAGAACGTCACGACGCACCCGCCCGCTGGATGGGTCATGGGTGAGATCGCGCTATCCGGCGGCGGGTGGGCGCGCGACGAAGGAGGGCTTGAATCCGTACTGCGGAATGGCGCGGCCGTCGCCTTCGGCGGCCATCTTGCCGGCCAGGGGTACCGGAGGTGAATTCCCTACCTCTGACGCTGGCACCACGATCGGCGCCTTCCCCGTCGGCGGGACCAGCGAGCTGGGCGCCGGCGCGTTCGACGTCCAGCTTGGCGGCACCGACAGTGGACCGACGACCGCGGCTTGGCCGAAGCCTGCCGAGACCGAATTCCCCAGTGCCCCAGCACTACCCGGCAGAGCGACGGTCGTGCCCGCTGGACCCTGCCCCACGCTGGCGGTCGCGCTGGGTGCGCCTTGTTGACCGAGGCTCATGAGACTGGTCGACTTGCCGAGGTATCGAGAGGGCATGTAGAAGGCCGAGATGAAGATGGTGTTCAAGATGTTGCTGTTGGCGAACTGCCCGAAGGCGGTGTCAGTGCCGAAAATGGCGTTGAGGACGCCGTTGAGTCCGATGGTGTCACTCGCCGAGCCGGGTGCAAACGGGTTCCACCCACCCGGCGCGTTGGGCATCGCGGACATCATCTGCGACAGCGCGCCCTGCTGGGTACCGGCGGGTGTGCCGACGGCCTGGGTCACCGCGGCGGACTGGGCGATGAGCCCACCGGGGCTGGTGGTCTGGCCGGGCAGGTCGAACGGGATCAGTTCGGTGGCAACCGACGAGGCGGCCGCGTAGCCGTACATGGCGGAGGCGTCTTGAGCCCACATTTCGGCGTACTCGGCCTCGGTGGCCGCGATCGCGGGAGTGTTCTGGCCCAGAACGTTCGTTGCGATCAGCATCATCAGCCGAGCACGGTTGGCCGCGACGACTGTTGGAGGCACGGTGGCCGCGAACGCTGCTTCATAGGCAGCCGCCGCGGCCTCGGCCTGTACCGCGGTGTGCTCGGCGTGGCCCCCGGTGGCATTAAGCCATGCCACGTACGGCACCGCCGCGGCCGTCATCTTGGCCGATGTCGGGCCATGCCAGTGGCCGTTCAACTCCGCCAGCGTTGAACTGTAACCCTTTGCCGTGGAACATAATTCGGCCGCCAGTCTGTTCCAGGCGGCCGCGGCGGCCAACATCGGGCCCGGGCCCGGGCCCGCGTACATGCGACCGGAGTTGACTTCGGGTGGAAGCAGCGCGAAATCCAGTGCCGGGATCACCGGCTGCCTCCTCCCTCACGGTAGCTGCGCTCGTGGCGGCTCCAAAGGCCGCAAGTGACGTGCCACCGGTGCGGTGTTAGCCAGCGGCGGGTGGGCGTGCGACGAAGCTGGGTTTGAAGCCGTATTGGGGGACCTGGCGGCCGTAGCCTCTGCCGGTCATGCCGGCCAGGGGAACGCCAGGCATGCCGGCGGCCACTGCTGCTGGTGAGGCAAACATGGGTGTGGCGCCCAGCGCCGAGGACGGTCGGGCTTGCGGTGTGTCCACCCAGCTCGGTGGGACCGACAGGGGTCCGACCGGGGCGGCGTTGCCCAGGGCCGCGGAAACGGAGTTGCCCGCAGCCGCAGCCACGGCTTCGGTCGCGGCTGCTGCGGCCGCGCTGTCGGCCACACCCGTAGTGACTTCGGCGGCAGCTCCGCCGACTTGGCTCAGGCCGATGAAGTCAGAGGCGGTGCCCAGGAAGTTGCTCGGCAAGTAGAACCCCGACCCAAAGATGGTGTTCCAGATGTTGGCGTTGACGAACTGCCCAAACGCGCTATCCATGCCGAACACGGAGTTGAGCACGCCGTTGAGCCCGGTGGTGTCACTTGCCGATCCTGGAGCGAACGGATTCCAGCCGCTCAGTTCAAAGCCCGTCGCCGATGACGTCAGGGCCGGCGAGGCCAGGTCTTGCAGATTGCCGGGCACGGTGTCCATCAGCGTCGAGAGCGTGGACTGCCCGGTGCCCACGTCGGCAGCGGCGGCCTGGCCCACCGCTGCGCCCTGCTCCGACAGCCCGGCGATATCGGTGATCTGCTGGGGTGGGTCGAACTGGGTCAAATCGGTGACCACCGCCGAGGTGCTCGCATAGCCATACATCGCGGCGGCGTCTTGGGCCCACATCTCGCCGTACTGGGCCTCGGTGGCCGCGATTGCCGGAATGTTTTGCCCCATCACATTGGTAGCCAGCAGCTCGGCCAGTTGCGCACGATTGATCGCGATCTGCGGCGGGGGCACCGTGACCGCGAACGCCGTCTCGTAGGCCGCCGCCGCGGCCTCGGCCTGGGTCGCGGTCTGCTCGGCTTGTGCTGCCGTGGTATTCATCCACACCACATAGTGGGCAGCCGCGGCCGCCATCGCCGCCGAGGCCGGCCCATGCCACTCCTGCTCGGTCAACGCCGAGAGCACCGCCTCGTACGACAACGCCGTCGACCGCAACTCTGCCGCGAGCGACTTCCACGCCGAGGCCGCCACCAGCAAAGGTCCTGAACCCGGACCCGAATACATCCGGGCCGAGTTGATTTCCGGAGGTAGCAATGCAAAATCCAACACTGCAGTCACTATTCAACTCCCTGAAAAGCCGCCAACCTCGGCGGCGCCTGCGTGGCCGTACGCCGCACCTTCACAGCTCGCGGATCCAGTCCGCGAGGCTCTTCTCGACAGTCGCGCATAAGAACTCGTCGACCGAGGCACTTCGCGCCTCAGTAACCGTGCCGGGCCCGGTGTTGCTCACAGCGCCCGACGGTACAGATTCATAGCTGAGCGGCCGCTGAGAAATCATCGGAGTGTGGCCTGCGACCGCGTTTATACGACGTCGCACCGATCCTCGCCATGCCCTCCGGGTTTAGGACGACATTTGCTGTCAGAGTTCAGCGGTATACGCAATCCCGGGCGGTCCGGCTAAGAGTGCTGAGCCGCGCGCCAAACATGGCCCGGTGCACAATGCTCGCCGCGATGTGGACGAAATTCTGCCCGCCGGGGCTGCGCTGACTGACAACCCCGCGCCCGCTTCGCCCCGGCAGCCGATCCGACCGTCGCGCTCAGCCGCCCAAATTCGCCGTCGCCTCAGCAAATCCGGCGGAGGTCGTATCTCAGCCGCCGGGAAAATGCGCGACGCCCGGACCGCAAACTAGGACGCACATCGGTCCTCGTCGTCGCCTCGCCGGGATGACCACCCCACATTATGCTTGGCCCGCATGGCATTGGTCAGGCCGAACACCGGGCAACGCGGGACTCGCGAGCGCGTGACCAAAGCCCCCGATTCTTCGGTTGACAACGACTTCCCTTGCCACCCAACTCTTTTGCAGATCGCACAACGGCAGCAGGAGATCGACGTGTGGGAGGCGCTGCAGGTCGGCGGCTATGGATTCGCCAAGCCCGGCACGATCATCAGTTTCCTGGCCTCCGCCGTGATGCTGTTTCTCGCGCTGAGCCCTATCCCGCCGAACTGGCCATGGAACATCCCGCTGGTCATCGGGGCTATTTTCGGGGCAGTGGCGATGGTGGTCTGTGGTCTTTTGTGGTTCGACAACCCAAAAGCCGCCCCTCGCCCGGAGCGTCTGGCGATCGTGCCGTTCTCACGGGCGGAGAACCTGCACCTGATGAACCGGCAACCCGTCGAGCCGTATGTGGCGACCTGCACCTGTCCGGGTTGCGGCGATCTATCCACCCACCTGGTTCGCCAACCCGTCGAGGGCGAATCGCAGTGGTCGACAGTGACCCGGCATTGCCGGGTATGCGGACGGGAATGGGCGCAGGGTTAGACGGCGCGCGGTGCACGGGGGCGATACCGCACCCGGGTTCCATGCTGGGGCGCAAGCATTATCGAGCGCCGCACTATCCGCTCCGCCTTCTCGTCGACGGCGCTGAACTCGCCATCGCGCAGCAATGCGTGCAACACGGTGACCAGCTCTCGCATCGAAAAGCTCGCGCCCAGACAGCGTTTCACACCGCCGCCGAACGGAACCCAGGCGTAGGTTTGCGGCCGGTTGCCGAGAAAGCGCTCGGGGCGGAACTCGTTCGGATACGCGTAGGTCTGCGGGTTGCGGTTGATCGCGATGATATGGACGACGATCCGCGTTCCGGCGTCGACGCAGTAGCCGCCGATGGGAAAGGGTTGCGCGGCAACGCGTGCCGTGAACGGCGCCGGTGGCCGTATTCGCAACGTCTCGTTGATCACCGCGGTGGTGAAGTCTTCCCCACCGCCGATGGCTTCGTCCCGCACCCGTCGTAGCGCATCGGGATGGTGCAGCAGAAGGTCGAAGGCCCAGGCCAGTGTGGTGGCGGTGGTTTCATGGCCGGCCAGCATCAAGGTGATCAGATCGTCACGGATCTCGTTGTCCGACAACTGCTCTCCGTCATCGCCACGCGCGGACATCAGCAATGCCAGAATGTCGAGCTGCTCGTTGAGACGGGGATCGGCCCGCCGTCGGGCGATCAACGGCATGACGACGTCATCGATCTCTCTGTTGGCTTGCGCCCGCGCGGGCCACACCCGCAGGGTGCCCAGCCGCCGCAGCGCGTAGCGGACCGTCAACTGCTCGGAGACACCGAGATTCAGCAATCGCTCGAACGGGCGGCCCAGTCGCCGCACCTCACCAGGATCGTCGACACCGAAGATGACCTTGACGATCACGTCCAGCATCAGCGACCGCGCCGCCTCCAGCATCTGGAACGGACGGTCAACGGGCCAGCTGCGCATAGCCGCGCGGGCTGACTCCTCCATGATCGGCACGTAACTGCTCAGCGCCGCGCCGTGCAGTGGCGGCGTCAGAAGCTTCCGCCGCCGCAGATGTTCGGGCTCCTCCTGGACGAACATCGATCCGGACCCGTAGATCGCCGCCGCAGGTCCCACGCCTTCCCCACCGAGCAGGACCTCGGGCGGGGCGGTGAAAACCTGCTTGACCAGCTCGGGGTCCGACACAATCGCCACATTCCCCAAACTGAGGATGGGCATCGTCATGATCGGTCCGTACCGGCGTATCAATCGCAGCATCCGGCGCTCGCCGCCGACCAGATACGCAAGCGCGTACGCCGCGGCGAAGGCCGCACGGAACGCGCGCGGCGCGGGCAATCCGGGTAGGCGGCTCAAGCCATTCGGGTGGCGACTACGCGCAGCGCTCAGGCTCGGCCTCGCAGAGCGGCGTCGCACCGCGGAAACGATAGCGGTGTGCCGACACCCAGTGGTAGATGGCGTTCTGCACCACGCCAACGCCGGGGATGCGGTAGATCCAGAGCGGGACGCGCGTGCCCAGCGCCACGGCCAGGGCGGCATTCATGGCGTGCGCACCGTCCAAGATCGCGCCCGAGGAATCCAGCCACCACGCCGATTTCAGCATTCGGTCGTCGGTGACGCCGAGCCTGTCGGCCATCCCGGGGGTCTGCATCGGTTCGATGCGCAGCATGCCCGACCGATCCCACCGAGCCAATGCGTTGACCGCCCGAGTGCACACCCCACACCGGCCGTCAAAAACTAAAATGCCGTGCATTCTTCGATTGTATTCCAAACGCGCTACGCGCAATCGGTGCAAACGGGAAGCCCCGAGCTGGACAGGACCATCCGGTGCCGGTGCTGAACCAGGTAGCAGCTCGAGCAGGTGAACTCGTCGGACCGCTGCGGAATCACCGTCACGACCAGTTCTTCACCGGACAAATCCGCGCCGGGCAGCTCGAAGAAGTGCACATCGTCGGGGTCCTCGTCGACGACCGCCTTGGATGATCCCGACAAATTGGGATCAAGCTGGCGCAGTTCGGATGGTTCCTGGTTCTCGACGTCGGTCACCCGGCGCGCGTCGTAATCGCTTGCGGTCTTCATGGGCATACCTTCCTGGTGAGCGGCCGGGTTGACGCACGTCCGATGTACTCCCCCGTGGCACAGGCGGTACCCCGTTCCGGGGCCCCCCACACTGGTCCAATAGAAGAAAATTGCGCACCCGACAATTCGAGCCGCCAATTCGCCCTCTCACCGAGCCGAGCGACCACGATCAACTGCTCGGCGGAGGCGCCGGGGTGTTCGAGCACATCGCTACAAGCTGCAGTTCTGCCTCACGAACACGGCGGTGGGCGGCAATCAGCCAGGCTGAGCCCGCAACACCGAAGACGACCGCCAGAATGGCGGCTAGCGCACCAATGTGGACGTCCCCGGAAGCCGATTCATACAGGCCAAAAGCCAGGGCGGTCACAGCGCCCGCTACCGCGGCCAATCCGGGGATGTTGGCGGTGTCTTTCAGTGATTCGCCGGCATGCTGACGCGTGGTACGTGAATGGTCAACCGGGTAATCCATCTCAGGCTCCTCCCGAAACGTGCTCTGTGCTAATACGATTCACGTTGCGAGGGTGCATCCGGTTCAAAGTCGGCTTTTGCGACCCGTGTCAGCTGCCCTGTTGGCGGGTATGCCGCAGCGATGAGTGCTCCCGCAGTCCTGTTCGACGTGGACGGAACCTTGGTCGATTCCAACTATCTGCACGTCTACTCGTGGCTGCGAGCCTTTGACTCCCAGGGCGTATCGGTCGCAGGCTGGCAGATCCACCGCTGCATCGGCATGGACGGCTCGAAGTTGGTACGCACCCTTTCCGGTGATGCTCCGGCGGATGTGCAGGATCGGCTCAGCGATGCGCACAGCCGCTATTACCGCGAGATCTCGCACCTGCTGGCGCCGCTGCCGGGTGCGCGGGAGTTGTTGCGCCGCGTGGCCGATCTGGGCCTGCAGGTGGTACTAGCGAGTTCGGCCCCCGACGACGAACTCGAGATGCTGCGCAAGGTGCTCGACTGCGACGACGTGATCGCAGCGACGACATCGTCGCGCGACGTCGATACCGCCAAACCCGATCCGGGCATCGTGGAAGTGGCGCTGGGCCGGGCGGGGGCGACGCCCGAGAACGCGGTGTTCGTCGGCGACGCCGTCTGGGATGCACACGCCGCCAAGGCCGCCGGGGTCCCGTGCATCGGGGTGCTGAGCGGCGGCGTCTCCCGCGAGGAGTTGGCGGCAGCCGGCGCGTCACCGATCTTCGCCGATGCGCAGGACCTCCTTGAACAGCTGGGCTCCACCCGCATCGCGGCGCTGGCGCCCGGCCGCTGACTACATGCCGTGGGTGCGCAGCGATAGCGGCAAGAGCCACCAAAAGGTTGCGAACATCGCCAGCGCACATGCCCCCGCGATCAGCCCCGCCGTCGTCCCGGCCACCGCGACAAAGACGATGACCGTCACCCCGGTCAGCGCCAACCCGAGCAGCGCCAGGCCGGCGTAGGCGCACCGGTGTGCGGCCGACACCAGCACCTGCAGGCGGTGCCGGCGAAACAGCAGCCGGTGAATACCGACCGGTGCGATCAGCAGCACCGTTGCGCCCACCGAACATCCCACCGTCGCGAGATACGCCACCCGCATGTCGTGATCGAGAACGTCGAACCGCTGCTGGAATGGGAGCGTCAACAGGAACCCGGTGAGCAGCTGCACGCCGGTCTGCACCACGCGCAGTTCCTGCAGCAGGCTGTTCCAGTTGCGGTCGAGCCGCTCGATTTCAGTCTCGCCGCGGGTATCACGGTCCCATCGCTGGTCGTCTTCCGGGTGGTCGACATCCATGCCAGTAATCATCGCACCGAATGCGGGCGAGGTGTTCGCGCGGTGAGCACGAAATAGATACCCAAACCCCTCCGGCGGTGCAACGATACGGAGGTGGGCGACACTCGCGGTGCGCTGACACCCGACCCATGAAATGACCAACAAAGGGAGAGTCAGATGCCGGCGAATGAGCACGAGTGGAGCAAACCCGCGGCGATGGCCATTCCCGCCGACGGCTATTTCGAACTTCAGCGCGGCAGGTACGGCCCGGTCTTCCCGAGAACGCCTGCCTGCTATGGGTTCTCGATCATCGCCAAGGTCAAGCCCGGCCGCGAGGACGCAATCCGCGAGTACGGCAAGGTAATCGAGGCCGCCATCGCCGAACATCCGGATCTGCTTGCCCCGCTGCGCCTGCACTATCTGCGCTGGGTCTTGTTCGATGTCGGCGGCGGGCTGCATTTCCAATACCAGGGGATCTTCGACACCGACTTCGACAAGTACACCGAAGACGCGATCAAGCTGTTCTCGCAATCGGGCGTCACCACCGTCTTCACCAATCTCGAAGGCTTTCCAGATGATTGGCAGACCAACCCCGAGGCGTTCATCAAGTTTGTGCGCGAGCACCAATGCCCCAGCTTTCTCGAATACGGGGAGTACCCGTACGTCACCGCCGACGAGATCAAGAAGGCGCTCCGGCTCAAGGCCGCGTTCTCCGACATGCTCGACCAAATGCAATGATGCTTGACCTCGACAATATCCAGCACATCCTGGTGACACGGACGCCCGCGATGACCGGGCGCTACGAGTTTTTGTCGTTCGGCGATGCCGCCGGGGGCCGGGCATGGCTTTCCGAACTGCTGGACAAAGTCCAATCGGCATCGGACGCCCGCAAGACGATGGACAGCCAAGATCGCTGGATCACGCTTGCCTTTACCTGGAATGGCCTGCGGGCACTGGGCGTTTCGGAGGATTCGCTGGCCAGTTTCCCGGACGCGTTCCGGGAAGGCATGGCGGCGCGCGCCGACATCTTGGGCGACACCGGCTCCAACCACCCCGATAATTGGGCTGGCGGCCTGGCCGGCGATGATCTGCACGCGATCGCAATCCTGTTCGCCCGCAACGACACCGAGCATCACCGCTGCACTGCGGTGCACGCCGAACTGGTCGCGCGGTGCCCCGGGGTGCGAGTGCTGTCACATCTCGACTTGAACGCGACGCCGCCGTTCGACTACGCCCACGATCATTTCGGTTTCCGGGACCGATTGTCCCAGCCGGTGATCGAGGGAAGCGGCGAAGAACCCACACCGGGTTCGGGCGGGCCGCTGAAGGCGGGAGAATTCATCCTGGGCTATCCCGACGAGGAAGGCGTCGTCGCGAATGCGCCTCAACCAGAAGAGTTATCGCGCAATGGCAGCTACATGGCATACCGCCGCCTGCAGGAGCACGTCGGCGCGTTTCGCGGCTACCTCGACGAGCAGGCGGGCACATCCGACGAGCAAGACCTTCTCGCCGCGAAGCTGATGGGCAGGTGGCGAAGTGGCGCGCCGCTGGTCCTCGCGCCCACGCATGACGACCCGGAGCTCGGCGCAGACCCCTTGCGCAACAACGACTTCAACTACAAAGAGATGGATCCATTCGGGTACGCCGTGCCCTTGGGGTGCCACATGCGTCGGCTGAACCCCCGCGACACGGCCGTCAACATGAACCGGCGCCGGATGATCCGGCGCGGCGCGACCTACGGCGAGGCACTTCCCGAGGGCGCCGACGACGACGGCGCGGACCGGGGCATCGCGGCGTTCATCATCTGCGCCAGCCTGGTGCGCCAATTCGAGTTCGCGCAAAACGTGTGGATCAACGACCACAACTTCCACGAGCTGGGCAACGAACACGACCCGATCTGCGGAACACAAGACGGCACAATGGAATTCAAGATTCCGAAGCGTCCCATCCGCAAAGTTCTCAAGGGCCTGCCCGCCTTCACCACCCTCACCGGCGGCGCCTACTTCTTCCTTCCGGGTCTCAACGGCCTTCGATACCTGGTCGCGCTCACCTAGTGGAGACACCATGAATACGCCCGCACGCACCTATAACCAGACACAGGTTCCCCGCAAGCACACGCCGGGGCACCGTCGCATCAGCATCTACTGGACCTGGAGCTATCCGTGGGAAGCCCAGCGAGATATCGCCGCGATGGACAACCGGTTCTCCACGATGACCGAAGTCCGGCGGGTGGCTTGGCCGAACTACGAGACCGCAGAGTGGGACGAGGCGCACTTCCTGCAGGGCATCGCCGGAACCCTGGAGTTGTTCCACCGCTCGACGTTGCACTTTCAGGAGCTGGCCGGCGAGCTGACCGGTCATCCGGTCGCGGTTTTCCAGCGCATCGACCAGGCCGGCTACCACCTGCCCATCGACGAACGGGTACTGGCCGACACCGACACCTTGATGGTGTTCGGGCTCGACCACGTACTCGCACAGGAAGAGGCCCAACCGGACGAGATCTCCGCGATCGCGGCCTGGCTACAGCGGGAAGGCACTTGCCTGCTGCTGGCGCCTCATCACGACGTCGGTTTCACCGACGATGCGAAGCAGCGTCAAATCGAGTACCTGCACCACGGCGACCCGCTGGTGCCGCGCCAGCAGCGGTTCAGCCAATACACCCGCTCCCTGATGAAGGCGCTGGACGTTCCCGTCCGCAACACGTGGGGGCTGAGGCCGGCCGTCGTCGACGGCACCGATCAGATCGCTCCGCTCACCGGGTTCCGGGATCTGGACACGCCCCGACTGCTCAACAACGTCACAACATTCAACTTTCACCCGCACCTGCCGCACTACGAGCTGACGGCGCCCGAAGGCGAGGGCCTACGTGTGCTGGGCCGTCAACGCATCGACCCGACGCGGCCCCATCCGTTCACCGCCGCAGGCAACACCGAGTTCAATGCGCTGATCTGGATGCCGCCCACCGGCCGGCGCGCAGGCGACATCGTCCTGGTCGACTCGACGAACTTCACGACGCTGTTCGGCGGCACCGACAGCCTGGTGAGCTTCTGGCGCAACTTTTCGCTGATGCGGTGACCTCAGCGGTTGAGTTTGTCGTCTCGCACGGCGGTCAACGCGTCGTCGAGCGTCGGGTACAACGGGAACGTCTTGTCCAGACCGGTCAGGTGAATCGGACGTCGGGTCGCCGGACCACGCGCGACCACGCCGAACTCCGCGGACTTGCCGAGTTTCTCGAAGGTCGCCGCCAGGATCTTCAGCCCAACCGAGCCGAGAAACTCCACCGCGGAGAGGTCGATGACCAGCGCCGTCGGCCCTTCCGCGACGACCGCACCGATGGCTTGCTCCAGGGCCGGAGCGGTGACCAAATCGATTTCACCGCTGACACTGACCACGGACACCCCATCGTGGTCCGCAACCAACGTGGTAATCGAATCAGGAGCTGACAATGGCGATCCTTCGTCCGGGCCTTAAATGTGGTGCAAGCCTAACCTGCCATGCGAACTGCGAGAAGAAGAAGACCTCAACACCTGCCCCGCGTCCAATCAGGCTAGTCTCCCCATAGAACCTGCGCACTGCGGAGCGCGACGCGGCACACGGGAGGCCAGATGTCAGATTCCAGCAGCACCGTCACCACCGCAAGTATCTCCAGTGAAGGTCTGCTTCCGCAGCTAGTGCAGCATCTGCGGCAAAATCGCACCGTTCTGCGGGAGGAGTGGGCGCGCCGCATCACCGAAGCACAACTGCTCACCGCGATGACCCCGGAGGAGCTCTTTTCCGAAGCGACCGCGGTCTACGACAACTACGTCGAGGTGCTCGAGACCGGTAGCGTCGAGGCGCTGCAGGCCTATGCGCGCGACCTGTCCGAGCGCATCATTCCGCGAGGCGTGGAGACCGACGAGGTGCTCGGCATCGTGCTGCTGCTGCGCGACGTGCTGGCCCGCTCGCTGTTCGAGAAGTATCAGACCGAGTTCGACATGCTCAACCGCGTTCTGGACGCCTACGAGCCGGCCGCCAACCGTATCGCCAACACCGTGGGCGTGTCCTTCGTCCAGGAACGCGAGCGCATCATCCGCCAGCAGCAGGAGGCGATCCGCGAGCTGTCGACTCCGGTGCTGCAGGTGCGCGAGCAGCTGCTGATTCTGCCGATCATCGGTGTGCTGGACAGTCAGCGCGCCCGCCAGGTCACCGAGCAGCTGTTGCGAGCCATTCGCGCCAACCGCGCGAAAGTCGTCGTCATCGACATCACCGGTGTGCCGACCATCGACTCGACCGTGGCCAACCACCTGGTGCAGACCGTCGACGCGTCCGGCCTGATGGGTGCGAGCGTGATCATCACCGGCCTGTCCTCGGAGATCGCCCTGACGCTGGTGACGATCGGCCTGGACCTGTCGAAGATGAACGCCGTCGGTGACCTGCAGGGTGGTATCGAAGAAGCCGAGCGCTTGCTCGGCTACGAAGTCACGCGCACCGGCGAGCAGCCGGGGTGAGCACAACTAACACGGGCATCGTATGCCAGTACCCATCCTGAAACAGGGCTCGATCCTGATCGCCACGGTGCAGGCCGCCCTGTCCGACTCCGATACCGAGCGCCTTCGGTACGACCTGATGGAGCGGGTCAGCAGGTTTCGTGCGCAGGGCATCATCGTCGACGTCACTGCCATCGACGTGATGGATTCATTCGCGGCCCGATCACTGCGGACGATCGCGCACATGACCCGGCTGCGCGGCGCCGATACTGTGATCGTGGGCTTGTCCCCGGAGGTCGCGTTCGCGATGGTCCAACTGGGACTGACCTTCGACGACATGAACACCGCGCTGGATCTCGAAGAAGGCCTCGCGCTGCTGAATCGTTCACGGGGACTGGGCAAACCAATGATCGGGCGCGACGGTGGCATGTGACATCGTCGTCGCTATCAATAATCCCGACGACATCGTCGAAGCCCGCAAAGCCGGACACCAGCTCGCACTAGACCTCGGGTTTTCGCTGACCGACGTCACCATGATCTCCACGGCGATCTCCGAAATCGCACGAAACATCACCAGCTACGCAGGTCGCGGCGCCGTACGCGTCATGGTGGCAGAGCGCGAGAATCGCCAGGCGCTGGTGGTTCGCGCCGAGGACGACGGTCCGGGCATCATCGATATCGAGCGGGCGATGGAGGACGGTTACTCGACCGGTCGCGGGTTGGGCCTGGGGTTGCCCGGTGCGCGCCGCTTGATGGACCGGCTGATCGTGGAATCCGCGCTCGGCAGGGGAACCGTGATCGAAATGTGGAAATGGGTTCCCGGCCGTGCGTGAACATGGGCGACTAGGGCCGATCGAGTGGGCGAACGCGGGACGCCCGCTGCCCGGTGAGAACACCAGCGGTGACCGAAAAATTGCGATCGGCGTCCACGACGAGGCCGCCCTGTTCGGTGTGATCGACGGGCTTGGTCATGGTCCCGCCGCCGCCACCGCCGCCATGCGCGCCGTCGACGCGGTTGCGCGGGCCGCCGGCGAGCGGCTCGAAGTCCTGATTCAGCTCTGCCACCGTGTGCTGGGCGGGACCAGAGGAGTCGCGATGACCCTGGCGCGGGTGGATTTCGCTGCCAAAACGCTCACCTGGACCGGGGTGGGAAATGTCAGCGCCCACCTCGTCTCCAAGGATGTGACAGGCGTCCACATCCGATCGAGTGTCCGCCTTGCCGCCGGCATCGTCGGCTACCGCATCCCGGAAATCAGGCCCGCTCAGGTGGTTTCACTGCGGGTCGGCGACTTGATCGTCCTAGCCAGCGATGGGGTCACCGAGGATCACCTGGACCATATCGACTTCGCCGCATCGGCCGCCGTGATAGCCGACGACATTCTGGGTAAACACGCGAAGGAAACCGACGACGCCATGGTGCTCGCCGCGCGACACCGGGGAGCCTCGACATGACCGACACAGACGAATTTCACGCTCAATACATTGCCGCGCTGCGGACCTACTTGGACGCGCGCGACGACAACATCCTGGCCGTCGCCCACGAGCTCGGGCGCCGGGCATTGCAAGAACAAATCAGCATGCTCGACATCATCGAGAACCACGTCCGGCTGATCCTGGAACTGTCCGAGGACATTCAAATCGACGCACCGGTCGCACTGGAATTCCTGCTGCAGACGCTGGCCCCGCTCGATGTCGCGACTCGCGGATTTCTCGACGGCACCAGACGCTACGCGGAGCAGCGTGCCCGCGCCGACGGGCTCGCCGACCGTCACAAATTCCGTACCGCCCTGGTGAATTCGTTGCAGGAGGGCTTCTTCGTCGCCGATCATGAAGGCTCGATCATCGAGATGAACAACGCCTTCATCGAGATCCTCGGCTACCCGACCGAGGGCTTGCCCTACCGGTGGCCACACCCCTGGCTGGTCGACAAGAAGACTGCGCGAGAACACCAATCCAAGGTCCGCAGCGAAGGTGGCACCCAGTACGAGACACCGATACGGCATCGGGACGGGCATCTTGCCTGGGTGATGGTGAGCATCAATGCCGTCAAAGAAACCGACACCGACCAAGCCGTCTACGTGGGGACGATTCGCGACGTCACCGCCGAACGGGCATTCGCCGCCCGGGAGAGTGCTGTCCTGCGTCTGGCCACCGCCGTGGCGGTCGCCAAAAGCGTCGCCGAGCTACTGGCGATCACCCTCGACGAATGCCGGACGGCAATCGGCGTACAGCGCGTGATCGCCGTGACCTGGCCGGCCGGCGACGGCGAGCCCACCGTTGAGATGGCTGGCGAGCCGGCCGAAACGACTTGGCGCGGACTGGATCCCTGGTTGCGCGACACATTTCAGGACGCACGCCACCAGCTTCCGCTGACGGCCAAAACCGTTGAGCGGCCGAACAAGCCCGGCAAGGCGCACGGATTGGTCGCGGTGCTCTCCGGCAGCGGAGACCTCGCCCTGTGGTTGGAGCTTGCGGCACCACGCTGGCTCAGCGCTGAGGATCGGCTCTTGGTGACGGTGCTGATCGGCCATCTCAGTTTGGCCATGCAGCATGTGCGCCAATTCGAGAGCGCCCGCGAGACGTCGCTGACATTGCAGCGCGCGTTGCTGCCGCCGATGGAGCCGCCGCCGGGCTTCGCGATACGCTACGAACCCGCCGTCCCGCCGCTGGAGATCGGCGGCGACTGGTATGACGTGCTGCCGATCGGTGATCACCGCATCGGCATCGTTGTCGGCGATTGCGTAGGCCGGGGTCTGCCGGCCGCCGCGATCATGGGTCAGCTGCGCAGCTCGGCGCGCGCGCTGTTGATCAACGGCGCCCAACCCGCAGTGTTGCTCGAGCAACTCGACCTGGCGGCGTCGCTCATTCCGAATGCCTACTGCACCACCGTTTTTCTGGCGATCCTGGATACCGAAACTGGGGTCTTGGAGTACAGCAACGCCGGTCACATGCCCCCGGTGCTCGCCGGACCTGCGGGCACCTCGGTGTTGAGCGACGGCCGGTCGGTGCCGCTCGCGGTGCTTCGCGACGAGCCTCGCCCGCAAATCTCCCGGCGGCTGCCGTCCGGCTCGACGCTGATGGTGTTCACCGACGGACTGGTGGAACGCAAACATGAGTCGCTTGATGACGGAATAACCCGCGCCGCAGATGTTTTGCTGGAGACGGTGACGTCGCCGCTGGACTCCGTCGCCGACGTGATGCTTCGCGAGCTGTCCCCGGCAGCAGGATACGATGACGATGTGGCGATGGTGATATACCGGCACCAGCTGGCACCGCTGCGTATCGAAACCCATGCTATCGCAGACGAATTGGCCACCATCCGGCATCGGCTGGCCGATTGGCTCAGAGCCGCCGACGTCGCGCACGAATTGATCGACGACATCGTGCTGGTCGCCAATGAAGCGTGCACCAACTGCGTCGAGCACGCCTACCGCGGGCACGGCCTCGGGACAACACTGCTCGAAGTCAAAACCGTCGACGGCGAGGTCCGCGCCCGCGTCACCGACCACGGCTCCTGGAAGCCGCCGGCGATCAACCCGGGCAACAGCGGACGGGGCCTCATCCTGATGCGCGCAATCAGTGACACGATGGAGATCGACAGCAGCTCAACCGGAACCATCGTCGACATCACCTTCCGGCTACCGACAGCGCCCGTCGGGGTCGATGACTGGTCCGGCGGCCGCTAGAAAGCGCCAAGCCGACGCCACGAACACCGTTTGCGGCGCCGGTGTTCGTGGTATCTCCAACGACGTGACCCGCGCGTCGATCAGCATTGAACCCGCCCTGCCGGCAGCACACGGACCGCTGTCGACGGCTGTACATCGCGCGTTGACCGGGCCTCCGTCCGGGGATCACCTGGCGCGCATCAAAGCATCCGTAGGAGATTCCGATCCCTACGGCCTCGACCTGCAGCTGGCCCTGTGCATGTGTTACGAGCTGCACTACCGGGGTTTTGCGGGCGTGGATCCCACCTGGGAGTGGAACCCCGACCTGCTGCATCTGCGCGCCGAACTCGAGCGTGCCTTTTTGGCGGGCGTGCGCCGCGATGTCGGCCCGATCCAACCCGACCGCACCGCGACGGCAGAGATGGAAGCGATTTCCGTCGAACCCGTCGACGGCACTGGACCGTCCTACTACTTGCGCGACACCGGCACCTGGCAGCAGATGCGCGAATACTTCGTGCATCGATCGATGTATCACCTCAAGGAGGGCGACCCGCATGCCTGGGCTATTCCCCGGCTGACGGGCGGCGCCAAGGCGGCATTCGTGGCGATCGAATTCGACGAGTATGGCGCGGGTCTTGGCCACCGAGCACACCACCAGCTCTTCGCCGATCTGTTGACAGCGGCCGATCTGGACCCGACCTATCTGGGCTACCTCGACGCCGTCCCAGCCGAAGCGCTCGCCGTGGTCAACCTGATGTCGCTGTTCGGCCTGCACCGATGGCTGCGTGGCGCTGCCGTCGGGCATTTCGCCGCCACGGAGATCACGTCGTCGCCGGGCTCCCGGCGAATGGCCCAAGCGCTCGAGCGGATGGACGCACCCCCGGCCTGTGTCGCGTTCTACCGCGAACACGTCGAGGCCGACGCCGTACACGAACAGGTGGTGCGCCTCGACGTGGTAGGCGATCTCGTCGCCCGCGAACCGAAGCTGGACCGCGACATCGTTTTTGGGATGCGCGCGCTCACCGTGGTCGAAGATCGCCTGGCGGACAAAATCATGACGTCCTGGAAGCAGGACCAGACGTCGTTGCGACGACCGCTCATTTAGGTTCTGGGCCAACACCTTCGACGTGCCGGCAGCGCCGGTGGCTGGTGTCGCATAACGGGTATTCCTTGCTCCGCCCACAGGTGCAGATGGCCACCATGAACCGGTCGGACTCGACGACACCGCCGCCGTCGATTTCGATGCGCACCGGGCCCGATACCAGAATCGGGCCTTTGGGTACGACACGCACCCGCGTTCCCGTCATGGCTTGTCCGCCCGGATCACGACCAGCTCCTCTTCCCGGCAGCCGGGTCGCACCAGACCGATCCCCTCCAGCCAGCCCGCCCGCTTCGTCAGGATCGGGCCGAATGGAACCCGTTCGGAGGCAACAACTTCAGCGTCCAATCCGGTCGATCGCAAGCAGTCCAGCGAACGGTGGACGCCGGCCAGCGCCGACTGTACTAAAAGCAGGGATCCGCCGTCGCACAGCAGATTTGACGCCGACGCGCAGAGCGGGTCCAGCACGCGGCGCCCGTCGGAACCGGCATTCCACGCCCACGACGGGCCCACTCCCGGTGAGACCATGTCGATGTCGTCCTCCGGCGGAGTCGGCACGTAGGGCGGGTTGGCCACCACCACCTCGAATGGCGCGCACCTCAGGGCGGCGATCCACGAGCCTTCCCGGACGTCGATGTCGACTCCCGCGACGACCGCGTTGCCCCGGCTGGAATGCACCGCGTGCGGACAGATGTCGAATGCCGTGACACTGGCACAACCCATTTCGGCAGCGGCAATCGCGACGTACCCGCTTCCGGTACACAGATCCAGGACTCGACGACCTGGGATCAGGCCGCTGTATTGCATCGCGCTAACCAGCAATCGCGAATCGTCTTGTGGCTGGTACACCGTCGGCACAGCCAGAACGTCGGCGGTGACCGGGAACGTGCTCGTCAACAGTGGGCCTTTCGGGTGGTCGCCGTGGTGATCACGGCAGCATGTTGTGGGTAATTCCCACAAACCACGCGTTGAAACGCCAACCCCGCCGGCGACTTAACTCGTTGTAGCGTGTGCCAATTGCTTGATGAAGGTGGTGCAAAATGCCGGTAAGTCCGATGGAGAGCGACTGGTGATCAAATTGCCGTCCACGACAACTTCCTCGTCGAGGACGCGTGCGCCCGCGTTGCGCAGGTCGGTGCGAATGCTCGGATAGGAGGTGAGCGTCCGCCCGGCCGCCACACCGGCCTCCACCAGCGTCCACGGCCCGTGGCAGATGGCGGCGACCGGCTTTCCCGATCCGACGAAGTCGCGAACGAACGCCACAGCCGTCGCGTCCATCCTCAGCTTGTCGGGATTCACCGTGCCGCCCGGCAGTACCAAGCCGTCGAACTCTTCCACCGAAGCATCCGCCACAGCACGGTCGACCGTGAATCGCCCGGCAGGTTCGAGATCGTGCTCACGCGCCTGGATTTCGCCCGCCTTCAACGAGAGGACTTCGACCCGGGCACCGGCTCGTTTCACTGCCGCGCGCGGCTGCTCGAGCTCTACCTTCTCGACGCCGTCGGCCGCCAGAATGGCGATTACTTTGCCTTGCAATTCGTTTGACATTAGTTCTCCTTCACGGTTGAACGGCGTGGCTAGGGCGATGCCGCCCGCAGCGCCGTAAGCAAGGGTTCCGCCGCTTCTTTGAGGAACAGTTCTTGCGTCTGCCCGCCGATCTGAATCAGCGCGATGTCGGTGAAGCCGGCTTCCCAGTACGGCCGGACCGCGGCCACGATCGCGTCAAGATCCGGGCCGCACGGAATACTCTCGGCCACGTCTTCGGGACGCACGAACTGCGTCGCCCCGGCGAAACCGGCCGGCGTCGGCAAGTCGGCGTTGACCGCCCAACCCCCGCCGAACCATCGGAACTGGTCATGCGCGCGCTCGATGGCTGCGTCACGGTCGGGGTCCCAGCACACCGGTATCTGACCGATCACTCGGCCGCCTTCGGCGCCGTTGGCGGCCTGCCGGGCGACATGCCAGGAGTCCACCAGGCCCTTGTCGGGCTGCACCGCAATCAGATGGTCGGCGAGCTTCGCGAATTTCTCGACGCTCTTCTCCCCGCTCATCGCAACGCCGAGGCCGACCGGAACATCGGGCACGTCCCACAGCCGCGCGGAGTCCACCTGAAAGTAGTCGCCGCGCCAGTTCACCAACCGGCCGCCGAACAGTTCGCGGATGATCTTGATGGCTTCGCGCAGCATGTCGTGGCGCCGTTCGATCGTCGGCCAGCCCTTGCCGACGACGTGTTCGTTGAGATTCTCCCCGCTGCCCAACCCGAGCGTGAACCGCCCGTCGGCGAGAATCTGCACGGTGGCCGCCTGTTGGGCGACGACCGCAGGGTGATACCGCATCGTCGGGCACGTCACATAGGTGTACAGATCCACCTGCTCGGTAGCGTGTGCCACCGCGCCCAACACCGCCCAGGCGTTGGGCGCATGCCCCTGCGACGTCAGCCACGGGGAGAAGTGGTCGCTGCAGACCTCGAAGTCGAACCCGCGCTGCTCAGCCGAAACCGCATATCGCACAAGATCTTTGGGACCGCTCTGCTCGGTCATCAAGGTGTAGCCGAACTTGGTCATACCAGACCGAATACCCGGTGCCGACGGACGCAAACGGCCCGCGGTGCGCGCCTAAAGCCGCTCTTTGACCGCTGCCGAGAGCCGGGAGCCGTCGGCCTTTCCGGCCGCGATCGTGGTCGCGGCCTTCATGACCTGCCCCATCTGCTTCATGCCGGGGCGCTCGCCGATCGCCTCGGCAACCTGGGCGATGGCCGTGTCGACCACATCAGCCAACTCGGCTTCGGTGAGCGGCGTGGGCAGGTACTCGTCGATGATCCGCGCCTCGGCGTGCTCGGTGGCGGCCAGCTCGCCGCGACCGTTCTGCGTGTAGATCTCGGCGGCCTCACCGCGCTTGCGGGCTTCCCGGGCCAGCACCTTCAGCACTTCTTCATCGGAGAGTTCCCTGGCCTGCTTGCCGGAAACTTCCTCGGTCTGGACCGCAGCCAGCAACATCCGCAGGGTCGCGGTCCGCAACTTATCCTGGGACTTCATCGCCCCGGTCAGGTCCGCCCGAAGCCGCGCTTTGAGTTCCGCCATGCTCAGAGACGCTACGCGCCCGAACGGTGCAAAGACTGCGCAGGCCAGCGGGGCGGGACGGGAAACTGGGGAAGATTGAGAAAAGCCCCGACCGCCGACAGGATGGAGCCCATGACCAACGACGACGGCTGCTGGACACGGTGAGCGCACTACCACCTGGCTATCCGGTTGGCCCCCCACCAGGAGGGCCGACACCCGACGGCTATTTGCCACCGGCCTACGGCACGCCGCCCGCCTACGGCGGTCCACCGCCCGGCTACGGTCCCCCACCTGGCTATGGGCCGCCACCCGGCTACGGAGCGCCGCCCGGGTACGGCCCACCACCTGGATACGGAGCGCCGCGCGGGTACGGCCCGCCACCCGGCTACGGCCCGCCGCCTGGGTACGGAGCGCCGCCCGGGTACAGCGCCTCGCCCGGCCCGCAGTACGGCTCGCCCCAGCTGGCCCCAGGAGCGATCAAACCCGGAATCATCCCGCTGCGGCCGTTGAGCCTCAGTGACATCTTCAACGGCGCGGTCGGCTACATCCGCACCAACCCGAAGGCCACGTTGGGGTTGACCGCAATCGTCGTTGTGGTCATGCAGATCATTTCGTTGATCGCGACAGTGGGGCCGGTCGCGGCCTTCGGCGGGCTCACCAGCGCTCGATCAGAAGAAATGAACTGGGGAGTGGTCGGCGCGTGGTTCGGGTCGATGGGTGTCGGCGTGCTGGTCACCTGGCTGGGCAGCATGCTGCTGTCCGGAATGCTCACCGTCATCGTCGGACGCGCGGTATTCGGCTCGCCGATCACGATCGGCGAAACATGGGCCAGGATCCGTGGGCGGCTGCTTCCCCTGCTCGGCCTGGCGCTGCTGGAAGCTGCCGTCGTGGCGGGGCTGTTCGGGCTGACGGCGGTGATCATCGCTTTGATCGCGGCGATCGGTAACGGGGCCGCAGCGGTGCTGTTGGGTGTCCCGCTCATCGTCGCCGTGATCGCGTTGATGGTGTATCTGTACATGGTCGTGCTCTTCGCTCCCGTGCTGATCGTGCTGGAGCGGCTGCCAGTCCTCGACGCGATCACCAGATCCTTTGCGCTGCTTCGCAACGGCTTCTGGCGGGTGCTGGGCATCCGGGTTCTGACGTTCATCGTGACGGGAGTTGTCTCCGGCGTGATCAGTGCACCGTTCAGCATTGTCGGCCAGGTGATGCTGGCCGGAATGCCGTCGACCGGAATCCTGTTGTTGGGCACCGCGATCACGTCGATCGGATCGGCGATCGGCCAGATCATCACGGCGCCGTTCAACGCCGGCGTCATCGTGCTGCTCTACACCGACCGCCGAATCCGCGCCGAGGCATTCGATCTGGTGCTGCAGTCCGGCGCGGCGAGCGGACCGTACGCGGCCGCATCGACCGACAACCTGTGGCTGACCCGGCCTTTCAAGGGCTGAGCGAGGACGACAGTGCCTTCTATCGACATCGACCGCGATGCCGCACACCAGGCCGCGGAGATCGAGCTCGGCAAACCGATGTACACCAAGGCGTCCGCGACACAACAGATCCTCGATTGGATCAACGAAATGTTGTACCGGCTGCTGCAGAAGACCGCATCGATACCCGGGGGGTGGTTGACCACCGCGGTGCTGCTTACCCTGCTGGCCATCGCGGTGGTGGTCGCCATTCACATCGCTCGGCGCACCATGCGCAGCCGGCGCCGCGGCGACTACCAGTTATTCGAAACAGCCCAGCTCACCGCGGCCCAACACCGTGAAACCGCGGAACGCTATGCGGCGGAAGGCAATTGGACCGCGGCGATTCGTCATCGGTTGCGCGCCGTCGCCCGCCAGCTCGAAGAGACCGGCATACTGAAACCGGCACCTGGCCGCACCGCCAACGAGCTGGCGCGCGACGCCGGCGAGGTGTTGCCGCATTTGACTGACGAATTATCGCAGGCGGCAACGGCGTTCAACGATGTCACCTACGGTGAGGTGCCCGGCACCCAGTCTGCCTACCAGATGATCGTCGACCTCGACGACCACTTGCGGATGCGGGCGCCGGCCGCCGCATCCGCGGCCGGACATCACGCCCCGGTCGACTCATGGGCGCAGGTGCGGTGATGACCACGATCGCGTCCCCTCCCGCACTCGCGACCACCGGGCGATGGCGGTCGTGGCGGGGGTTGGTGCTCACGCTGGTTGCGCTCGGGATGATCGCCTGGATCAGCGCCTACCTGACCGCGCCGCGGCCGGGTGCTCGCATGGATCCGGGCTCCACCGGACCCGACGGCGCCCACGCGCTGGCGACGCTGCTGCGCGACGGAGGTGTCGACGTTGTCGCGGCCAACAGCATCGCCGACGTCGAACAGGCAGCCCGGCCGGACACACTGATCCTGGTGGCGGAAAGCCAGTACCTGACCGACGAAATGCTGGAGCGATTGGCCAAGGCACCCGGCGACTTGCTCCTGGTCGAACCGACCGCGCGAACCCGCGAGGCACTGCTGCCCGGCGTGCGCATCTCGGGCGCCAGCAGTTTTGACAGCAGCCCGAACTGCACGCTGCGCGAGGCCACTCGAGCCGGCTCGGTGCGATTCGGGCCAAGCGACACCTTCGACGTCAAAGACAGCCGGGTCATCAGCCGCTGTTACGACGGGGTGCTGATCCGCTTCCGGGACAACGGGCGGACCATCACGGCGGTCGGCAGTAGCGACTTCATGACCAACGCGGCGCTGACGCAGGCGGGCAACGCCGCGCTGGCGATGAACCTCGCGGGTGACCGTCCCCGCCTCATCTGGTACGCGCCGCACCACATCGAAGGCGAAAAGACGTCCGCGACATCGCTTTTCGATCTCATTCCCGACAACGTGAACTGGATCATCTGGCAGCTGTGGGTGGTCGTGCTGCTGGTTGCCCTGTGGAAGGGTCGACGTCCCGGCCCACTGGTGGCCGAGGACCTGCCCGTTGTGGTACGCGCGTCGGAGACCGTGGAGGGCCGTGGACGGCTGTACCGATCCCGCCGGGCACGCGATCGCGCCGCGGCGGCACTGCGCACCGCGACACTGCAGCGGCTACTGCCCAGGCTCGGGTTGGGCACCGGTGCGCAAGCGCAAGCGGTGGTCATGACCGTCGCCCAGCGCACCGGGATCGACGCCGGTTTTGTTTCCCACCAACTGTTCGGCCCACCGCCGGGCACCGACAGCGACTTGCTGCAACTCGCCCGTGCGCTCGACGAAATCGAAAGGCAGGTCACCAACTCGTGACACAAACCCCTACCGCACAATCCCCGCTCGCCGACTCGGCGCGAGATGCCCTGCTGGCGTTGCGCGGGGAGCTCGCCAAGGCCGTCGTCGGACAGGAAGGCGTGATAAGCGGCCTGGTGATCGCGCTGCTGTGTCGCGGGCACGTGCTTTTGGAAGGTGTTCCGGGAGTGGCGAAGACGCTGCTCATCCGGGCGCTGGCCGCGGCATTGCAACTGGAATTCAAGCGGGTGCAGTTCACGCCCGACCTGATGCCCGGCGATGTCACCGGTTCATTGGTGTACGACGCGCGCACCGCCGCATTCGCGTTCCGGCCGGGTCCGGTATTCACCAATCTCCTACTGGCAGACGAAATCAACCGCACCCCACCCAAAACGCAGGCCGCGCTGCTCGAAGCCATGGAGGAGCGTCAGGTCAGCGTCGACGGCGAACCCCGGCTGCTGCCGGACCCCTTCATCGTCGCCGCCACCCAGAACCCCATCGAATACGAGGGCACCTACCAGCTGCCGGAAGCTCAACTCGACCGCTTCTTGCTCAAGCTGAATGTCACTCTGCCGCCGCGTGATTCCGAAATCGCCATCCTCAGCCGGCACGCACACGGTTTCGATCCCCGCGACCTATCCGCGATCAAACCGGTGGCCGGCCCCACCGAGCTGGCGGCCGGTCGCCAAGCGGTGCAACAGGTTCTGATCGCCGACGAGGTATTGGGTTACATCGTTGATATCGCCGGGGCCACCCGCTCCTCCCCCGCCCTACAGCTGGGCGTGTCACCGCGTGGCGCGACGGCCCTGCTGGGCACCGCGCGTTCGTGGGCGTGGCTGTCCGGCCGCAACTACGTCACTCCCGACGACGTCAAGGCGATGGCCCGCCCGACACTGCGGCACCGGGTGATGCTTCGCCCCGAAGCCGAGCTCGAGGGCGCGACGCCCGACGGAGTGCTCGACGGCATTTTGGCGTCGGTTCCGGTGCCCCGCTAGTGATCCTGACCGGACGCACCGGCCTGGTAGCGCTGATCTGCATCCTGCCGATCGCGCTGTCTCCCTGGCCGGCAAAGGTTTTCGAGGTGCTGCTGGCGGCACTCGCGGCGGCGGTCATTGTCGACATCGCGCTGGCAGCCAGCACTCGCAGACTGCGTTATGTCCGTTCACCGGACAGCTCCGTCCGGCTCGGCCAACCGGTCGACGTGAATCTGGAGATCCACAACGACGGCACCCGCCGCTTCCGCGGTCAGATCCGCGACGCTTGGCCGCCCAGCGCCCGCGCCGAGCCCCGCATTCATGCCGTCAAAATCGCTGCCGGGCAACGTCAAGGGATCCAGACTCATCTTCGACCGGTCCGCCGCGGCGACCAGCGTGCGGCGGTGGTCACCGCCCGATCGATCGGGCCGCTCGGGTTGGCGGGACGGCAGGGCTCGCAGCCGGTAACCGGTCAGGTCCGGGTGTTGCCACCGTTCCTGTCGCGCAAACACCTGCCGTCGCGGCTTGCCAAGTTACGCGAGATCGACGGACTGCTGCCAACGCTGATTCGCGGACAGGGAACCGAATTCGACTCGCTGCGTGAGTATGTCGACGGCGACGATGTGCGCTCGATCGACTGGCGCGCTTCCGCCCGTCGCGCCGATGTCATGGTCCGCACCTGGCGGCCCGAACGCGACCGGCGGGTGGTGATTGTGCTCGACACCGGACGCATGGCGGCGGGCCGTGTCGGCGTGGACCCGACGGCCGCCGACCCCGCGGGATGGCCCCGACTGGACTGGTCCATGGATGCCGCTCTGCTGCTGGCCGCACTCGCGTCGCGGGCCGGCGACCATGTCGACTTCCTCGCCCATGACCGGGTGAGCCGGGCTGCAGTGTTCGGCGCATCGCGCACCGAGCTGCTCGCCCAGTTTGTGGATGCGATGGCCCCGCTGCAACCGACGCTTGTCGAATCCGATTGGCGGGCAATGGTTGCCGCCATAGCGCGGCGGACCCGGCGGCGGTCACTGGTGGTGCTGCTGACCGACCTCAACGCCACCGCCCTGGACGAGGGACTGCTGCCGGTGTTACCCCAGTTGTCGTCCAAACACCATCTGATGGTCGCCGCGGTCTCTGACCCGCGAGTGGACCAAATGGCCACCGGGCGTGCGGATGCGGCGGCGGTCTACGACGCCGCGGCCGCCGAACGATCCCGCAACGACCGCCGCGCGATCGCGACGCGCCTGCGCCAAATCGGCGTGGAAGTCGTCGACGCGCCGCCCACCGACCTGGCACCCGCTCTTGCAGACCGCTATCTGGCGATGAAAGCGAGTGGGCGCCTTTAGTCGTCGAGATCGCTGCTCAGCCAGTGGGAATCAGGTCGGGAGCATCGTCGATATCGCCGGTCTCCCCGGCCTTCACGGCGCGGCGCCCGAAGTAGATGACATAAGACAGGAACGCCGCCTCGGCGATGATTCCGATGCCGACGCGGACAAACGTCGGCAACGATGACGGCGTCACCAATGCTTCGATCAACCCGGAGACCAGCAGCACACCGACGAGTCCCACCGCGACCGACACGACGGCCCGACCCTGTTCGGCGAGCACTTGTCCGCGGGGCCGGTCGCCGGGCGATATCACCGACCATCCCAGCCGCATTCCCGCTGCCCCGGAGAGGAACACCGCGGTCAGCTCCAGCAGTCCGTGCGGAAGCAGCAGACCCAGCAGGATGTCGCCCTTGCCGGCCTGAAACATCAGGCCCGCAATCAGCCCCAGGTTGGCGGCGTTTTGGAACAGCACGAACGGAATCGGCAGTCCCAGCAGCACCGAAAACGCGATGCACTGGGCCGAGACCCAGGAGTTGTTCACCCAGACCTGCAGTGCGAACGCCGCCGCGGGGTGTTCGCTGTAGTACGACGACACATCGTGATTGACCAATTGGTCGATGTCACTGGGTGTTCCGACCGCGGACTGCACCTCGGGGTTGGTCGCCACCCAGAAGGCGATGACCACCACGACGGCGAAAAATACCACCGCTGTGCCCAACCACCACCGCCACGCACGGTAGGCGGTCACCGGGAAGGACACCGTCCAGAACCGGGTGAACGTGTTGCTCAGTGGCGCATGGGCGCCGGTCACCGCGGACCGGGCCCGCGCGATCAGGCTCGACAGCCGACCGATCATCAGCGAATCCGACGACGCCGACCGCAGCATCGACAGATGCGTGGACACTCGCTGGTAGAGCTCGACGAGTTCGTCGACTTCCGCGCCCGTCAACGACCTGCGCTTCTTGATCAACTGGTCAAGCCGGTCCCAGGTACCGCGATGGGTCAGCACGAATGCGTCGACGTCCACGTGCGCAGCCTAATCGCAATTCAGAGGTCGCCGACCGCAGCCGGGCACACCCGACGAACCTGTACCGTTCGGGTTATGTCGGAGGTGGTCACCGGGGATGCGGTGGTGCTGGACGTGCAGATCGCCCAGTTGCCGGTGCGCGCCCTGAGCGCGCTGATCGACATCACGGTGATTTTCCTTTTGTACCTGGTCGGGCTGATGCTGTGGGCGGCGACGCTGACACAATTCGACGGCGCGCTGAGCGGGGCCGTCCTGATCATCTTCACCGTGCTGGTGATGGTCGGGTATCCGATGGCATTCGAAACGGCCACCCGCGGACGGTCGGTCGGCAAGATCGTCATGGGCCTGCGAGTGGTGTCCGACGATGGCGGCCCAGAACGCTTCCGGCAGGCCCTTTTTCGCGCGTTGGCGTCGGTGGTGGAGATCTGGATGCTCGCGGGCAGCCCGGCCGTCATCTGCAGCATTCTGTCGCCCAAGGCCAAGCGTGTCGGCGATATCTTCGCCGGCACAGTCGTCGTCAGCGAGCGCGGACCGCGATTGGGGCCGCCGCCGGCGATGCCACCGTCGCTGGCGTGGTGGGCGGCGTCGCTGCAATTGTCGAACCTCGATGCCGGCCAAGCCGAAGTCGCGCGCCAATTCCTCTCCCGGGCACAACAACTCGACCCCCAGTTGCGTCTGCAGATGGCTTACCGAATCGCCGGTGATGTAGTGTCGCGGATCGCCCCGCCGCCTCCGCCCGGCGCCCCGCCGGAGCAGGTGCTGGCCGCCGTCCTGGCCGAACGACACCGTCGCGAGCTGGCGCGACTGCGCCCCGTTATGCCGCCGGGCCCGACGGGACCACCGCCCGGCCCATGGGCGGCCGGCGGGCCGCCGGCCTGGCCCGCGCCGCCGCCAGCCATGCCGCAGGGACAGCAACCGGGTGGCTTCTCGCCGCCACGCTAGTTACCGACCCCGCTAGTTCGCGACAGAAGCTGCCATCAACGCCACGTCGGCGACCAACAGCGCCCATCCGAACAACGGCACCGCAATGCCGCCGCGGCGCTTGGCCGTGAAAAACGAGATGAGGATGACGACGAAGGCGACTACCGGCGCTCCGTAAAACGCAACGCCGAAATCGATCCCCTCGCGGCCCAGGGTCGTGCAGCCGCGGCCGGTGCACCCATCGGTGCTCATCTCCGCCCCGAGCGCGAAGAGCATGACGATTGCGGCGGCGGGCACTGTCGACAGCGCCAGCCCCCAGTTCACCCACGGCCATGCTGGCCGGTCCGAGCCGCTATCGCGTTGCGCCGGCTCGGTGGCCCGGTGGGGATGCCCGTCGAACGTCACGTTGGGGTTCTTTGCGTTCATCACGCAGTCCGTACCCGTACCCCGCCGCAAACAAACGAGCCACCGTGGCATCCGGTTCACGCAGGTCAGGCCGTCGAGATATGCGCTCGGCCGAAACTGGCCGTTGCATCGCGATCGTTTCCGATATATCGTGATATTCCGAAGCGTACAGACAGTGCGCTACCCCGAGAACATTGAGGACTACAAACAATGAGCAACCCATTCACTCCCCCCGACGGACCGTTCGGCGGTCACCCTGGCCTCGGATTCGGCTTCGGCCACGGTCACGGCCCCGGACAACGGCGCGCCCTGCATGGCGCCCAGCGGCAGGCTCGACGGGAATTCTTCGAAAACCTCCGCGACCAGGCGGGCGATCAAGGCTTTGGCCCCCGCTTCGGCCCGGGCTTCGGCCCCGGCTTCGGTCCGGGCTTCGGCCCCGGGTTCGGCTTCGGTCCGGGCGGACGACGCGGCGGACGGCGTCGCGGCGGCCCCGGTCGCAGCAAGCGCGGTGACGTGCGGGCGGCCATCCTGGCACTACTGGCCGAACGGCCCATGCACGGCTACGAGATGATCCAGCAGATCGCCGAGCGCAGCAATGGAATCTGGAAGCCCAGCCCCGGGTCGGTCTACCCGACGCTACAGCTGCTGGACGACGAAGGTCTGATCACGGCAAACGAAACCGACGGCAGCAAGAAGCTTTTCGAGCTGACCGAAGAAGGACGCGCGGCGGCCGAGAAGGTCGAAACCCCACCGTGGGACGAGATCGCCGAAGGCGCCGACCCTGCTCAGATGAACCTGCGGGCGGCCATCGGCCAGCTGTTCGGCGCGGTCGCGCAATCCGCGCACACCGGCACCGCCGAGCAGCAGCAGCGCATCATCGAGATCCTGAACAATGCGCGACGTGAGGTCTACGGCATCCTCGGCGAGGACTGACCGTTTCTGCGCAGAAGTGCCCGCCGGCAATACACCGGCGGGCACTTCGCTACGAGACGTCGACCCAATCCAGCGTGCGCTGGACCGCCTTACGCCAACCCGCGTATCCCTGCGCGCGCTTGTCCTCGTCCCACGTCGGCGTCCACCGTTTGTCTTCCTGCCAGTTGGCCCGCAGGTCGGACGGATCGGCCCAGAACCCGACCGCTAAACCGGCCGCGTAGGCGGCGCCCAGCGCGGTGGTCTCGGCGACCACCGGCCGCACCACGTCCACCCCCAGCACGTCGGCCTGAATCTGCATACACAGCTCGTTCTGGGTAATCCCGCCGTCGACCTTCAGCACCTCAAGGCGCACACCGGAATCCGCTTCCATGGCGTCCACCACATCGCGGCTCTGGTAGCAGATCGCCTCCAGCGTCGCGCGGGCCAGATGTGCATTGGTGTTGTACCGCGACAGTCCGACGATCGCACCACGCGCATCGGATCGCCAGTAGGGGGCGAACAATCCGGAAAACGCGGGGACGAAATACACCCCACCGTTGTCGGGAACCTCGCGCGCCAGCGACTCGCTTTGCGCGGCACCACTGATGATGCCCAGCTGATCGCGCAGCCACTGCACCGCCGAGCCGGTCACCGCGATCGACCCCTCCAGCGCGTAGACCGGTTTGGCGCCCGCGAACTGGTAACAGACCGTAGTCAGCAGGCCGTTCTCGGACCGCACGATGGTCTCGCCGGTATTGAGTAGCAGGAAATTGCCGGTGCCGTAAGTGTTTTTCGCCTCCCCCGCCGACAGACACACCTGCCCGACCATCGCGGCGTGCTGGTCGCCCAGCACCCCGGTGATCGGCACCTCGGCGCCCACGGGCCCGTCGTTCAACGTGACGCCAAAGGGCTGCTCGGGCGACGACGGTGCGATCGCCGGCAGCATCGCGCGCGGGATGGAAAAGAACGACAACAGTTCGTCATCCCAGTCCAGCGTTTCCAGGTCCATCAGCATGGTCCTGCTGGCATTGGTCACGTCGGTGACGTGCACCCCGCCCCGCGGGCCGCCGGTCAGATTCCACAACACCCAGGTGTCCGGGGTTCCGAACAGCGCGTCGCCGCGTTCGGCGGCCGCACGCACCCCGTCGACATTCTCCAGGATCCATTGCAGCTTCCCACCGGAAAAGTAGGTTGCCGGCGGCAGGCCCGCCTTGTGGCGGATCACGTCGCCACGCCCGTCGCGGTCCAGCGCCGACGCGATCCGGTCGGTGCGGGTGTCCTGCCAAACGATCGCGTTGTAGTAGGGCCGCCCGGTGTGCCGATCCCACACCAGTGTGGTCTCGCGTTGGTTCGTAATGCCCAGCGCAGCAATATCTTTCGTCGAAAACTTCGCGGTGTTCAGCACCGACATCAGCACCGATGAGGTGCGTTCCCAAATCTCGATCGGATTGTGCTCGACCCAGCCGGCCTGGGGCAGGATCTGCTCGTGCTCGAGCTGGTGACGAGCGACCTCGGCGCCGTCATGATCGAAAATCATGCAGCGGGTGCTGGTGGTGCCTTGATCGATAGCTGCGACGAACTCGGCCACCTGTCTCCTTCGTCGTGGACTCCTGACACGTCATGCCATCGTCCATGATGGTGCACCGCCCACCAGGTCCGCAGCTAACCGACTCGATTCCACTGCGACCGAACACGTACCCGACGGCGCAATCGGTCGCGTCGCTCTTGCGTTCCCGGCGGCAACCCTGTTGCATCGGCGATGTGGGCGACGAGGTCAAACGCACCACGTATGACCGCGCACAACGGCGGGAATACCGGCGCAAGGTGCAGCTGTGTCTCGACGTCTTCGAGACGATGCTCGCCGAGTCGCGCTTCGACTCCGACCGGCCGCTGACCGGCATGGAGATCGAATGCAACCTCGTCGATGCGGACTATCAGCCCGCCATGTCGAACCGGTACGTGCTGGATGCCATCGCTGATCCGGCGTACCAGAAGGAATTAGGCGCCTACAACATCGAATTCAATGTGCCTCCCCGGCCGCTGCCGGGACATACCGGCCTGGATCTGGAAGAGGAGGTACGGACCAGCCTCAACGATGCGCAGACCAAGGCCAGCTCGCGCGGCACCCGCATCGTGATGATCGGCATTCTGCCCACGCTGATGCCCGAGCATCTGACGAACGACGGCTGGATGAGCGAGTCGACCCGGTACGCCGCGCTCAACGAATCCATCTTCAACGCGCGCGGCGAGGATATCCCGATCCATATCTCCGGACCGGAGCCGCTGAGCTGGCAGGCGGTCACCATCGCTCCCGAATCCGCTTGCACCAGTATGCAATTGCACTTACAGGTAGCTCCGGACGACTTCGCCCCCAACTGGAATGCGGCGCAGGTGATGGCCGGCCCGCAGCTGGCGCTGGGCGCCAACTCGCCCTACTTCTTCGGCCATCAGCTGTGGTCGGAAACCCGTATCGAAGTGTTCGCACAGTCCACCGACACCCGGCCCGAGGAGCTCAAAACCCAAGGCGTGCGGCCCCGGGTGTGGTTCGGCGAACGTTGGATCAGCTCGATCCTCGACCTGTTCAAAGAGAACATCCGCTACTTTCCGTCCCTGCTGCCCGAGTTGTCCGACGAGGATCCCGTCGCCGAGCTGACAGCCGGACGCATTCCGCACCTTTCCGAACTACGCCTGCACAACGGCACCGTCTACCGCTGGAACCGGCCGGTATACGACGTTGTCGACGGGCGTCCGCACCTGCGGCTGGAAAATCGGGTGTTGCCGGCCGGGCCCAGCGTCATCGACATGCTGGCCAACTCCGCGTTCTACTACGGCACGCTGCGCACCTTGTCGGAGGAAGAGCACCCGCTATGGACGCGAATGAGTTTCGCTGCGGCGCATAACAATTTCCTCTTGGCCGCTCGCCATGGCATCGACGCCCGGCTGCACTGGCCCGATTTGGGTGAGGTGTCGGCGGCCGAGTTGGTGCTCGACACGTTGCTGCCGATAGCCCACGAAGGACTGCGCCGATGGGGTGTCGACGCGGAAGTGCGCGATCGTTTCCTCGGTGTCATCGAGGGCCGCGCCAAGACCGGCCGCAACGGCGCGACCTGGCAGGTGGCCACGGTCCGCGCCCTGCAGGACGGCGGCATGACACGGCCCGCGGCACTGGCCGAAATGCTGCGCCGGTACTGCGACCACATGCACGCCAACGAACCGGTACATACCTGGCCCTGCTAGCCGAAGGTAGGTTGGATCCATGACACCCGACGAGGTAATGGACTGGGACAGCGCGTATCGGGAGCAGGCCCACTTCGAGGGCCCGCCGCCGTGGAATATCGGTGAGCCGCAACCCGAACTGGCCGCGCTCGTAGCGGCAGGGAAGTTTCGAAGCGATGTGCTCGATGCCGGCTGCGGCGTCGCCGAGCTCTCACTGTCGTTGGCCGACCAGGGCTATACCGTGGTCGGCGTCGACCTCACGCCCACCGCTGTCGCGGCGGCCACCAAAGCTGCCCAAGAGCGCGGTCTGACCTCGGCCAGTTTCGTCCAAGCCGACATCACAGCATTCGGTGGCTATGACGGACGGTTCTCGACCGTGGTTGACAGCACGCTGTTTCATTCGCTGCCGGTCGAAGGTCGCGACGGCTACCTGCGCGCGGTGCACCAGGCGGCAGCTCCCGGCGCCAGCTACTTCGTGCTGGTATTCGCGAAGGGCGCGTTCCCCGCCGAGATGGAGCCGAAGCCCAACGAGGTCGACGAGGACGAACTTCGCGTCGCGGTGAGCAAGTACTGGGAGATCGACGAAATTCGGCCCGCCTACATCCTGTCGAATGCCGTCCAGATCCCTAACGCGCCATTCGAATTCCCGCCGCACGAGCGCGACGAGAAGGGCCGGGTGAAGATGCCCGCCTATCTACTCGCCGCACACAAGGCCTGAGGCTAGCTCACGACCCCATAATGGCCAGGCCCCAGTCCAGGTGGCCCTGCCACACACTCGCGATGCGCCCGCCCTGCACCGCGGGTCTAGGGTCGCCGATTGGACCATCGGCGGCACGGATCGCCGCGACGGTGGCGTCCAGGTCGGGGGACCACAACGCAAGCCCGATCAGCGCCGGCTCGACGCCGGCGGCGACCACCTCGATGAAGCCTTCCCCGGCACGGTAAAACGCCATCTCGGGTCCCTCCGGACCACGCGGATGAAAGCGTCGACGCGGCGGGGCGCCCAACACCGCACTGAGAGCGGCGATGGCCGAGTCCAATTCGCCCACCGTGTAGACCACGTGGTCGACATGGGTGACACCGCAGGGGTGCACCGCCCCGGTGACCGGCGGGTGGACCGCCGTCGGTACGCCGAGAACATCGGGCTGCGCGTAGATTTCGTCGAATCCCCAGCCACGGTCGTCGGTCAGCGCACAACGAACCCGACCGATGCGGATGGTGCGGTCTTCGACAGCGAATCCCATTGCGGTCCAGGCATGTTCGTCGCCGGGTACGCCGAGCCAAGTCAAGGCGGCCACGCCGGTTGGGGTTACGTCGCGGTCGCCGCGGTGGCGGCGATCAGAGCTTCGGCGAAGCTTTCCAGATCGTCGGCGGTGGTGTCGGCGTGCGGCGAGATCCGCAACCTCGGCGCGGTCATCTCCAGCGGCGCCCGATGCACGCCGGCGTAGGTGGTCAGGATCCGCCGTTCGGCGAGCAGCCATTCTCGTACCGCCTGCGAGTCGGCACCGTCGACCGAGGCCAAAGTGGTGATCGCGCTTGGCTCTTCGGCCTCTTCGACCACAGCCCAGCCCGGTACGTCGGCCAGCGTCGTTCGGCTGATGCTGCCGAGTTCGGCCAGGCGCGCACGCACCGCCTCGGGCCCGAACGCGAGATACTCGCCAAGAGCGACCGAAACACCCACTCGCGCAGCAACATTAGCTTCACCGAATTCGAGCTGCTGGGCCACCGAGAACGACTGGGACCACTGCGGTGCCGCCAGCCGCGGATGCAGCCGCTCCGTCAACTCCGGTCGAACCGCCAGAAAGCCCACCCCGCGCGGACCCGCGATCCACTTGCGCGACGACGAATAAGTGACGTCGGCGCCAACCGCGCAGTCAACCTGGCCCAGCGCTTGGGCGGCGTCGACGACCAACGGCAACCCCAATTCGCGGCACAGTTGTGCGAACATCGAAATCGGTTGCACGACACCGCTATGGCTGGCCACTGGGGTCAGGTGGACGAAATCAGGCGGGTCAGCCTCCAGCGCGAATGCCGCGTCGTCGAGCGCCAGCCGGCCATCCTCGAGGGCCGGCAACAGCTGATACTCGAATCCGTGGGCGTCCATCACGGCCAGGTTGGGACCGTATTCGCCCGGCAGGCAGGCCAGTGTCCGGCGTTCGGCGGGCCAGCTGCCGAGCAGCAGATCCAAGGCGTTCAGCGAACCCGTGGTGTACACCACGTCGGCGTCGATCATCCCGGTCAGCGCGGCGAACGCGGCGCGCCCGGCGTCGAGCGCGGGGGCTGCGGCCTCGGCCGCCACGTATGCGCCGACCTCGGCCTCGTGGCGAGCATGCTGCGCGGCGGCGTCAATGGCCGCGTAACTCTGCCGCGAGCAGGCCGCACTGTCCAGGTGTAAACCCGCGGCGGGTGGGCGGGCCGCCCGCCATCGATCGGCCAGCGATCCGCCGTTGCTCACTTGACTGCCAACGACAACCCGAAATCGCCTGCGGCGTCAGTCCACCACCGAACGCGACGCAGTCCCGCGCCCGCCAATTCCACGCTCACCCCACCCGGGTGGAACTTGCTCGACACCTCGGTCAGCATTTCCTCTCCCGCCGAGAACTCGACGGTCAGGTCGAGGGCACCGATGCGGACCCGCTGCGGCCGCTCGGTCCGCAGCCACATTTCGATGCGTTCCTCGTCGGCGTTCCAGCGCGCCACATGCCGGTAGGCGTCCACGTCGAAATCGGCGTCGAGTTCCCGGTTGACCACGGCGAGCACATTGCGATTGAACTGGGCCGTCACCCCGGCGGCATCGTCGTAGGCGCGTAGCAGCCGACCGGTGTCCTTGACCAGATCGGTGCCCAGCAGCAGGGTGTCATCGGGCTGCATGACCTCCGAGAGGGACTTGAGGAATTCGGCGCGCGGCCCGGGAGTGAGGTTGCCGATCGTCGACCCGAGGAACACGAACAGGCGTCGTCCGCCGCCGGGGATCTCGCCGAGGTGCTCCTCGAAATCGCCGCAGACAGCCTTGATCTCGATACCTGCGTATTCCTGCGCAATGGCGGCCCCTGCGGTCGACAAGATGCTCGCGTCGACGTCGAAAGGCACAAACCGGCGCAGCGATCCGCGGCTGTGCAACGCGTCCAGCAGCAGCCGGGTCTTCTCCGACGTCCCGCTGCCCAGTTCGACCAGGGTGTCGGCCTTGCTTGCCGATGCGATCTCGACGGAGCGCGCGCGCAGGATCTCCGCCTCGGCCCGGGTTGGATAGTACTCCGGCAACCGAGTGATCTGATCGAAGAGTTCACTGCCCACCGAATCGTAGAACCACTTGGGCGGCAACGTCTTCGGTGTTCGCTGCAGGCCGTCGTACACATCGCGGCGCAAAGCATGGTACGCCGAGTCGGCAGCGAGATGGTTGGACAGCGACAGTGTCATGAAGATCCTTTCGGCTCGTCCAGCGGGGTCATCGTCACGCCTTGCGCGGTGACTTCGACAAGGTGGTGATCGGGCACGTCCTCCCATTCGGAGTCGTCGTCGTAGGGCTCACTGGCCAGTACCACACCGTCGTCGCGGCGCAGGATCGACAGGCTGTCACCCCAAGCGGTGGCCAGCATACGAGAACCATTGGCGGCCACTACGTTAAGCCGGGCGTCGGGGTCAAGCGCCCCGATCTGCGCGACGGTCTCGCCCAGCACGTCGGGCCCGAGCGCGAAAATGGTGGCCGCCAACATCGCACTGTCGCAAACGGATTCGGCCGTCGCCGTCAACGGCAGCACGGTGCGATCCACGACGCCGTTATGCGAGAGCAGCCAGTGGCCGTCGGTGAAGGGGGCGGTCGCGCTGCCCTCGATCGGCATGCCGACGGTCGCCGAGCGCACCGCGGCCACCACGCAGTGGCTGCGCAACGCGGGCGCGACCGAGTCGAACGACGTGTCGCCCCACAACGGCGCCGAGCTGCGCCAACGCCTGGGCACCTGGCCTTCGGCAGATCTGTCGAAAAATCCGACACCCCAACCGTCGGCGTTCATCAGGCCGTGCTTCTGGCGGCGCGGGGCATACGACTGCACGCGAAGACTGAACGGCGGATCCAGCATCAGGGAGGAGACGCTGACGTCGGCGCCGAGCCAGCCGAGGTGACGGCACATCAGGCGGAGCCCTCCGCGTCGGGGACGTCCCAGGCCAGGCGGACGCCGGAGAAGATCTGGCGACGCATCGGGTGATCCCAATTGCGGAAACTGGGTCGCAGGATGGCCGATTCGACGGCCCACGATCCGCCGCGCAGGATCCGGTAGTCGCCGTCGAAGAACGGCTCCGAGTAGCGCTCGTAAATCATCGGGACGAAGCCGGGCCACGGCCGCAGCGGCGAGCTGGTCCACTCCCAGACGTCGCCCAGCATTTGCTCGACGCCGTAGGCCGAGGCGCCGGCCGGGTAGGCGCCCACGGGTGCCGGACGCAGCGCGGTGCCGCCCAGGTTGGCGAATTCGCCCGAGGGCTCCTGCGAGCCCCACGGGTAACGTCGCCGGGTATTGGTCGCCGGGTCCCAAGCGCAGGCCTTCTCCCACTCGACTTCGGTGGGCAGCCGGGCGCCGGCCCAGGCCGCATACGCCTCGGCCTCGAAGTGGGTGACGTGCTGCACCGGCTCGTCGGCCGGTATGTCTTCGATGTAGCCGAAGCGGGTGCGCGTGCGTCCGTCGGAACCCCAGAATTGCGGAGCGGTCAGACCCGCGCTGCAGCGATGCTCCCAGCCGCGTGGCGACCACCAGCGCGGCTCGCGGTAGCCGCCGTCGTCGATGAACTGTTGCCACTCGCCGTTGGTGACCGGAACCCGGCCAATCCGGAACGCCGGCAAGTCGACGATGTGGGCAGGGCGCTCGTTGTCCAACGAGAACGGTTCGCTGGTCGCGTCGACGCCCAGCACGAACGGGCCGCCGGGCACCAGCACCGACGTTCCGGCCAGCCCGGCCCGGCCCGCGGGCAAGGTGCCGGGGTCGCGCAACAGCGCGGCGCCGGTACGCAGGTTCAATGCCTGCAGCATGGTTTCGTCGTGCTGGTTCTCGTGGCTCACCACCATGCCGTAGACGAAAGCCGCACGATCTCCGAAGGGGTCGTCGGGCAATGCGTCCAGCGCGTCCAGTGCGGCGGAACGCACTGTGCGGCAATAAGATCGGGCTTGCTCCGGAGACATCAGCGGCAAATCGACGCGACTGGCACGGGAGTGTTCAAAGGCGTCGTAGAGACCCTCGAGCGACGGATCCAGCATGCCCGGGCGGTTCGGGTCGCCGCCGCGCAGCAGCCACAGCTCTTCCTGCTGACCGATGTGCGCGAGGTCCCACACCAGCGGGCTCATCAACGGGTCGTACTGACGACGGAGTTCGGCGTCGTCGAAATCGACCAGCCGCAGTGTGCGCGTGCGCGCCCGCTCCAGGTCGTCGGCAATCCGTTCCCGGAAAGTCACAGGCCCCCTTGCGCCAGCTGCGACACCGTTGCCGCGATGCCGTGGTCGATTACCTGGTCGGAGAAGTCGTCGCCGGGACATCGGCCCCGTTCGACGGTGCGGATCAGCCGCTCCATCGCGTCGGTGAGCTCGGGTGGCGCCTGCTGCGCCGCGATGGCCACACAGGAGTTGGCGGCATCGTGCAGGCGGCGGTCACTGAGGCCGAGCCGGGCGGCGTTGTCCCAGGCGGTGGCCACCGGTTCGACGGCCGCTGCGGCGGCGTCGGCGGCGACCGGGTCATCGAGCAGAGCGACCAGCATGAACGCGATTGCGGGCCAGTACTCATCCGGTGCGCTGTCGAGGTAGCGGATTTCCAGCCACTGCCTGGGGCGTACCGGCGGGAACAGCGTGGTCAGGTGATAGTCGAGATCGGCGAGAGTGGGCCGGCGGTCGCAAAGCAACGCCGAGCCGTCGGTCCAATCGGCGAAGGACACGTAATGGGTGAGCGCGACGGCCTCGGGGTTGTGCACCATCATCACCGGGGCTTTGAGCGCGTAGCGTGCCCACTCGGTGCCGGGGTCGACGCCGCTGGCACCCAGGATCGGCCCGCAGCGCGCCGAGTCCATCTGGCCCCATACCCACTGCCGGGTGGACTGCCAACCGGAGAACTCGCCACCCAGCATCGGTGAGTTGGCCGCGATCGCGATCATCGTGGGCCCCAGAGCGTGTGCCAGCCGGACCCGTTCCGCCCATCCGGCCCGCGGCCCCGCGTCCAGGTTGACCTGAACGGAGGCCGTCGACGTCATCATCGCCGCACCCGCCTCCGCGGAGTTGCTGGCGGCGAAGAACTCCTCCATCGCGCGATAACGCGCTCCCGGGTTGACGCGTTTGGGTGCCCGCAGCGGGTCGGCGCCCAGGAAGACCAATCTCAGGCCGGCCGCGGCGAAGGCCTTACGCAGCACGCCCTGATCGTTGTTCATCGCTTCGATGGCCGGAATGACACCGTCCTGGGGCGGGCCGGATAACTCGATGGCGCCTCCGGGTTCAACGGTGACCGCGCTCCCGGCGGGCAGTGGGGGCAGCTGCTCAATGACCTCGGTGATTTCGCCCCAACTCGGCCTGCGGTAGGGATCCACCGGGTCGAAGCAGTGTGCCTCTAGCTCCAGGCCGACTCGCCCCAGCGGGCCATCGATCAAACAACCATCCGCGATGTACTGCGCGGCTTCTTCGGAAGTGCTCAACTCGGTGTCGGCCGGGCGGGCGGCGTCCAGCTGCGAGGCCGCGGCGGTGATAGCGGCGAGCGTCATATCACGATCCCTCCGGGCCCGACCACGCGCGCCGAGCGCCTTGTTGGGCAGCTATCCGAACGATAGCCGCCGTCACTTCATCTTCCAGACGGCCCCGACATATTCCCGTTCCCGCAGGTTCTCGACGCACGGCTTACCTGAATACCCAAATTCACCCGGCTACTGCCCCAGCGCGTTTTGCATCGCCCCGGCCAGGACATTGACCGCGGGTCCCGCGTTGCCAGCCTGACAAACCTTCGCCTGAAGCAACACGTTTTCACGCAGCCGGGTTTGATTGAAGCAGCGGCGATCGGTGACGGCTTCTTGCTTGGTCCAGTTCGCATCGGTTGCTGTTGCCGGCTCGCCAGCAAATGACCACACCTGCGTCTGCCCGTTATCCAGATGCATGGCGGTGGTCTGACCCGAGCAGCCAACGGTGCGGTCCACCACCCGGTGGAAGGCCCGGGCCGCGGCGTCGGTGGTGGCGAATACGCCGACCGCCTGCTTGACGAAATGAGTCTGATCGTTGGCCGACGTCTGCGCGGTGGCCCCGTTGAAGGACGCCAGGTCGGAATCGTTGTACACCTCGGGTAGCCCGATGTCCGCCCAGTTGTTGCAGTCGGCGAGGTCGACGAAGAAGCCCTGGACCGGCTCGGTGAATACCGACTCCCACCCCATCGGGCCGCCGACGATGTTGCCGACCGACCCCTTGCCGAGAACCGCGTAGGACACCACTCCGGGATCCGAGGGATGGGCGGCCGCGACGGGGACGCCTGCAGCCACCCCCAAGCTGAGACCGACGCTTACCGCTACGGCGGAGATCCGCATCATGAATCTTGATCATGCCAGGGCGACGGCCCGCAGCGAACAGGGTGGTTAGCCGGACGGCAGCCCGCGGCGAACGTCGGGTTGTTTGGACGAATGCTGCTGAATCCGCCCAGCAGCTCGACGTTCGACGCCAAACTATTGAGCCCGGACGCCCTCCTCGACCTTCTTACCGAGATCAGGGTCGACGTTGCGCCAGTACTCGAAGACCCGCGACAGCACCGGCTCTTTGACGCCCTTGGAGACATGCCCAATAATGTTGTGAGCCAACCGGTCTCGGCCTGCGTCGTCGAGGACCTCGCGGACCATGGCGCCGGCCTGCCCCCAGTCGTCGTCCTCGGCGTGCAGCGTGTACGCGGCGCGGACCATGTCACCGTCGGCGTGCCAGCGCACCTCGGCGGCTCGGGCCGGGTCGGCCTGGGGGCCGCCGTAGGAGTTGGGCGCATAGACGGGGTCAGCGACGTTCTTCACCCGCATGGCGCCGTCTTTGGAGTAGCTGTGCACCTCGACCTTGGGTTCGTTGACGGGGATCTGACGGTAATTGGCCCCCAGCCTCGCGCGGTGCGCATCGGAGTAGGAGAACCCGCGGGCCTGCAACATCTTGTCCGGGCTCAGCCCGGTCCCGGGCACGGTGTTGTTCGGCTCGAAGGCGGCCTGCTCGATCTCGGTGTGGTAATCGGTGACGTTGAGGTTCAACGTCATCTTGCCGACGTCGATCAGCGGGTAGTCGCCGTGCGGCCAGACCTTGGTCAGGTCGAACGCGTTGAATCGATAATTCTTCGCCTCCTCGTAAGGCATGATCTGCATCTTGAGCGTCCAACTCGGGTGATCGCCGCGCTCGATCGCCTCGTACAGGTCGCGCTGGTGGTAATCGCCGTCCTCGCCCGCCAATTGGTCGGCATCCTCTTGGGTCAGGAAGTCGACACCCTGATCGGTGATGAAGTGGTATTTCACCCAGAAGATTTCGCCGGCGGCGTTGATCCAGCTGTAGGTGTGGCTGCTGTAGCCGTTCATGTTGCGCCAGGTCTTGGGAATCCCGCGATCGCCCATCAGCCAGGTCACCTGGTGCGCCGACTCGGGCGACAAGCTCCAGAAATCCCACTGCATGTTGTGGTCGCGCAAATTCGTTGCCTGCATCCGCTTTTGGGACCGGATGAAGTGCTGGAACTTCAGCGGGTCGCGCATGAAGAAGACAGGCGTGTTGTTGCCGACCATGTCGAAATTGCCCTCGGTCGTGTAGAACTTCAACGCGAATCCGCGCGGATCCCGCCAGGTGTCTGGGCTACCGCGCTCGCCCGCCACGGTCGAAAACCTGGCCAGCATCTCGGTTTTGGTTCCGGGCTGGAACACCGCGGCCCTGGTGTACTTGCTGACGTCGTTGGTCACTTCGAAATGACCGAAGGCGCCACCACCCTTGGCGTGCGGCTGGCGTTCCGGAATGCGTTCCCGGTTGAACTGCGCCATCTGCTCGATCAGGTAGTGGTCCTGCAGCAGGATCGGACCATCGGGTCCGATCGTCAATGACTGGTCATCGCTGGGTGCAGCGATGCCGGCGTCGGTCGTGGTGAAGCGCTCCGTCATCTCGCCATCTCCTCGCTAACTGGGCTGAATCCCAGGGCAGTGCGACGTGTACCCACCCAGTGTGAACCCGAATCGGTATCAGGCACTTTCAATCGCAAAGCTAAACAACCCGGCACCCCTGTCGGGGGCGCCGGGCTGCAAGTCGCGCGGCACGTGTGCCCTTGGATGAAGTTACGGACGCGGGCCGGCGGCGGGGCTAGGAGCCGGGCTAGGAGCGCCTCCGGATGGGGCCCCGGGGCCAGCGCCCGGAACGTATCCCGACGGGCCGTACGGGTAAGGCGGCATCATTCCGGGGCCACCCGGTCCGCCGTACTGCCACGGTCCCGGGCCTCCAGGGCCGCCCGGGCCGCCGGGCTTGAACATCATGCCGTGGTGATGGTGGCAGTGGTGGTAGTGATATCCGAAGATCATGGCGCCGGAAAAGAAGACGACCGACAAGATGAAGACGATCCCGGCAACAATCACCACCCACGCTGCGGCCGCGTAGAGCTTGGGCGGCTTAACCCGCTGCGGTGGCGGAGCCGTGGCTGTTGCGCGCTCAGGTGTTTCACTCATGTCTCGATACTGCCCCTGAATGCAACTGCTGCAACAGTTTCCGCCGACAAAGTTGCTGTGAATTCATCCAAACGCGATCTGGGTGGCGCTATCGCTGAACCACTGGTAGCCCGGCGCTCTCACGAGCGCCGGGCTACTGGGTATTGGATTGTGGCCCCCCGGGGATCCTCCTTTTACCCCGTGAGCATCTGAACGGTTGAGGTCTGTCGCCTCGCTGCGCCTACGGCGTGCGAGACGGAGCGACCGACGACGGAATCTGGCTGGGCCCCGGGGCGCCGGGCGCCACGGACGCAGGCCCACCAGGCTGGTTCACGCCAGGCCCGCCACCGGGACCGCCACCCGGGCCACCCGGACCACCGAATCGGTGGGGATGCACCATCGCGTGGTGCTTGTGGTGGTGGCCGTGGTGGTGGTGGCCGGAGGACTTGCCGAGCAAGAACCCGGTGAAGAAGATGACCGCGATGACGAACACGGTCCCGGCGGCAATGGCGACCCATGCCGCCGCCTGGAAGACCCTCGCGGGCCTGTGTACCACCGGCTCTGCCGGTGCCGGTGCAGTTGCGGTCGAGGACCGCACAGTGGGGGTTTCAGATGTTTCACTCATGAGACACATGATGCGGGGGTAAACAATAGTTACGGCTATGCGCTACTTATGTAGCAGCTGTGAGCCGAAAACCCCGCCTCACCTGGCGAAACCGCTTAGAGACTCTGGCTTGAAGGGGTGGGCTGAGTCATGAGTCGTTGCCTGCCACAGCGCGGCGCCTTAGTGACCGGGTCCCATCATGCCGCCGGGCCCCATCATGCCGCCGGGCCCCATCATGCCGCCGGGCCCAATCATTCCTCGCATCATCGCGGGCATACCGTCCTGGACGAAGCCAGTGACCTCCCGCGCGTGTGCACGGATGACGTCGGTGAGGACAGGATCGTCGGCGGTCTCCTCGGCGATCACACCCGTAGGTGTAACCGTGAGCTGGCGACGGTAGCCGCCGGCACGACGAAAAAGAGTAGGCAGGCTTTGGCTCATGCAGCTGATCTCGGTCCCCTGATCGAGGTGGGCATACATGCTTGAGACGTGCGCTTGTAGTTGCGCGATGAGGTCCGGGGACTTCGATTCGGTGGTGGTGCGCACGCCGCCCGGAATGTCCTGAACAAAGCGCGTGATTTCGTTGTGCCGCATGAACATCTCCATATAGCGGCTCATGTCCATGTGATCCGCGCCCATAAAACCGCTTCCGTCGGTGAGACGGACAGCCGTCGAGGGCAGTTCAAAGATGCCGCGAAGGACATACCCCAGGCCCAGGGCGCTGCCCGCTCCAATCGCACCGAGCGCGGTGAGTGCCGCCCGCCGCGTCAGCCTCGCCATCGCCGCATCCCTCCGAGACAACATCGCCGTGTAAACGTAGAGTCACCGCCTTCTCGCGGCAGCCTTTGCCAAGCTGACCAGTTACGCGCCGCGCATTCTAGGGTCCATAGTCCCTACCCCCCTCGGGTATGCGCATGGCATCGTTCGGAGCATGACGCAAACTCCTGAATCCAGGGCCGAACCGAGCAACGTGACTGGCCACTCAGGCAATGATGATCGACACGGCGCGCCTAGTCGTCTGGGCCAAGCGGCGGCGTGGGTGGTCATCGTCGCCGGCATTGTGTTCGTCGTCGCGGTGATCTTCTTCTCGGGGCTCCTCGTGGGCGCCCACTATGGCTGGCAACGGGGTCACTACGGTGGCCGGGACGGTACCTGCCCGATGATGGGACCCGGCGGCATGATGGGACCCGGCGGAATGGGTTCAGGCGGAATGATGGGACCCGGCGGCATGATGGGACCCGGCGGAATGGGTTCAGGTGGAATGCTGGGTCCGCAGCAAACGCCCACGATGCCGGCCCCGCCCACACCACACCCCTAGCGCCCAGGCCCGATCACTGCCGCCTACTCCGGCTTGAACGGGTTGACCGCGAACTGGATCACCCGATACGGCGCGGCTACCCGGGCGCGAGTGTCCCACTGGCTGACGAAGATTCGTAGCTCGTCGAGCGTGGAGCCGGGCGAGATGTAGCCACCATACGGTTGTGCGAGCCGGTTGTCGGTCGGCGGCGGAAGGCTTTCCGCCGGGTCGGGCCACTCGTCATGCTGCACCACCGTGGTCACCGGAGCGTCGCCCAGCGACGTCGGGTCGTTGGCTACCCGGACCTCCATGTTGCCGTTGCTCGCGTTGAAGTAGGACAACACCGTCTTGCCCTCGACCTGCCGGACGCACAGCTCGCCCACCTGGTCGGCCCACAACGGCGTCGGCGGTTTGTTCCAGCCGCCGCCCGGCCCCGCCGCCCAACCCTGCCAGCGCGACCGGTCGGTGAAGTTCTGCGGGGTAACCCGATACAGCACCACCGGCTGACTGCGGGTAAAGCTGTTGGCCACGATGTACACCCACCCGCTCGGGGAATCGGGGGCGGGGATCGGGTCGTAGTACCCGCTGATCTGCGTCTGCGAGCCGCCCTGATAGGAGCCGTCGCGCCTGGACCCCGGGACGGTCTGCCAGCCCGCGCGCGCCGCTTCGGCCGTCACCAGCCGCGAGCTCTGCGGCTTCAGGTCCTTCGTCGTCGTCACCATCAAGTAGTTGCGCCGGTTGATCTGCACCACCCCGGCGGGCAGCTGCGAGTCCCCCGAGGGCGTGGGATCGGCCAGCAACGGTTTGCTGATCCCGGTAACACCGGTATAGCGCACCCCTTCGGGATCATCGACCGACCCGGTGTCGACGTGCAACGCGACCGGTGAGTACCAGCCGCCGAACCCCACGCCTTGCCCGGCGAAGCTGTCGCCGCAGACCTGCAGCAATTCGCTGGGAAACTCCAGGAATTCGCAGAGATCGGTGGCGCCGACACCGTAATCCTTTGTGGCCGTGCCCGTTCCCGCCGTCGGGCCGATTCGCAGCACCTGACCCGGTGCCAGCGGCGCCACGATCGGCCCAGGGGCCGGCGCCGGCGGATCGGCATGCGCAACCCAAACAGATTGTGAGATAACCACACACACTGCCGACGCGACCAACAGCGAGTACCGCGTACCGAGGCGAGTGTGAGCGGACCTCAACCGCGGATCACAATGCCGAATGTAGTTCCGAGGCCAGCAGCTCGGCGATCTGAATGGTGTTGAGCGCCGCACCTTTACGCAGGTTGTCCCCCGAGACGAACAGCGCCAGGCCCCGCCCGTCCGGTACCCCTTCGTCGCGGCGGATCCGGCCGACCAACGATTCGTCGACGCCGGCGGCGTCCAGGGCGGTCGGCACGTCGACGACTTTCACGCCGGGTGCCGCCCCGAGCAGTTCGGAGGCCCGCTGCGGCGAAAGCGGCCGGGCGAACTCGGCATTGATCGACAGCGAGTGCCCGGTGAACACCGGAACCCGCACGCAGGTCCCGCTCACCAGCAGCTCGGGAATGCCCAGGATCTTGCGGCTCTCGTAGCGCAGCTTCTGGTCCTCGTCGGTCTCGCCCGAGCCGTCGTCCACCAACGACCCGGCCAGCGGCAGCACGTTGAAGGCGATGGGTGCGACGTAGGTCTTCGGCTCCGGGAACCGCAGTGCCCGCCCGTCGTGCACCAGTTGCTCAGCGTCGTCGATGACCGCGCGCGCCTGGGTCGCCAGCTCCTCGACACCTGCCAACCCGCTACCGGACACCGCCTGATAGCTCGACACCACCAGGCGCTGCAGCCCGGCTTCGTCGTGCAACGGCTTGAGCACCGGCATCGCGGCCATCGTCGTGCAGTTCGGGTTGGCGATGATGCCCTTGGGCCGGTTGCCGGCGTCGCGAGCGAAGTTGACCTCGGACACCACTAACGGCACCTCGGGGTCCTTACGCCAGGCCGACGAGTTGTCGATCACAATCACCCCGGCGGCCGCGAACCGCGGCGCCTGCACCAACGACATGGTCTTGCCGGCCGAGAACAGCGCGATGTCCAAGCCGGTCGGGTCTGCCGTCGCGGCGTCTTCGACCTCGATCTCCTGGCCGCGGAATTCCAGCTTGCGGCCCTGCGAGCGGGCGGACGCGAAAAACCGCACGCTGGTCGCCGGGAAGTCGCGCTCATCGAGCAGTTTGCGCATTACCTGGCCCACCTGACCGGTGGCCCCTACTACGCCGATGGCAACCATTTACCGACCCGTCCCCGCATACACCGTGGCCTCCTCCTCGCCGCCGAGCCCGAACGCCTCGTGCAACGCCACGACGGCCTTGTCTAGTTCGGTGTCGCGGCACAGCACCGAGATCCGGATCTCGGAGGTGGAGATCAGCTCGATGTTGACGCCGACCGCGGCGAGCGCTTCACAGAAGGTCGCGGTGACCCCGGGATGGCTGCGCATGCCCGCACCGATCAGCGACACCTTGCCGATGTGGTCGTCGTACAGCAGCTGAGTGAAGCCGATCTCGTCCTGCAGCGAGTCCAGCTTGGCGACCGCGGTGGGCCCGCTGTCGCGCGAGCAGGTGAAGGTGATGTCGGTCTTGCCGTCCTCGACCTTGGAGACGTTCTGCAGCACCATGTCGATGTTCACGTCGGCCTCGGCGATCGCGCGGAAGACCCGGGCCGCATAGCCGGGGATGTCCGGAATCCCGACAACGGTCACCTTGGCTTCGCTGCGGTCGTGCGCAACTCCGGTCAGCAGGGGGCTTTCCATAGGTATGTCCTTGATCGATCCGACGACGACGGTGCCTGGTATGTCCGAGTACGACGACCGGACGTGTACGGGCAAGTTGTAGCGGCGGGCGTATTCCACGCAGCGCAGCATCAGCACCTTGGCTCCGCAGGCCGCCAGCTCGAGCATTTCCTCGAAGGTGACGGTGTCCAGCTTGCGGGCGGTGCGCACGATCCGTGGATCGGCGCTGAAGATGCCGTCCACGTCGGTGTAGATCTCGCAGACGTCGGCATGCAAGGCGGCAGCCAGCGCGACAGCGGTGGTGTCCGAGCCGCCGCGGCCCAGCGTGGTGACGTCCCGGCTGTCCTGGCTGACACCCTGGAAGCCGGCGACCAACACGACGTCGCCCTCGTCGAGCGCGGACTGCAACCGGGTCGGCGTGACGTCGATGATCTTCGCGTTCCCGTGGGTGCCGGTGGTGATGACACCGGCTTGCGAGCCGGTGAACGACCTGGCGCGGGCGCCGAGCGATTCGACCGCCATGGCCACCAGCGCGTTGGAGATGCGCTCACCGGCCGTCAGCAGCATGTCCAGTTCGCGGGCCGGCGGCACCGGGCACACCTGCTGGGCCAGATCCAGCAGGTCATCGGTGGTGTCGCCCATCGCCGAGACCACCACGACGACGTCATTGCCCTGCTTTTTGGTCTCGACGATGCGTTCCGCGACACGACGGATCCGGTCGGCGTCGGCCACCGAGGATCCGCCGTACTTCTGTACGACGAGCGCCACTGTTTCGTTGCCTGCCCTTCCGGCCCTACGGACGTGGTTCAAGTTCACAACAGAATACGTGGCGGCGCATCTTGTTTTTTGACCCGATGGCGGGTGCCACAGCCTGCGGTTACGGTCTCGATTCGACGTAGTTTTCGCCCAGGCGCTGATCGCGGTAGAGTTCAGACCGTGCAGCGGGTGCTCCTTCTCGGACGCCGCGACGGGGTCTGATCCAGACCGGCCTCCCGTCGCGGGTGTTCACCATGCGCCGGTTTGAAGTCCCTATGACATCCCCGGAGCAACTACCGTGAACAACTTTTCCCCGCCCGCGAACCCCGACGCATACACCTCGGCCCGCACCGTCCAAAAGCCCGCGGGCCCACCCCGACCCGATCAGCCCGCGTGGAATCCGCAGCGCGGCTCGTCGATGCCGGTAAACCGATACCGGCCCTTCGCCCAGGAAGTCGAATCCGTCGAGCTCGCCGACCGCACCTGGCCGGACCGTGTCATCAGCAGCGCCCCGATGTGGTGCGCCGTGGATCTGCGCGACGGCAACCAGGCGTTGATCGACCCGATGAGCCCGGCCCGCAAGCGGCGCATGTTCGACCTGCTGGTTGGCATGGGCTATAAGGAGATTGAAGTCGGATTCCCGTCGGCGAGCCAGACCGACTTCGACTTCGTGCGCGAAATCATCACCGACGGCGCCATTCCCGACGACGTCACGATCCAGGTGCTGACGCAGTGCCGGCCGGAGCTGATCGAGCGCACCTTCCAGGCGTGCCGAGGCGTACACCGGGCGATCGTGCACTTCTACAACTCGACGTCAATCCTGCAGCGCCGCGTGGTATTTCGCGCCGACCGGGCCGCGGTGCAAGCCATCGCGACCGAGGGCGCCCGCAAGTGCGTCGAAGAGGCGGCCAAATACCCGGACACGCAATGGCGATTCGAGTATTCGCCGGAGTCCTACACGGGAACAGAATTGGAGTACGCCAAGCAGGTGTGCGACGCCGTCGGCGAGATCATCGCGCCGACGCCGGACAACCCGATCATCTTCAACCTGCCCGCCACGGTGGAGATGGCCACTCCCAACGTCTATGCCGACTCGATCGAGTGGATGAGCCGCAATTTGGCTAACCGGGAGTCGGTGATCCTGAGCCTGCATCCGCACAACGACCGCGGAACCGCTGTCGCCGCAGCCGAATTGGGCTTTTCTGCCGGCGCTGACCGGATCGAGGGCTGCCTGTTCGGCAACGGGGAGCGCACCGGAAACGTGTGCCTGGTGACGCTGGGGCTGAACCTGTTCTCCCGCGGCGTCGACCCGCAGATCGATTTCTCCAACATCGACGAGATCCGCCGGACGGTCGAGTACTGCAACCAGCTGCCGGTGCACGAGCGTCATCCGTACGGCGGCGATCTGGTCTACACCGCGTTCTCGGGCAGCCACCAGGACGCCATCAACAAGGGCCTGGACCAGATGAAGGCCGACGCCGACGCCGCGGACAGCGACGTCGAGGACATGCTCTGGCAGGTGCCGTATCTGCCGATCGACCCGCGCGATGTCGGTCGCACGTATGAGGCGGTGATCCGGGTCAACTCGCAGTCCGGCAAGGGCGGGGTCGCCTACATCATGAAGGCCGACCACGGCCTGGCCTTGCCGCGACGGCTGCAGATCGAGTTCTCCCAGGTGATTCAGAAGATCGCCGACGGCGAAGGCGGTGAGGTGTCGCCGAAGGAGATGTGGGACGCGTTCTTCGACGAGTACCTGGCGCCGATCATGCCGCTGGAGCGGATCAAGCAACGAGTCGATGCCTCAGAGGAAGATGGCGGCACCACCAGGATCGCCGCGACTGTCAAGATCAACGGGACCGAGACCGAGATCAGCGGCTCCGGCAACGGCCCGCTCGCGGCTTTCGTCCACGCGCTGGGAGGCGTCGGATTCGACGTCGCCGTCCTGGACTACTCCGAGCATGCGATGAGTTCCGGCGACGACGCACAGGCCGCGGCGTATGTGGAGGCTTCCGTGGGTGGCCGCACCGTGTGGGGTGTGGGCATCGCCCCGTCGATCACCACTGCATCGCTGCGCGCCGTGGTGTCGGCGGTCAACCGCGCGTCGCGGCGGTGATCAGAACAGCGCGAGCTGGTCGTCGGCCGAGGTGGCGTCGACGAACTCGTCCATGTTGGTGCCGCCGATCACGGTGCCGACGCCGTCCATGAACTGCGCGTCGGATACCACCGGCACCCCCAGCTGCTGGGCCTGATAGCCCTTGCCCTGCTCGGGCGCGTCGGCGTTGCACACCACCAGCGAGGTCTCGCGGTCGACGACATCGGTGTAGGCCAGCCCGGCGTGCAGGATCCGCTCGACGAGCTCCTCGTGCGTGCGCCGTACCTCGGCGGCCAGCGCCACCCTCATGCCCTGGACCAACGGCCGGCCGCGGACATACGGCCCCGGGTTGAGATACGGGCAGGGCATCCGGGAGGCGAGCGCCTTCAGCGGGCGCAGCTCGTCGTGGGTCACCCGGCCGTTGGGCCAGCGGCGCCGGGTGACCGGATGCACCGGCAGCCAGATGTCGCGTTCGCGGGCCCGCTCGAGCGCCGACGCGAGAACCCCGGTCAACACCATCGCGTCGTCGAACGCGTCGTGCGGCCGCTCCTGGGTCACTCCCCAGTGCGCGGCGAGGGTTTCCAGCCGCAGGTTCTCGACGCCGAGATTGAGTCGCCGGGCCAGCTCGACCGTGCACATGACGCTATCGACGGGGAGCTCGGTGGCTGTGAGCTCGGCCTCAGCGGCCAGGAATGCGTAGTCGAAGGCGACGTTGTGCGCCACCAGCGTGCGGCCGCGCAGCACCTTGACCACGTCACCGATGATGTCGCCGAACTGCGGCTGATCCTCGAGCATCGCGGCGGTCAGCCCGTGCACGTGGGTGGGGCCGGGGTCGACGCCGGGGTTGAGCAGGCTGACGACGGATTGTTCGACGCGACCGCCGGTGTCGAGGCCGAGCACCGCAAGGCTGATGATCCGTGCCTGACCTGGGCGAAAACCCGATGTCTCGACGTCGATGACGGCCCAACCCCCGTCCGGCTCGCTAGCCGGGCGACCCCAGAACACCCCGTTCATAGGCTGAGGATGACATGTCTGACCGACATCACCCGGTCGCTGCGCATTCGTGTCGGCACTTAAGTCGCGACGGCAAAAAGCGCCGCGCTGGCGATCGCACTCGACCTGACGAGGCCGACCCGCTACGCCCGGCAAAAGCGCCGCGCTGGCGATCGCCCTTAAACTGCGCGGGTGGTCACCACCCGGGCACGTCTAGCCCTCGCCGCAGGGGCGAGCGCGCGGTGGGCGTCGCGGCTGACCGGGCGCGGCGCCGGGGCGATGATCGGCGGCCTGGTCGCGATGACGCTGGACCGCTCGATCCTGCGCCAGCTCGGCGCTGGACGGCGCACGGTCGTCGTCACCGGGACCAACGGCAAGTCCACCACCACCCGAATGACCGCGGCCGCTCTAGGCACGCTGGGCTCGGTCGCCACCAACGCCGAAGGCGCCAATATGGACGCCGGCCTGGTGGCCGCGCTGGCCGCCGACCGCACCGCCGGACTGGCGGCCCTGGAAGTCGACGAGATGCACGTGCCGCATGTTTCCGATGCCGTCGAGCCCAGCGTCGTCGTGCTGCTCAATCTGTCGCGCGATCAGCTGGACCGGGTCGGCGAGATCAACGTCATCGAACGCACGCTGCGGGCCGGACTGGCCCGCCACCCGAACGCGGTCGTCGTTGCCAACTGCGACGACGTGCTGATGACCTCGGCCGCCTACGACAGCCCGAATGTGGTGTGGGTGGCCGCCGGCGGCGGGTGGGCTAACGACTCCGTCAGCTGCCCGCGCAGCGGCGAGGTGATCGTCCGCGACCGGGGCCACTGGTATTCCACCGGCGCCGACTTCAAACGGCCCAGTCCGCAGTGGTGGTTCGACGAGGACATGCTGTATGGGCCCGACGGGCTGGCCCTGCCGATGCGGCTGGCGCTGCCCGGCGCGGTGAATCGCGGCAATGCGGCCCAGGCCGTCGCGGCCGCCGTCGCGCTGGGTGCCGACCCGACGGCGGCCGCTGCGGCGGTGTCGGGGGTGGACGAGGTCGCGGGCCGCTATCGGACCGTCCGGATCGGCCGGCACGACGCGCGGATTCTGCTGGCCAAGAACCCGGCCGGCTGGCAGGAAGCGCTGTCGATGGTCGACAAGCACGCAGCCGGGGTGGTCATCTCGGTCAACGGGCAGGTGCCCGACGGCGAGGACCTGTCCTGGCTGTGGGACGTGCGTTTCGAGCACTTCGAAGAAACCGCGGTGGTGGCCGCCGGCGAACGCGGCACCGACCTGGCGGTGCGCTTGGGGTACGCGGGCGTCGAGCACACCCTGGTGCACGACACCCTGGCGGCCATCGCGTCCTGCCCGCCGGGGCGAGTCGAGGTCGTCGCCAACTACACCGCCTTCTTGCAGCTGCACCGAGCATTGGCACGGCATGGCTGACTCGACAATTCGGATCGGTTTGGTGTTGCCCGACGTGATGGGCACCTACGGCGACGGCGGGAACGCGGTGGTGCTGCGCCAACGGCTCCGGCTACGCGGTATCGCCGCCGAGATCGTGGAGATCACGCTGGCCGACCCGGTACCCGAGTCCTTGGACCTGTACACCCTCGGCGGCGCCGAGGACTACGCGCAGCGGCTGGCCACCCGGCACCTGCAGCGGTACCCGGGCCTGCAGCGCGCGGCGGAGCGCGGCGCACCCGTGCTGGCGATCTGTGCCGCCGTCCAGGTGCTCGGGCACTGGTACGAGACGTCCTCCGGGGAGCGGGTCGACGGTGTCGGCATGCTGGATGCGACAACCTCCCCGCAGGATGCCCGCAAGATCGGCGAGCTGGTGAGCAGGCCGCTGCTGGCCGGGCTGACCCAGCAGCTCACCGGCTTTGAAAACCACCGCGGCGGCACCGTGTTGGGCCCCGCCGCCGCACCGCTGGGCGCGGTCGTCAAGGGGGCCGGCAACCGGCTCGGCGACGGTTTTGACGGCGTGCTTCAGGGCACCGTCGTGGCGACGTACATGCATGGGCCGTGTCTGGCCCGCAACCCGGAGCTGGCCGACCTGCTGCTGAGCAAGGTGGTGGGCCGGCTGGCACCGCTGGAGCTGCCCGAGGTGGAGCTGTTGCGCCGCGAACGACTGGCGGCGCGCTAACCGTGCGGGCCGAGATGGCGAAAATCAGCCCGCGAATGGCCGCCAGCGCCGCACTGCTCGGCGCGGCTGCGTTGATCACGTCGTCAACACCGGCGTGCGCGGCCCCGGAAGTCCTCAACGGCCGGTACAACGTGCTCTACGCGGACACCGACAGGCCGACCGCCTGGCTCTTCGTCCCGTGCGGATCGGACTGCACCCTGGCGACCTCGCAAGATGGCGGGACGTTCGTCATCAGCTGGGAATTCCAACTCGCCAATGGACGATGGACTCACCGCGGGACAGCCCAGGCGCCGTGCCCGAACGGCGCATCGGCCCCGGTGACTGTCAACTACGGCTTCGATGCCGTGTCGCTTGCTGGAGAAGGCCAGACGACGACGTCAGACGCGTGTGGTGGAGAGCTGGGCACGACCTTTACGAGGCATTTCCAATTGAGCAAAGCCTGAGGAACGTCAGGCCATGGACCGGCGGCCGGTGAGCGCGCGCCCCGGCGTCCCCCACGATGTCGGGGTCGGTCGCGATGATCACCTCGGTGATGTTTACACCGTCGACCCGCTCGCCGCTGCGGCTCGGCTGCCAGCGCAACAAGATTCCTTTTAGGCCCGCACCCCACTCTCTTCTCGACGCCGATGCTGTGCGGCGGCTCGAGAAAGAGGCCCCATGACCAGCACCCCACCGACGATGGCCAGGACGACACACCTCGGCGCCCTCGCGGCTGCGTTGAGCCTGGCCGCGGCGGTCGCATTCGCCGGTGTGGCCGACGCCACCCCGAGTGCGCCCACGCCACACACCGGCGTCGGGATGCACGGCGACCCGGCCGCCGCCGCGCCCTACTGGCGCTATCAGCAACAGGATTTCGATTGTGGGGAGATGGCGGCGGCCGATGTGATCGGCCAGATCAGCGGCCACGAGCCCAGCGAGGACGAAATCACCGCCGCGGCTGAAAACCTCCCGAGCGCCGCCCACCCCGGGCCGATCTACCACCCCGGCGGCAGAACGAACAATCGTGACCTGGCGCCGCTATTGGCGCACTACGGCATTCACGCCGACGTAGTCCACCCCGACACCGACGCGCTGGTGCGCGATCTGGATCAGGGACGCAAGGTCATCGTCGGGGTCAACGACAAAGTCATCTGGAACAAACCGGGCAACCGCACCAAGGAAAACCACTTCGTGGTCGTCATAGGGATCGACACCAGCGCCGGTGTGGTGCACCTCAACGACAGCGGCGTGCCCACGGGCCGCGATGAGCAGGTCTGGATCGCGACGTTCGAAGAGGCGTGGGCCGCCAGCGATAACTTCGCCGTCGTGACGACGTGACGGGTCTACGGGTCTACGGGTCAGACCATGGACCGGCGGCCGGTGAGCGCGCGCCCCAGTGTCAGCTCGTCGGCGAACTCCAAGTCGCCGCCCATCGGCAGCCCGGACGCGATTCGCGTGACGGTCAGGCCGGGGATGTCGCGCAGCACCCGGACCAGGTAGGTAGCCGTCGCCTCCCCCTCGGTGTTGGGGTCGGTCGCGATGATCACCTCGGTGATGTCCACACCGTCGACCCGCTCGCCGATGCGGCTCAGCAGCTCGCGGATCCGCAGCTGATCGGGGCCGACGCCGGACAGCGGATCAAGGGCACCGCCCAGGACGTGGTAGCGGCCGCGGAATTCGCGAGTGCGCTCGACGGCCTGGACGTCCTTGGGCTCCTCGACGACACACACCTGCGAGCCGTCCCGGCGCGGATCGGCACAGATCCGACAACGCTCGTCGTCGGAAACGTTGCCGCACACCGCGCAGAAGCGGACGCCGTCACGGACCTTCGACAGCACGGCGGTGAGTCGGTCGATGTCCGGCGGTTCGACCGACAACAGATGAAAGGCGATGCGCTGCGCGCTCTTTGGCCCGATACCCGGCAGCTTGCCGAGCTCGTCGATCAGATCCTGGACCGGTCCCTCAAACATCTAGGTGGGTCAGAGCCCCGGTATCTGAGTAGGCGGGGCCGGTGGGCCGCCCAAGCCGGCGGTCAGTGACCCCAACTGCTCCTGTGCCATTTGGGCGACCTGCTTGGAAGCGTCGACCATGGCGCCGACGATCAGGTCCTGCAAGGTCTCGATGTCCGAGGGGTCGACGACCGATGGATCGATCTTCACCGCGACGACCTCGCCGCTGCCTTTGACAGTGGCCTCGACCAAGCCGCCACCCGCCTGACCGCGGATCTCGGCGTTCGCGAGGTGTTGCTGAGCCTCCATTAGCTTTTGCTGCATCTGCTGCGCCTGGGCGAGCAGCGCCGACATATCGCCTCCGGGTTGCATGACAATCCCCTCGCATCTTGGTCTCGAGTTGGTTTCGCCTGTGGATGTCGGGCGATTCGAAACACCCAGCGTAGACCGCGCGGCGCTACCTTTGCGCCGTGGATCTACGACTGAGCAGGCGTGTCGGAATCAAATTGGCGGTCGGCGCACTGATTGCTGCCTCGACGGCGGTCGCTCCGACCGCGACCGCGGTGCCGTCCAACATCGCCGGCATGGTCGTTTTCATCGACCCCGGCCACAACGGCGCTAACGACGCGTCCATCGGCCGGCAGGTCACCACCGGCCGCGGCGGCACCAAGGACTGTCAGACCAGCGGCACCGCGACCAACAGCGGTTACCAGGAACACACGTTCACCTGGGACACCGCGCTGCGGGTTCGCGCCGCGCTGACAGCGTTGGGTGTGAGGACCGCGCTGTCCCGCGGTAACGACACCGGACTGGGTCCGTGTATCGATGAGCGCGCCAACGTGGCCAATTCGTTGCGGCCCAACGCGATCCTGAGCATCCACGCCGACGGCGGCCCACCGTCCGGCCGCGGGTTCCACGTCAACTACTCGGCCCCGCCGCTCAACCAGGTGCAGGCCGGCCCGTCGGTGCAGTACGCGCGGATCATGCGCGACCAGATGCAGGCCGCCGGCATCCCGCCGGCCACCTACATCGGCCAGGACGGGCTGTACGGACGTTCCGACCTCACCGGTCTCAACCTGGCGCAATACCCGGCGATCCTGGTGGAGTGCGGCAATATGAAGAACCCCGTCGATTCGGCGCTGATGGAGTCTGCAGATGGCCGGCAGAAGTACGCCGACGCGCTCGTCCGCGGTGTCGCGGGCTTCCTGGCCACGCAGGGTCAGGCGCGCTGACCCACAGGGCGCGCTACCCCGAGATTTCGGGTAGCGGCGATGCCCTGCAGCCGGTAGCGTAAACCTCGATTACTCAGGGCCGCTGGCTGGGGATAACCAGGAAGCCAGATCGCTTGCGGCCCTGGCAGTTTCGCAGTGCGGACTTCGCTGCGCGATAAATTGCGGGCAACAGCCAGCTAACACCAGGAACTTTGCCGATATCCCTGTCGAAGCCGGTATACCTCTACTAGGGTTTGTTCCACTCATGTCGATTAGGCGTGTGGGGAGGACCGGTGAGCAACATTCCGTCGACGACGACAACGACAACCTCTAGGTCAGGGTCAACGACGACCAGCAGCACCGCCCGGGGTGGGCAAACGCGGACGTCACTGCCCGTGGTTAAGCGGTTAGCCATGTGGCGACCCGCGCTGCCGTTTTCGACTGTGTCGCACGCTATTGCACCGAAATACGGCCAGAGAATCTGCGGAACCCGCCACCAGATGAGGCCCTTATTTTGTAAGCCTTTTGGGTAGGGGGCGATCGGATGGAACTTGACGCCAGCGCCCTTCCGCTGACGCGCCGGCAATTAGATATTTGGCTCTCACAGGAAACGGGCCGCTCCGGCACCGACTGGCAACTCGGCCTATTCATCAGAATCGAAGGCGCGGTCGAGCCTGATTTGCTTAAGCAGGCAATCAGCAAAACGCTGCAGGAGGCCGAGCCCTGCCGCGCCGCCTTCTTCGAAGTAGACGGTCAGGTTTTCCAAAAGGCAATCGATTACCCGGATTTCGAGCTGACTTTCCATGACCTCAGAGGCTCGCCCGATGCGGTGGGCGAGGCCCGAGAGATTGCGGCATCGATTCAGCGCACACCCATGCCGCTGGATGGCCGGCTACTAAAATTTGCTTTATTCCGAACGAAACTCGACGAATACTACTGGTCTGCCTGCTGCCACCACATAGTCCTCGACGGATTGGGCATTGCGCTGGTCGGCCGCCGGATTGCGGCTACCTACACCGCAATTGTTTCGGGTACGCCCACCTCTCCCACGTTCTTCGGCTCGCTGCAGGACCTGGTTCGCGCCGAGCTGGAGTACGAGGCGTCAACCGATTACTCCGAAGATCTGGCCTACTGGACCGCAAACCTCCCGTCGGAAAGCGGACCGGACTATCGATTGCCGCAAGCCGCCGGCCGGCGAGATCCGGCTGAGCCCACCGCGCCGGTCCAACTGGACCCGTCCGTCGTCGGCCGAATCAAACAGCTGTCCAAAGCGCTGGGGGTCCGTCGAACCTCGGTCATCACCGCGGCGTGTGCACTGTTGGTGCGCGGGTGCGCCGGCGGTTCAGAAGTGGTGCTCGACTTCCCGGTCAGCAGGCGGGTCCATCCCGAGTCGAAGACGCTTCCCGCGATGGTCGCCGGGGTGGTGCCACTCGTCTTGCAGGCATCACCGGGGTCGACGGTCGCCGACTTCTGCAAGCATGTCGACTCGCAAACACGAGAAGCCTTGCGGCATCAACGATTCCCGGTGCAGGTCCTTGAGAGCGATCGCGGCCTTGGCGGCGCAGGGCAGGCCGCGAGTCGGGTAGTCGTCAATTTCATCCCGTCCAGACTCACCCTGAACTTCGCCGGGGTCCCGGCGACGGCGACCTACACCAGTTTTGGACCGATAGGCCACTTCGGGCTGTTCTTCGTCGGTACCGGTGACGAACAGTTCCTCACCACGGCCGGTGCCGGGCAACCGTATGCGGATTTCGATGTCGAGGAACTGACGCAGCGCTTGCAACGGGTTTTGGCAGCCATGACCGCCGACCCCACGCTGGCGCTTTCGTCGATGGATCTGTTGGACGCCGACGAGCGCGCCGGCCTGGATCGGCTGGGCAACCGGCCGGTGTTGACGCAGCGCGCGACCGAGGTATCGGTGCCGGCATTGTTCGCCGCACAAGCCGCGCGCACCCCCGATGCGGTCGCGGTCACCTTCGACGGCCGCGCGATGACATATCGCGAACTCGACGAAGCTGCCAACCGGCTGGCGCACCTACTCGCCGGCCGGGGAGCAGCTCCGGGACGGTCTGTGGCACTGCTGTTTTCGCGTTCGGCCGACGCTATCGTCGCGATTTTGGCGGTGTTGAAGACCGGCGCGGCCTATCTTCCGATCGACCCGGCCCACCCCGCGGCGCGGATCGAGTTCATGCTCGCCGATGCCGCGCCGACGACCGCGCTGACCACTTCCGCATTGTCCGACCGATTGGGCGGCTACGACCTGCGGGTCATTGATATCCACGACCCCGCTGTCGACGCACAACCCCCCACCGCGCTTCCGACACCGGCAGCCGCGGACATCGCTCACATCATCTACACCTCCGGCACCACAGGCGTGCCCAAGGGCGTAGCCATCACCCACCTCAACATCACCCAGCAGCTCGACTCACTGGACGCCGGCCTGCCACCGGGACAGGTGTGGACCCAGTGCCACTCCTATGCGTTCGACTTCTCGGTCTGGGAGATCTGGGGTGCGCTGCTGCACGGCGGACGACTGGTGGTGGTGCCCGAGGCGGTGACCGCCTCGCCGGACGACTTCCACGCCCTGCTCGTCAGTGAACGCGTCACCGTGTTGACCCAAACGCCCTCCTCGGTGGCGGCCTTGTCTCCGGAAGGCTTGGGATCGACGGCACTGCTGATCGGCGGCGAGGCGTGCCCGGCCGAAGTGGTCGACAGGTGGGCGCCCGGACGCGTGATGATCAACGCCTACGGCCCCACCGAAACCACGATCTATGCCGCGATGAGCGCGCCCCTTGGTGCCGGGGCAGCGGTGCCGATCGGTGCGCCGGTGTCGACAGCGGCGCTGTTTGTGCTCGACGACTGGTTGCGCACGGTGCCCACCGGGGTGGTCGGCGAGCTGTACGTGGCCGGTCGTGGCGTGGGATACGGCTATCTGGGCCGAGCACCGTTGACCGCAGCACGGTTTGTGGCCTGCCCATTCGGCGGGCCCGGCGCGCGGATGTATCGCACCGGCGACCTGGTTCGCTGGGGTGCCGACGGGCAGCTGGACTATGTCGGGCGCGCCGATGAGCAGGTCAAGATTCGCGGGTACCGCATCGAACTCGGCGAAATCCGGGCCGCGCTGGCTGGATTGGACGGAGTGGAGCAGGCCGCGGTGGTCTCCCGCGAAGACCGCCCGGGTGACAAGCGCTTGGTTGGTTATGTCACCGGAACCGCCGACCCGGCCGTGCTGCGCGGCGCGTTGGCCCAGCAATTGCCCGCGTACATGGTGCCGGTCGCAGTGGTGGTGATCGACGCGTTGCCGTTGACGGTCAACGGCAAACTCGACACGCGGGCCCTGCCGGCACCGGACTACCGCGACATTGAGCATTACCTCGCGCCGGCCACCGCGGTCGAGGAGATCCTGGCCGGGATCTACGCGCAGGTCCTGGGTGCCGACCGGGTCGGGATCGAGGAGTCCTTCTTCGATCTGGGCGGAGACTCGCTCGCGGCAATGCGGGCGATCGCCGCGATCAATCACGCACTCGATGCCGGACTTTCGGTGCGGGCATTGTTCGAGGCTCCCACGATCGCCGAGCTGGCACCCCGCATCGCTACCGGCCAGGGCAGGCTGGAGCCGTTGGTTGCTCTCGAGCGGCCGGCGGTGGTGCCTTTGTCGTTCGCCCAATCGCGGTTGTGGTTCCTGAGCCAGTTGCAGGGACCATCCGCGGTCTACAACATCGCGGTGGCGTTGCGGCTGTCCGGCCACCTTGATTCCGACGCACTGGCGGCCGCGCTGGCCGATGTCATCGCCCGTCACGAGACCCTGCGGACGGTATTCCCGGCGGTCGAGGACACCCCGCGGCAAACTGTGCTGGCCGCTGATCGCGCCGGGTTCGGTTGGCAGATCATTGATTCCGATGGCTGGAACGCGGCCCAGCAGGACGAGGCTATCGACGCGGCGGCAAGCTATGCCTTCGACCTGACCACCGAGATTCCCCTGCGCGCAACACTTTTCCGACTCAGCGAAGACACGCACGTACTGGTGGGCGTAGTGCACCACATCGCCGCCGACGGCTGGTCTATCGCTCCGCTGGTGCGCGACCTGGGTGAGGCGTATGCCGCCCGGTGTGCGGGAGAAGCACCGAGCTGGGCCGAATTGCCGGTGCAATACCACGATTACACGCTGTGGCAGCACGCGCAATTCGGTGATCTCGACGATCCCGGCAGCCCGATCGCGTCGCAGGTGGCCTATTGGGAAGACGCCCTGACCGGGATGCCGGAGGTGTTGGGGCTGCCCACCGATCGGCCTTACCCGCCGGTGGCCGATCAACGTGGCGCCAGTGTGCCCGTGGAGTGGCCGGCCGAGTTGCAGCAACGGGTACGCGAGGTGGCTCGCGAACACAATGCGACCAGCTTCATGGTGGTCCAGGCCGCTCTTGCCGTGCTGTTGTCAGCGGTCAGCGCGAGTTCGGATGTGGCCGTGGGTTTCCCGATCGCCGGACGCAGCGACCCCGCTCTCGACGAGCTGGTGGGCTTTTTCGTCAACACGCTGGTGCTGCGCGTCGACACGGGCGGGGATCCCACTGTCGGGCAATTGCTGGCCCAGGTTCGCCAGCGCAGCCTGGCCGCCTACGAACACCAAGACGTGCCGTTCGAGGTGCTCGTCGATCGGCTCAACCCCACCCGATCCTTGGCCCATCACCCGCTGGTGCAGGTGATGTTGGGCTGGCAGAACGCCGAGCCGGCCGAGTTGGCGTTGGGCGATCTGCAGGCCACGCCGCTACCGATCGACACCCACACCGCACGAGCGGATTTGGCTATCTCCTTGACCGAACGCTTCACCGCATCCGGTGAGCCCGGCGGGATCCGCGGGACGGTGGAGTACCGGACCGACGTGTTCGACGCGGGAACCATCGAAGCGCTGATCGCGCGGCTGCATCGGGTGTTGGTGGCCATGACCACTGATGTGACACAGCGGCTTTCCTCGATCGAGATGTTGGGCCTCGACGAGCACGCCCGCCTCGACGAGATCGGCAATCGCGCGGTCCTGACCCAGCCGGCGGCCCGGGCATCTGTTCCGGCGCTGTTTGCCGCGCAGGTAGCCCGCGCCCCGGAGGCGGTGGCGGTCACCTTCGAGGGCCGGTCGATGACCTACCGCGAGGTCGATGCGGCCGCCAATCGGTTGGCACACCTACTGACTTCCGAAGGTGCTGGCCCCGGCCAGTCTGTCGCGCTGCTGTTTTCGCGATCCGCCGAAGCGATCATCGCGATCTTGGCGGTGCTCAAATCCGGCGCGGCATACCTACCGATCGACCCGGCCCACCCGGAGGCGCGGATCGAGTTCATGGTGGCCGATGCCGCGCCGATTGCCGCAATCACCACTCCCGAACTGCGGTCGCGGTTAGAAAAGTGCGGCCTTCGGATCATCGATGTCGACGACCCGCGCATCGACACCCAGCCCGACACCGCACCACCCGTGCCGTCGCCCGACGACATCGCCCACATCATCTACACCTCGGGCACGACCGGCGAGCCCAAAGGTGTTGCGGTCAATCATCACAACGTCACTCAACTGTTCGACTCGTTGGATGCCGGGCTGGAACTTTCCCCGGAACAAGTGTGGACACAGTCCCATTCGTATGCCTTCGACTTCTCCGTGTGGGAGATCTGGGGCGCGCTGCTGCACGGCGGACGATTGGTGGTGGTGCACGAGGCCGTGGCCGGCTCACCGGAAGACTTCCACGCCCTGCTCGTCGGCGAACAGGTCACCGTTCTCACCCAGACGCCGTCGGCGGCCGGGATGCTGTCCCCGCAGGGGTTGGAGTCGACGGCGCTGGTGATCGGCGCCGAACCGTGCCCGGCCGACATGGTCGATCGGTGGGCGCGCGGACGGGTGATGATCAACGTCTACGGCCCCACCGAGACAACGATGTGGGCATCCAAGAGTGCGCCGCTCGCAACGGGTTCGGGTGTGCCGCCGATCGGTTCGCCGGTGACGGGGGCTGCGTTCTTTGTTCTCGACGAGCGGTTGCGCCCGGTGCCCGTCGGGGTGTCCGGCGAGTTGTATCTGGCCGGCCGCGGGGTGGGGTGCGGGTACGTGAACCGAGCGGGCCTGACCGCGTCGCGATTCATGGCGTGCCCGTTCGCGGGGGCCGGCTCCCCTGGACAAAGAATGTATCGCACCGGTGACTTGGTGCGGTGGCGCCCCGATGGGCAGCTCGACTACCTGGGCCGCGCGGATGAGCAGGTCAAGATCCGCGGCTACCGCATCGAGCTCGGCGAAATCCGGTCAGCCCTGGCCAGTTTGGCAGGTGTCGAACAGGCGGCGGTGATCGCCCGCGAGGACCGCCCCGGCGCCAAACGCCTGGTCGGTTACATCACCGGAACAGCCGACCCCGCCCAGGCACGCATCGCGCTGGCCGATCGACTGCCGCCGTATATGGTGCCGTCGGCAGTGGTGGTGATTGAGGCGCTGCCGATGACGGTCAACGGCAAACTCGACACCCGGGCCTTGCCCGCGCCCGAGTATCACGACGCCGATCACTACCGCGCCCCCACCGACGCGATCGAGGAGATCCTGGCCGGTATCTATGCCCACGTCTTGGGATTGGAGCGAGTCGGGGTCGATGAGTCCTTCTTCGACCTGGGTGGGGACAGCATCCTGTCGATGCAAGTGGTTTCCCGGGCGCGCGCGGCCGGGGTGCTGTGCCGGCCACGCGACATCTTCGTCGAACAGTCCGTGGCCAGGCTGGCCCGAGTAGCCAGTGTCGCAACGGATGAGGCCGGGGTAGTCGATGAGGGTGTGGGCGAGGTCGTGGCCACCCCGATCATCCACTGGCTGGCGGGCGTAGCGGGTCGAGTCGAGCAGTTCAACCAGACGGTGGCCATTCGGGCCCCCGTCGCGGCGACCGAAGCCGACGTGGTGGTGGTGCTGCAGGCGTTGCTCGATCGACACGCGATGCTGCGGCTGCGCGTCGACGAAGACGGCGCCGGGGGCTGGTCATTGTGGGTGCCCGAGCCCGGCGCGGTCGATGCGCGCGGCTGCCTGAACACCGTCGAGGAGTTGTCCGATGAGGCGCTGATCCGGGCACGGGGCCGGTTGAATCCGGCCACCGGAAAGATGCTGAGCGCATTGTGGGTGGCGCCGATCGGTGAGCTGGTGTTGATCATTCATCATCTGGCCGTCGATGGGGTGTCGTGGCGAATCCTGTTGGAAGACATCAACCTTTCCTGGTCCCAGCATTGCGGCGAGCAAGAGGTGGCCTTGCCGGCGCCGGGGACCTCGTTTGCCCGGTGGGCGGCGTGGCTGGATGAGCATGCTCGTACGCCCGAGGTGGTAGCTCAGGCGCAGACGTGGCGGCGGGTGGCCGCTACCCCGGCCGCACTGCCCGCACCCCAGCCCGAGCTGGATACCTACGCCAGTGCTGGGCGGTTGTCGGTAGATCTCGACGTCGAGACCACCAGGATGCTGCTGGGTGAAGTGCCCGCGGCGTTTCACGCTGGCGTGCAAGACATTCTGCTGATTGCGTTCGGACTGGCGTGCGCCGAATTCTTGGGTACCAGCGATGCGCCGATCGGCATCGATGTGGAGGGCCATGGGCGCTACGACGATCTGGCCGGCGATGCGGACTTGTCCCGCACCGTGGGCTGGTTCACCACCAAATATCCGGTGGCCCTGAGCGTTCGCGGCCTGAGTTGGGCACAGGTGCTCGCCGGCGAGTCCGCACTGGGCGCGCTGATCAAGGACGCCAAAGAGCAACTGCGCGCGCTGCCCGACGGCCTGACCTACGGGCTGCTGCGCTACCTCAACCCGGACGTGGATCTGGCCGGATCCGACCCGGCGATCGGGTTCAACTACTTCGGGCGCCTGGGCGCCGGCGCCGTCGACCTTTCCGACGATTTGTGGCTGATCGGCGAAGACGGTGTGTCGGTGGCCGCCGTGGCCTCGGCGATCCCAATGCCGTTGGGGCACAGCGTGGAACTCAACGCCGGCACTCTCGACACGGACGCCGGCCCGCATTTGCACGCGACCTGGACCTGGGCAACCTCAGCGCTCGACGACGAGCAAGTCGGCCGGCTGAACCAATTGTGGTTCGCCGCCCTCGCCGGGATCTGCGCGCACGTCCGCGACGGCGGAGGCGGCTTGACGCCGTCGGATATCACGCCGGCCCGGCTCAACCAGCAGCAGATCGACGAGCTGTGCCGCCGAGACCGGATCGCCGATATCTTGCCGCTGACTCCCCTGCAGCAGGGTCTGCTTTTCCACGCCACAACCCACGGCAAGAGCGAGCTGTATGCGGTACAGCTGGACATCACGATCACCGGCCCGCTGGACTCCGACCGGCTGCGGGCAGCGGTCGACACCGTGGTCGGCCGCCACCCCAACCTGGCCGCCCGATTCTGCCCGGAGTTCGACCAACCGATCCAGGTCATCCCGGCCGATCCCGTATTGGCGTGGCAATTCACCGAACTCGGTGACGGTGTCGATGTCGAGGAACAGATCCAGCGGCTATGTGCCGCCGAGCGTGCGGCGGTTGTCGACCTGACCAACCCGCCCGCGTTCCGGGTCGCGATGATCCGCACGGGCAAAGACCTGCACCGGTTGGTGCTGACGAACCATCACATCGTGCTCGATGGCTGGTCACTGCCCATCCTGTTGCAGGAGATCTTCACCACGTACTACGGGCAGCGGCTCCCTGTGCCCCCGCCGTACCGCCGGTTCGTGACCTGGCTGACCGACCAAGACCGTGCGGGCGCCGAGACGGCCTGGCGTGAAATATTCGCCGGCTTCGAGGTCCCCACACTGGTGGGCCCGCCCGGCCGGATCGTGCTCGGCCGGCGTGAGGTGGTCACATCACGGGTGTCCGCGGAGACGACGCGAGCCGTGGGTGAGCTGGCACGCGTGCATCACACCACCATCAATACGGTGTTGCAGGCAGGTTGGGCGCAGCTGCTGATGTGGCTGACCGGTCAACGCGACATCGCCTTCGGCACCGCGGTTTCCGGCCGCCCCGTCGAGCTGGCCGGCTCGGATTCGATGGTGGGCCTACTGATCAACACCGTTCCGGTGCGAGCCACCATCACCACGGCCACCACTACCTCCGACCTACTCGACCAACTGCACCGGTCCAACAACCACACGCTTGAGCATCAACACCTGGCACTGCCCGAGATTCACCGCGCCGCCGGACATGACCAACTCTTCGACACCCTGTTCGTCTACGAGAACTACCCCGTCGACCCCGCTCTGTTCGGCGTCAACGGTTTGGCCGTCACCGAGTACACCGCCCGCGAAAACAACCACTATCCGCTGACGCTGCAGGCGATGCCCGGCGATGAACTCGGCCTGCGCGTCGAATACGACACCGACGTCTTCACCGCCGACAGCATCGACAGGCTCATCCGGCAATTGCAGCGAGTGCTGGTGGCCGCGACCACCGTCCCCACCCGCCGGTTGTCGTTGATGGACCTGCTCGACGTCGACGAACACGCCCGCCTCGACGAGATCGGCAATCGGGAGGTGTTGGCCAAGAACAGGATTGGTGTATCGATTCCGGAGTTGTTCGCAGCGCAGGCCGCGCGTACCCCCGATGCGGTGGCGATCACATTCGAGGGTGCCTCGATGACATACCGCGAGCTCGACACAGCGGCCAACCGGGTCGCACACCTGCTCGCCGACCGTGGAGTATGTCCGGGACAGTCCGTGGCGTTGCTGTTTTCGCGCTCGGCCGAGGCCATCGTCGCGATATTGGCGGTATTGAAGACCGGAGCGGCCTACGTGCCGATCGATCCGGCTCACCCCGCGGCGCGCCTAGAGTTCATGGTGACCGACGCCGCGCCGATCGCCGCGCTGACCACCACCGAGCTGCGCGCCCGGCTTGACGGGTACGACCTGGCGACCATCGATATCCGCGACCCCGCCGTCACCGCTCAACCCGCCACCGCGCCGCCGATGCCAGCGCCCGACGATGTCGCCCACATCATCTACACCTCGGGTACTACCGGCGTTCCCAAAGGCGTTGCGGTTAACCACTCCAACGTCACACAGCTTTTTGAGTCGCTGGAAACCGGATTGGAGCTCACCGCGGAACAAGTGTGGACGCAATTCCACTCGTATGCGTTCGACTTCTCGGTGTGGGAGATCTGGGGTGCCCTGCTGCACGGCGGACGGCTGGTGGTGGTGCCCGAGCCGATGACCCGCTCCCCGCAGGACTTCCACGACTTACTCGTCAACGAAGGCGTCACCGTGCTCACCCAAACGCCGTCCGCGGTGGCGGCGCTTTCGACCGACGGTTTGGGCTCGGCGGCTTTGGTGATCGGCGCGGAGGCCTGCCCACCCGAGGTGGTGGATCGATGGGCGCCCGGGCGGACGATGATCAATGTCTACGGCCCCACCGAGACGACGATGTGGGCATCCAAGAGTGCGCCCTTGACCCCGAAAACCGATGTGATACCGATCGGTTCGCCGGTTACCGGGGCGTCCTTCTTTGTGCTCGACGGCTGGTTGCGCCCGGTGCCCATCGGCGTGGTTGGCGAGTTGTATCTGGCCGGCCGGGGCGTCGGACACGGGTATTGGCGCCGGGCGGGGTTGACCGCGTCGCGGTTCATGGCGTGTCCGTTCGCCGGTGCGGGAGCACCCGGACAACGGATGTATCGCACCGGAGACCTGGTGCGGTGGGGTGTCGACGGGCAGCTGCAGTACGTCGGGCGCGCCGACGAGCAGGTCAAAATCCGCGGCTACCGCATCGAATTGGGCGAAATCCGGGCAGCCTTGACCAGTTTGGAAGGTGTGGAACAGGCGGCGGTGATCGCCCGCGAGGACCTCCCCGGCGCCAAGCGCCTCGTCGGGTATGTCACCGGAACCGCAGACCCGGCCCTGGCACGCGCCCAGCTCGCCGAGCAGCTCCCGCCATACATGGTGCCGGCCGCGGTAATGGTGATCGACGCGTTGCCGATGACGGTCAATGGCAAACTCGACACCCGAGCCTTGCCCGCACCGGATTACCGCGACGCTGATCACTACCGCGCGCCGGCCACCGCCGTGGAGGAGATCCTGGCCGGGATCTATGCCCAGGTGCTGAGTGCGGAGCGGGTCGGAGTAGACGACTCCTTCTTCGACTTGGGCGGAGATTCGCTGTCGGCGATGCGAGTGATCGCTGCGATCAATACGCTCCTCGACGCTGATCTCAAGGTGGGCAAGCTTTTCGACGCACCCACGGTCGCCCAGTTGGCACTCCAACTCGACGAGGAGGCGAGTCACCGTGAGCCGCTGACAGCTCTCGAGCGGCCTGCGATGCTGCCGTTGTCGTTTGCCCAATCGCGGTTGTGGTTCCTGGATCAGTTACAGGGGCCTTCCGCCGTCTACAACATGGCGGTGGCGCTGCGGCTCTCCGGTCGGCTTGATGCCGACGCGCTGGCTGCCGCACTGGGCGACGTGATGGAGCGGCACGAAAGTCTGCGAACACTGTTCGTGGCGCCCGACGGCATACCCGAGCAAGTAGTGGTGGCGGCCGATCGGGCCGAATTCGGCTGGCATGTCGTCGATTCCAGCGGCTGGTCCGCAAGCCGACTCGACCGGGCAATCGACGCCGCGGTAGGCCGCCCGTTCGATTTGACCGCCGAACTCCCGTTGCGGGCCACACTCTTTCGCGTCAGCGATGACGAGCATGTGCTGGTGGGAGTGGTGCACCACATCGCCGCCGACGGCTGGTCGATCGCGCCACTGGTGCGCGATCTGGGCGAGGCGTACGCCGCCCGATGCAGAGGGCAAGCACCCGAGCGGACCGCGCTCCCAGTGCAGTACGCCGATTACGCCCTGTGGCAGCACACACACTTCGGTGATCTCAACGATGCCGACAGCCCCATCGCAGCGCAGCTGGCCTTCTGGCAGGATGCCCTGGCCGGGATGCCCGAGCGCATGGCGCTGCCGACCGATCGGCCCTATCCCCCGGTGGCCGACCAACACGGGGCAACGGTGGCCGTGGACTGGCCGGCTGAATTGCAGCAGCGGGTGCGCGACGTGGCTCGCGAACACAACGCGACCAGCTTCATGGTGGTCCAAGCTGCTTTGTCGGTACTGCTATCGGCTGTCAGCGCGAGTTCAGATGTGGCCGTTGGCTTCCCGATCGCCGGACGCCGCGACCCGGCCCTTGATCAACTGGTGGGCTTCTTCGTCAACACGCTGGTACTGCGCCTCGACGTGGGCGGCGACCCGACCGTGGCCGAGCTGCTGGCCCAGGTCCGCCAGCGCAGCCTCGCCGCCTACGAACACCAAGACGTGCCCTTCGAAGTCCTCGTCGAACGCCTCAACCCCGTCCGATCCCTGGCCCATCACCCCCTGGTCCAGGTGATGTTGGGCTGGCAGAACGACGGCCCCACAGAACTGGCCTTGGGCGATGTACAAGCCACCGCACTACCGATCGACACCCATACCGCCCGAATGGATCTGTCGTTCTCGCTGACCGAACGCTGGACCCAAAGCGGTCAGCCCGGCGGGATATCCGGGACGGTTGAGTACCGCACCGATGTGTTCGACGCCCGAACCGTCGAGGCACTGATCGGTCGGCTGCAGCGGGTACTGGCGGCCATGACCACCGATGCGACGCTGCGGCTTTCCTCGATCCAACTGTTGGGCGCCGACGAGATCGCGCGGCTGGATATTCTGAGCAACCGCGCGATGTTGGCGCTGCCCGCTCCGGTAGCGGTGTCGGTCCCGGAGTTGTTCGGCGAGCACGTGCGGCGAACCCCGGACGCGGTGGCGGTGACTTTCGAGGGCGGCACGCTGAGCTATCGGGAACTCGATCAGGCCGCCAACCGGCTGGCCCATCTGTTGGCCGGTCGCGGCGCCGGCCCGGGACAGTCAGTGGCGCTGCTGTTTTCGCGGTCATCCGAAGCGATCACCGCGATGCTGGCGGTACTCAAATCCGGTGCGGCGTATCTGCCGATTGACCCGGCCCATCCCGACGCCCGCATCGAGTTCATGCTCGCCGACGCCGCACCGATCGCTACACTGACCACCGCCGAACTGCGGTCGCGACTGGACGGGTACGACCTGGCAGTCATCGATATCAACGACCCGGCCGTCGGCGACCAGCCCGCGAACCCACCCCCGGCGCCGGCACCCGACGATCTCGCGTACCTGATTTACACCTCGGGCACCACTGGCGTTCCCAAAGGCGTTGCGGTCACCCACCGCAACCTGGCCCACCTGGCGGTGTCAACGCCGACCCAGCTGTCGGTGACGCAGGTGTGGACACAGTGCCACTCCTATGGCTTCGACTTCTCGGTGTGGGAAATCTGGGCCGCCCTGCTCGGCGGCGGACGCCTGGTCGTCGTCTCCGAATCGGTGACCACCTCACCGGAGGATTTCCACGCCCTGCTCATCGCCGAACACGTCAACGTGCTCACCCAAACCCCCTCGGCTGCAGCAGCATTGACGCCGGACGGATTGGAATCCATCGCGTTGTTGCTCGGCGGGGAGACTTGCCTCGCCGACGTGGTCGACCAGTGGGCACCCGGCCGGGTGGTGGTCAACGCCTACGGCCCCACCGAAGGCACGGTGTACGCCTCCATGAGCTTGCCGTTGGAAGCGGGGTCGGGAGCCGCGCCCATCGGCGCACCCGTGGCCACCGCGGCCCTGTTCGTCCTGGACCCCTGGCTACGCCCGGTACCGGCGGGGGTGGTCGGTGAGTTGTACATCGCAGGTGCCGGAGTGGCGTGCGGATATCTCGGCCAGGCCGAATTGACCGCGTCGCGGTTTATCGCCTGTCCGTACGGCGAACCCGGCACCCGGATGTATCGCAGCGGGGATCTGGTCCGCTGGCGCCCCGACGGGCAACTCGATTACCTCGGCCGTGCCGACGAACAAGTCAAGATCCGTGGTTACCGCATCGAACTCGGCGAAATCCAAACAGTGCTCGCCGGTTTGGATGGCGTGGAGCAAGCCGTCGTCATCACCCGCGACGACCGCGCTGCCACCCGCCTTGTCGCCTACATCACCGGCGCCGCCGACCCCACTCAGATACGTGCTCGGCTGGCCGAGCAGCTCCCGGCCTACATGGTCCCGTCTGCCGTGGTGGTCCTCGACGAGCTACCGCTGACCGTCAACGGGAAACTCGATACTCGCGCCTTGCCCGCCCCCGACTACCACGACGCCGATCACTACCGCGCCCCCACCGATGCCATCGAAGAAATCCTGGCCGGCATCTACGCCCAGGTCCTCGGCCTCGAACAGGTCGGCGTCGACGACTCATTCTTCGACCTTGGCGGCGACAGCATCTTGTCGATGCAAGTAGTCGCGCGAGCGCGAGCGGCCGGCGTATTGTGCCGTCCGCGTGATATTTTCGTCGAGCAGACCGTCGCCCGACTGGCCGGCGTGGCCAGCGTGGTCATCGGTGACAGCGACGTGGTCGATGAGGGCATCGGAGCGGTGCTGGCCACACCGATCATGCGCTGGCTGCAGAACGTGGACGGCCCCATCGAGCAGTTCAACCAGACGATCGTGGTGCAAGCACCAGCCGCGACGACCGAGGCTGATGTGGCGGTCATGTTGCAGGCCTTGCTGGATCGGCACGCCATGCTGCGGTTGCGTGTCGACATCGACGGCACCGGGGCCTGGTCGCTGCAGGCGCCCGAGGCCGGGGCGGTCGATGCGCAAAGCTGCCTTCAATCCGTGGCAGTGTGCTCCGACGAGGCGCTTGCGAGAGCCCGCGCCCGGTTGAACCCGGCGGCGGGGGCGATGGTGAGCGCGCTCTGGGTTAGCTCGACGTCCCGGTTGGTGTTGATCATTCACCATTTGGCCGTCGACGGGGTGTCGTGGCGAATTCTGTTGGAGGACCTCAATATCGCCTGGGCCCAGCATCGCAGCGGACACCCGGTGATGCCGCCGGCTCAAGGAACCTCGTTTGCCCGGTGGTCGTCGCTGCTCGACGAATACGCCCGCACCCCGGAAGTCCTGGCCCAGGCCGAGGCATGGCGTGAAGTGGCGGCGGCACCGGCCGCACTGCCCGCACCTCAGCCCGAGACGGATACCTACGCCAGTGCGGGACAGATATCGGCGGAATTGGATGTCGAGACAACCCGCATGCTGCTGGGTGAGGTGCCGGCAGCGTTTCACGCTGGGGTGCAAGACATTCTGTTGATCGCATTCGGGTTGGCGTGGGCCGAGTTCTTGGGCACCGGCTCACCGATCGGCATCGACGTCGAAGGCCACGGCCGCCATGACGAGCTGGCTGCCCACGTCGACCTGTCGCGCACCGTGGGCTGGTTCACCACCAAATACCCCGTGGCGCTGCGCGTTACCGGGCTGAACTGGGCACAGGTGCTCGGGGGTGAGGCTGCGCTGGGCGCGGCGGTGAAGGACGCCAAAGAGCAACTGCGCGCGCTGCCCGACGGCCTCAGCTACGGGCTGCTGCGCTATCTCAACTCCGAGGTGGACCTGACCGGGGCCGACCCCACGATCGGCTTCAACTACCTCGGGCGACTCGGCGCTGGTGCCGCCGCGCTGTCCGACGATCTGTGGCGGGTCAGCCCGGATGGCGTGTCGGTCGCAGCCGCGGCCTCCGCGATCCCCATGCCATTGGGGCACACGGTAGAACTCAACGCCGGCACCATCGACGCCGAGACCGGCCCACACCTACAGGCGACGTGGACATGGGCGACTTCGGCGCTCGACGATAAGCAGGTCAGCCGCCTGAGCACACTGTGGTTTGAGGCTTTGGCCGGGATCTGCGCGCACGTGCGCGGTGGTGGTGGCGGTCTGACTCCGTCGGACATCCTCCCGGCCCGCCTGAACCAGCGGCAGATTGACGAGCTGTGCCGGCACCAACGTATCGCCGATATCCTGCCGCTCACCCCACTGCAGCAGGGCCTGTTGTTCCACGCCAGCACCGCCAACGGCAATGCCGACGACCTGTACGCGATGCAGCTGGATATCACCATCAGCGGTCCGCTGGATCCAGACCGGCTGCGTGAAGCCGTGCACACCGTGATCATCCGCCATCCCAACCTGACCGCGCGGTTCTGCCGACAGTTCGACGAGCCGGTTCAGATCATGCTCGCCGATCCCGTTGCGCCCTGGCGGTATTGCGAATTGGACTCCGAGGAACAGATTCAGCAGGTTTGCGCGGCCGAACGCGCCGCGGTCTGCGATCTCACCGTCCCGCCGGCCTTCCGGGTGGCGTTGATCCGCACCGCCGAAGACCTGCATCGGTGCGTGCTGACGAATCACCACATCGTGCTGGACGGCTGGTCACTGCCGATCCTGGCGCAAGAGATCTTCGCCAGCTACTACGGGCAGCGACTACCCGCGGCCGGGTCCTACCGCAGGTTCATCACCTGGCTGGCCGAACGAGACGTCGACGCCGCCGAGACGGCCTGGCGTAAGGCGTTGGCCGGCTTTGACTCCCCCACCCTGGTGGGCCCGCCCGGCCGCGCAGAGCCCGGACGACGCGGCGTCGCCACCTCTTCGATGTCAGCGCAGACAACCCGGGCCCTGGGTGAATTGGCGCGCGCACATCACACCACCGTCAACACCGTCTTGCAGGCCGGCTGGGCGCAGCTGCTGATGTGGCTGACCGGCCAGCACGACATCGCTTTCGGCACCGCGGTTTCCGGACGGCCGGCGGAGCTGGCCGGCGCAGACTCGATGGTGGGCCTGTTGATCAATACCGTGCCGGTCCGGGCTGTCAGCACCGCAGCCACGACGACCGCCGACTTACTCGATCAGCTGCACCGGGCCAACAACCACACCTTCGAACATCAGCACCTGGCGCTCACCGAAATCCACCGCGCCACCGGACATGACCAACTATTCGACACCCTGTTCGTCTACGAGAACTACCCGATCGACACGTCCACCGTGCTCACCGACGGTTTGTCCATCACCGCGATAGCCGCCCGCGAGTACAACCACTACCCGCTCACGCTGCAGGCCATGCCCGGTGACGAACTCGGGCTTCGCGTCGAATACGACAGCGACCTGTTCGACGCCAAAACCATTGAGGCGCTGATCGGGCGCCTACACCGGGTGCTGGTAACCATGGCCACCGATGCGGCACAACGGCTTTCCTCAATCCAGCTACTGGATGCCGACGAGCAAGCCCGTCTCGACGAGATCGGGAACCGGGAGGTGCTGACCCTACCCGCCCCGGCCGCGGTGTCGGTTCCGGAGTTGTTCGCCGCGCAAGTCGCGCGCGCTCCCGAAGCGGTAGCGGTGAGCTTTGCGGGCCGGTCGCTCACCTACCGCCAGCTCGACGAGGCGGCCAACCGAATGGCACATCTGTTGGCCGAGCAGGGGGCCGGTCCGGGACAGTCGGTAGCGCTGCTGTTTTCACGCTCGGCCGAGGCCATCGTCGCGATGCTTGCGGTGCTCAAGTCCGGGGCGGCCTATCTGGCGATCGACCCGGCCCACCCCGACACTCGGATCGGGTTCACGCTCGCCGATGCCGCGCCGGTTGTCGCGCTTACCACCGCGGAGCTGCGCCCGCGGCTGCACGGGTACGACCTACGGATCATCGACGTCAATGACCCCGCCATCGGCGGCCAACCCGCCGACTCACCACCGGCACCAAGCCCGGACGATATTGCGTACCTGATTTACACCTCGGGTACCACTGGCGTTCCCAAAGGCGTTGCGGTCAGCCATCGCAACCTGGCCCACCTGGCGGCATCAACACCCATCGACCTGCCCGTCGCGCAGGTGTGGACGCAGTGCCACTCCTATGGCTTCGACTTCTCGGTGTGGGAGATCTGGGCCGCGCTACTCGGCGGCGGCCGCCTGGTGGTGGTCCCCGAACCGGTGGCGAGCTCACCGCAGGACTTCCACGCCCTGCTCGTCGCCGAACGCGTCAATGTGTTGACCCAAACACCCTCGGCCGCGGCCACATTGACTGCGCAGGGTCTGGAATCGGTCGCCGTGCTGCTGGGCGGGGAGGCTTGTTCCGCCGAAGTGGTCGACCAGTGGGCGCCGGGACGCGTGGTGATCAATGCCTACGGCCCCACCGAAGCGACCGTGTACGCATCGATGAGTGCGCCGCTGGCGCCGGGCACGGCCGTGGTGCCGATCGGCGCGCCGGTATCGACCGCGGCGCTGTTTGTCCTCGACGGCTGGCTGCGCCCGGTGCCGGCCGGGGTGGTCGGTGAGTTGTATGTGGCCGGCGCGGGAGTGGCGTGCGGATACCTCGGCCGCCCCGAACTCACCGCACCGCGGTTCGTCGCCTGCCCCTACGGCGAACCGGGCACCCGGATGTATCGCACCGGCGACCTGGTGCGCTGGCGTCCCGACGGCCAACTTGACTATCTCGGCCGCGCCGATGAGCAAGTCAAGATCCGCGGCTACCGCATCGAGCTCGGCGAAATCCAAACGGCGCTTGCTGATTTGGACGGTGTCGATCAGGCCGTCGTCGTCAGCCGCGAGGACCGCCCCGGTGCCACACGTCTGGTCGGCTACATCACCGGGACCGCGGACCCGGCCGCACTGCGCAGCGCGCTGGCCGAGCGCCTGCCGTCTTACATGGTGCCGGCCGCGCTGGTGTTGTTGGAGGCACTGCCGCTGACACCTAACGGGAAGCTCGACACCCGCGCGCTGCCCGCGCCCGAATACCAAGGCGTCGCTGCGGATTACCGCGCCCCGGCCAGCGCTATCGAGGAGATCCTCGCCGGCATCTATGCCCAGGTCCTCGGTGCCGACCGGGTCGGCGTCGACGACTCGTTCTTCGACCTCGGTGGCGACTCGCTCTCCGCGATGCGCCTGATCGCCGTGATCAACTCGGGGCTCGACCCGGGTCTGCAAGTGCACACCCTGTTCGACGCACCGACGATCGCCCGGTTGGCTCCCCGCATCGGCTCGGGCCGAGGGTGGCTGGAACCGCTGGCGGCCGGGGCGCGACCGACGGTAGTTCCGTTGTCGTTTGCCCAATCGCGGCTCTGGTTCCTGGATCAGTTGCAGGGGCCGTCCCCCGTCTACAACATGGCGGTCGCGTTGCGGCTCTTCGGCCGCCTCGATGTCGATGCACTGGATGCCGCGCTCGGTGATGTGATCGCGCGCCATGAGAGCTTGCGGACACTGGTCGTGGCGCCCGACGGCATCCCCCAACAAGTGGTGCTGGCTGCTGATCGGGCGAACTTCGGCTGGCGAGTCGTCGATTCCAGCGGCTGGAGCGCGGCGAAGCGGAACCAGGCGATCGAAGCCGCGGCGCGCTACACGTTCGACCTGACCGCCGAGATACCCTTGCGGGCAACGCTTTTCCGTCTTAGTGCCGACGAGCACGTGCTCGTCGGCGTGGTGCACCACATTGCCGCCGACGGTTCGTCGGTCGCCCCGCTGGTGCGCGATCTGAGCGAGGCATATGCTGCCCGGCGCGTGGGCGAACCACCGCGTTGGGCACAGTTGCCGGTGCAGTACGCCGACTACACACTGTGGCAGCACGCCCAGTTCGGGCGTCTCGACGACCCGGACAGCCCGATCGCGGCCCAGCTGTCCTACTGGGAAGAAGCCCTGGCTGGAATGCCGAAGCGCCTAACGCTTCCCACCGATCGGCCTTACCCGCCGGTAGCCGATCAGCACGGCGCCACTTTCGAGGTCCAGTGGTCGGCTGAATTGCAGCAGCGGGTGCACCAACTGGCCCGCGAGCACAATGCGACGAGCTTCATGGTGGTCCAGGCCGCTTTGGCCGTGCTGCTATCGGCGATCAGCGCGAATTCGGATGTAGCCGTGGGCTTCCCGATCGCCGGGCGCCGCGACGCCGCCCTCGACGAGCTGGTGGGCTTCTTCGTCAACACCCTGGTGCTGCGCGTCGAGGTGGACGGCGACCCGACCGTGGCCGAGCTGCTGGCCCAGGTCCGCGGGCGCAGCCTCGCCGCCTACGAACACCAAGACGTGCCCTTCGAAGTCCTTGTCGATCGCCTCAACCCGGCCCGAAGCCTGAAGCATCACCCGCTCGTCCAAGTGATGTTGGGCTGGCAGAGCCTGCACGACGAGCACCCCGCCTCCGGGTTGGCATTGGGCGATGTCCGGGTGGACCCGTTGCCGGTCGATACCCACACCGCCCGAATGGACCTGGCGTTTTCACTGATTGAGCGCTGGACCCGGACCGGCGAGCCGGTGGGAATCTCCGGGACGGTGGAGTACCGCACCGACGTGTTCGATGCCGGCAGCATCCACACTCTGGTCCAGCGGTTCGAGCGGGTGCTCGAAGCCATCACCGCCGACGCCGCCCGCCGGTTTTCCTCGATCCGACTGTTGGACGCCGATGAGCAGGCGCATCTCGACGAAATCGGTAACCGCGCTGTCTTGACCCGGCCCACACCCGCCGCGGTGTCGGTCCCCGCGCTATTCGCCGAACACGTGGCCCGGGCGCCCCAGACGGTGGCGATCACCTTCGACGGCCACTCACTGACGTATCGCGGCCTCGACGACGCGTCGAACCGGTTGGCGCACATGCTGACTGCTCGCGGTGTGCAACCGGGCCATTGTGTGGCACTACTGCTGGAGCGCTCGGCCGAAGCTGTCGTCGCGATGCTGGCGGCGCTGAAGACGGGGGCGGCCTACCTCGCCATCGACCCCGCGCTGCCCGACGCGCGGATCGGCTTCATGCTCACCGATGCCGCGCCGGTCGTCGCGATCACCACCACGGAGCTGCGTGTCCGGCTAGCCGGACACGATCTGGCGGTCATCGATATCGACGACCCCGCCGTCGACGCCCAGCCCAGCACGTCGCTACCGGCGCCGTCGGCCGAGGACATCGCCTACCTCGTTTACACGTCGGGTACCACCGGCACACCCAAGGGCGTGGCCGTCACGCACGGCAATCTTGCCCACTTGGCGCACTCGACGCCCGAACAGCTGCCGGCCGCGCAGGTGTGGACGCAGTGCCACTCGTATGCTTTCGACTTCTCGGTGTGGGAGATCTGGGCCGCGCTGCTCGGCGGCGGGCGACTCGTGGTGGTGCCCGAGTCGGTGGCGACCTCACCCGACGACTTCCACGCCCTGCTGGTCGCCGAACAAGTCAACGTTCTCACCCAAACCCCCACCGCCGTAGCGGTATTGGCTCCGCAGCAATTGGAGTCGACCGCGCTGCTGCTCGGTGGGGAGCCCTGCCCGGCCGAGGTGGTGGAGCAATGGGCGCAAGGCCGCGTGGTGATCAACGCCTACGGCCCCAGCGAGGCCACCGTGTATGCGTCGATGAGCGCACCGTTGACACCGGGCACGGCCGTGGTGCCGATCGGTGCGCCGGTGCCGACCACGGCGCTGTTTGTCCTCGATGCGTGGTTGCGCCCGGTGCCCACCGGCGTGGTCGGTGAGCTGTATATCGCCGGTGCCGGAGTCGCGTACGGATACCTCGGCCGGGCCGAACTGACGGCGTCGCGATTTGTCGCCTGCCCGGCCGGCGCGCCAGGATCGCGGATGTATCGCACCGGGGACCTGGTGCGCTGGCGGGCCGACGGGCAACTCGACTACCTCGGACGTGCCGACGAGCAGGTCAAAATTCGCGGCTACCGCATCGAGCTCGGCGAAATCCGCTCGGCTTTAGCCGGTTTGGATGGCGTGGATCAAGCCGTGGTGGTCACCCGCGAGGACCGCCCCGGCGCTACTCGCCTGGTCGGCTACATCACCGGAACCGCCGATCCCGCACGGGCACGCGCGGCGCTGGCCGACCGGCTGCCCCCGTACATGGTTCCGTCGACGGTGATGCGGATCGACGCGCTTCCGCTGACGGTCAACGGGAAGCTCGACACCCGTGCCTTGCCCGCGCCCGAATACCGCGACGTCGACCGGTACCGCGCCCCGGGTACTGCGGCCGAGGGGATCCTGGCCGGGATCTACGCCGACGTTCTCGGCCTAGAGCGAGTCGGGGTCGACGACTCCTTCTTCGATTTGGGCGGGGACAGCATTTTGTCGATGCAAGTCGTGGCCCGAGCGCGGGCGGTCGGCGTGTTGTGCCGTCCGCGTGACATTTTCGTCGAGCAGACCGTGGCCCGGCTGGCTCTGGTAGTGACCGTCGCCTCGGGTGACATCGACGTTGTAGACGAGGGCATCGGCCCGGTCACAGCCACCCCGATCATGGGCTGGCTACAGAACATCGAGGGCCCGGTCGAGCAGTTCAACCAGACAATGGTGGTCCAGGCGCCCCTCGGTGTGACCGAGGACGACGTGGTGGTGGTTCTGCAGGCATTGCTGGATCGGCATGCCATGCTGCGGCTGCGTCTCGACGACGATTGGTCGCTACGGGTGCCCGAGGTCGGCACGACGGATGCCCGCGAGTGCCTGAACACCGTCGACAACCTGACCGACGAAACACTGAAGCAGGCGCGGGCGCGGTTGAACCCGGCGAACGGGACGATGCTGAGCGCGGTGTGGGCTACCTCCACCCGTCAGCTCATGTTGATCATCCACCACCTGGCTGTCGACGCGGTTTCGTGGCGAATCCTGTTCGAAGACCTCAACATCGCCTGGGGTCAGCATCACAACGGGCAGCCCGTCGCGCTGCCCGCGGGCGGCACGTCGTTTGCCCGGTGGTCGTCACTGTTGGCCGACCACGCCCGCGCCGCGGAGGTCGTCGGCGACGCCGACGCGTGGCGGCAGGTGGCGTGCGTGCCGAGCGCGCTGCCCGCGCCCCAACCCGATCTCGACACTTACGCCAGTGCCGGGCAGCTGTCGGTGCAGCTGAACGCCGAAACCACCCGGATGCTGCTGGGCGAGGTGCCCGCGGCGTTTCATGCCGGCGTGCAAGACATTCTGTTGATCGCGTTCGGATTGGCCTGGGCAGAATTCTTGGGCACCGGCTCACCGATCGGCATCGACGTCGAAGGCCACGGCCGCCATGACGAGCTGGCTCCCCACGTCGACCTGTCGCGCACCGTGGGGTGGTTCACCACCAAATACCCGGTGGCCCTGAGTGTTACCGGACTGAACTGGGCCCTGGTGGTCGCCGGCGACTCCGCTCTTGGCGCAGCGGTGAAAGACGCCAAAGAGCAACTGCGCGCGCTGCCCGACGGCCTCGGCTACGGGCTGCTGCGTTACCTCAACCCCGAGGTGGATCTGACCGGGGCCGACCCGGCGATCGGGTTCAACTACCTCGGACGAGTCGGTGGCGCGGCAGAGCTCTCCGACGAGCTGTGGCAGATCAGCCAGGACGGTCTCGCGTTGGCGACGGAATCCTCCGCGATTCCAATGCCGCTGGGACACACTGTCGAACTCAACGCCAGCACACTGGAAACCGACGCCGGTCCGCAGCTGCACGCCACGTGGACCTGGGCGTCCTCGATAATCGACGGCACCGCGATCAGCCGGCTCGGCGAACTGTGGTTTGACGCCCTCGCGGGAATCTGCGCTCACGTCCAGCGGGGCGGCGGCGGTCTCACCCCGTCGGATATCGTGCCGGCCCAGCTGAACCAGCAGCAGATCGATGAGCTGTGCCAGGGTGACCGCATCGCCGATATCCTGCCGCTCACTCCGCTGCAACAGGGACTGTTGTTCCACGCCAACACAATCCACGGCAACACCGACGACGTCTACGCGATGCAGCTGGACATCACCATCACCGGACCGCTGGACCCCGACAGGCTGCGCAGCGCCGTGCACACCGTGGTGAGCCGCCATCCCAACCTGGCCGCCCGATTCTGCCGGCAGTTCGACCAGCCGATCCAGGTCATTCCGGCCGATCCCGAGCCGGCATGGCAATACATCGAGCTCGGTGAGGATGCTCAACGGGTCGAGGGGGTGTCCGCCGACGAACGTGCAGCGGTCTGCGATCTGACTGAGCCGCCGGCGTTCCGGGTCGCGTTGCTCCGCACCGCCAAAGAGCGCCACCGGCTGGTGCTGACCAACCACCACATCGTGCTCGACGGCTGGTCGCTGCCGATCCTGGCGCAGGAAATCTTCGCCAGCTACTTCGGGCAGCGGCTCCCCGCGCCCACGCCCTATCGCCGATTTATCGGCTGGCTGGCCGAACGAGACCTCGATGCCGCCCACGCGGCTTGGCGAGACGCGTTTGCGGGCTTTGAAACTCCCACCCTGGTTGGCCCACCGGCCCGGATTGTGTTGGGACGCAGAGCAGTGCAAACATCTCGTGTCAGCGAGCAGACAACGCGGGCGCTCAGCGAGCTGGCTCGCGCACACCACACCACCGTCAATACCGTGTTGCAGGTCGGCTGGGCGCAGCTGCTGATGTGGCTGACCGGCCAGCATGACGTCGCCTTCGGCACTGCGGTCTCCGGCCGGCCCACCGAGGTTCCCGGCGCGGATGCGATGGTGGGCCTGCTGATCAACACCGTGCCGGTGCGAGCCAACTGCGCACCACTGACCACGACCGCCGACCTACTAGACCAACTGCACCGCGCCAACAACTACACCCTCGACCACCAGCATCTGGCGCTATCCGAGATCCACCGTGTCACGGGCCACGACCAACTCTTCGACACGCTGTTCGTTTTCGAGAACTACCCCGTCGACGCCGCCAACCTGGTCGGGGTCGACGGGTTGGCCATCGGCGAGATGACCGCCCGCGAGTACAACCACTACCCGCTGACCCTGCAAGCCATGCCCGGCAGTGAGCTCGGCCTGCGGGTCGAATACAGCACCGACGTCTTCGCCGCCGACAGTATCGACACACTGCTCGATCAGCTGCAGGACGTGCTCCTGGCCATGGTCACCGACCCCACCCGCAGGTTGTCGTCGATTCAGCTGTTGGACGCCGACGAGCAGGCCCTGATGGATGTGGTGGGTAACCGCGCGGTGCTGACCCGACGCGCGGCTTCGGCGGTGTCTATCCCGGAGTTGTTCGCCGAACATGTGCAGCGCGACCCGGACGCGGTGGCGGTGAGCTTCGAAGGGCGCTCGCACAGCTACCGGGAGCTCGATGAGGCCGCCAACCGGTTGGCTCACCTGCTCGCCGGCCACGGCGCTGGCACAGGACATGCTGTGGCACTGTTGTTTTCGCGCTCGGCCGAGGCCATCGTCGCGATGCTCGCGGTGTTGAAGACGGGGGCAGCGTACTTGGCGATCGACCCGGCCCTGCCCGACACGCGGATCGGCTTCATGCTTGCCGACGCCGCCCCGATCGCCGCGCTCACCACCACCGACCTGCGCCCACGGCTGCACGAACACAACATTGCGGTCATCGACATCAACGACCCCGCCGTGCACACCCAGCCCGCCACCGCGCCACCACCACCGTCGCCCGACGACGTCGCGTACCTGATTTACACCTCGGGCACCACCGGTATTCCGAAAGGTGTAGCGGTCACTCATCACAACCTGGCCCACCTGGCCAGTTCCACACCCGCACACCTGCCGCTGGCTCAAGTGTGGACGCAATGCCACTCGTACGGCTTCGACTTCTCGGTGTGGGAGATCTGGGCCGCTCTGCTCGGCGGCGGGCGACTCGTGGTGGTGCCGGAGTCGGTGACTGCCTCACCCGACGAATTCCACAACCTGCTGGTCGACGAAGGCGTCAACGTGTTGACCCAAACTCCATCGGCCGCATCGGCATTGGTGCCACAAAAGTTGGATTCGGTGACGGTGCTGCTGGGCGGGGAGGCCTGCCCCGCCGACGTCGTTGACCAGTGGGCGGACGGCAGGGTGGTAATCAACGCCTACGGCCCCACCGAAGTCACCGTGTACGCCTCGATGAGCGCGCCGCTGAGCGCAGGGTCGGGGGCGGCACCCATCGGCGCGCCGGTTTCGACCGCAGCGCTGTTCGTGCTCGACGGCTGGCTACGCCCGGTGCCCATCGGCGTGGTAGGTGAGTTGTACGTCGCCGGCGAAGGCGTGGCATGCGGGTATCTGGGCCGGTCGGGATTGACGGCATCACGGTTTGTGGCCTGCCCCTATGGCGAACGTGGTGCCCGGATGTACCGCACCGGCGACCTGGTCCGCTGGCATCCCGACGGGCAGCTGGACTATGTCGGGCGCGCCGACGAGCAGGTCAAGATCCGCGGCCACCGCATCGAACTCGGCGAAATCCAAACGGCACTAGCCAGTTTGGACGGCGTCGAACAAGCCGCTGTGATCACCCGCGAAGACGGGGTCGGCACCACCCGGGTGATCGGATATGTCACCGGAACCGCCGACCCCGCCGCGCTACGAAATGCGTTGGCCGACAAGCTCCCCGCCTACATGATTCCCGCCGCCATCGTGACGCTCGAGACCCTGCCGTTGACAACCAACGGCAAACTCGACACTCGCGCCCTGCCGGCACCGGATTATCGCGACGCCGACCACTACCGCGCCCCCGCCAATGCCGTCGAAGAGATCCTGGCCGGGGTCTACGCCCGCGTCCTGGGTATCGAACACGTCGGTACCGACGACTCCTTCTTCGACCTCGGTGGCGACTCCCTCTCAGCGATGCGCCTGATCACCGCCATCAACTCCGCACTGGATGCCGACCTCGAAGTGCACACCCTCTTCGACGCACCCACAATCGCCCAGCTGGCGCCGCGCATCGGCACGGACGAAGCCGGCCGGCGCAAGCCGTTGGTAGCCGGTCCGCGGCCCGCGCTGGTTCCGCTGTCCTTCGCTCAATCCCGGTTATGGTTCCTCTACCGCTTCGAGGGTGGGGTGGCGACCTACAACATGCCGACCGCGTTCCGGATCAGCGGGGCGCTGGATGCCGAGGCGTTGGGCGCGGCCCTCGACGATGTCATCGCCCGCCATGAATCGTTGCGCACGATCTTCGTCGACATCGACGGTGTGCCATACCAGGAAGTGCTACCGGCCGGGCCCGGATTGTGGCGGCGCGGCGGCGACGCGGTGCTGTCGCTGGCGCCGCACCAAATGGTGCCCGACCTGGTGGCGCTGGCGGAATACCGCTTCGATTTGTCGGCTGAGATTCCGATTCGTGCGCAGATCTATTCGGTGGGTCCCGAGGATCATGTCGTTGGGATTGTGGTGCACCACATTGCTTTTGACGGTTGGTCCCTGGCGCCGATGGTCTCCGATATCAGTGCGGCCTATCGGATTCGACGGCAGCGCCAAGACCCACAACAGGCGCCGTTGGCGGTGCAGTATGTCGACTACACGCTGTGGCAGCGCGCCCAGTTCGGTGATCTGGCGGACGTCGACAGCCCGATTGCAGCCCAGCTGGCCTACTGGGAACACGCTCTGGCCGGAATGCCCGAGCGGCTACAGCTGCCCACCGATCGGCCTTACCCGTTGGTTGCCGACTACCGCGGCTACAACGTGCCGCTTCAGTGGCCCGCCGAATTGCAACAGCGCATCCGCGAGGTGGCCCGCGAGCACAACGCAACCAGCTTCATGGTGATCCAGGCCGCTCTGGCGGTGCTGCTGTCAGCGGTCAGCGCCAGTTCCGATGTGGCAGTTGGCTTCCCGATCGCTGGGCGGCGCGACCCCGCACTCGATGAGCTGGTGGGCTTCTTCGTCAACACCCTGGTGCTGCGCGTTGAGGTGGCCGGGGATCCCACCTTCGCCGAGCTACTGGGCCAGGTCCGGCAGCGCAGTCTCGCCGCCTACGAAAACCAGGACGTGCCCTTCGAGGTCCTCGTCGAGCGGATCAACCCCGCTCGCTCCCTGACCCATCACCCGCTGGTCCAGGTGATGCTGGCCTGGCAGAGCGTCCTGGGACACAAAATTGATCCCGCTTCCGGGTTGGCCTTGGATGACGTGCAGGTCACCCCGCTGCCGATGGACACCAACACCGCCCGAATGGATTTGGTGTTCCACCTCGCCGAACATTGGGGCGACACCGGTGAGCCCGCCGGGATCGGCGGGACGGTCGAATATCGCACCGACGTGTTCGAGGCGGCCACCATCAGCGCCCTGATCGAGCGGCTGCACCGGGTGTTGGTCGCCGTCACCAGCAACCCCACCCGTCGACTGTCGTCGACGGATCTCCTCGATGCCGACGAGTACGCGCAGCTCGATCGCTGGGGCAACCGGGAAGTGTTGAGCCAGAACGCATTGCCTGCGGCGTCGATTCCGGCGCGGTGGGCCGAGCAAGTCGCCCTTACCCCGCGGGCTCTGGCCGTGACCTTCGCGGGCCTGTCGGTGACCTACCGGGAACTCGAGGACGACGCGAACCGGTTGGCGCACCTGCTGGCCGCGCACGGAGCAAGCCCCGGACAGTCTGTGGCCCTGCTGTTTACCCGTTCCACCGAGGCGGTCATCGCAATCCTGGCGGTGCTGAAAACCGGGGCGGCCTATCTGGCGATCGACCCGACTCACCCCGACGCGCGGATCGGATTCATGGTGGCCGACGCCAAGCCGGTCGCCGCGATCACCACCGCGGCACTGGCCGACCGGCTGGACGGGTACGGCCTGGCGGTCATCACCGTCGACGATCCCCGCATCCCCGGCTACCCGTGCACCCCAGTGTCGATACCGGCCCCCGATGACATCGCTTACCTGATCTACACCTCGGGCACCACCGGCACTCCCAAGGGTGTAGCCGTCCCGCACCGCAACGTCACCCAGCTACTGGGATCGCTGGATGGTGAGCTGCAGATGGAACAGGTTTGGACACAGTGCCATTCGTTGGCGTTCGACTTCTCGGTCTGGGAGATCTGGGGGGCGCTGCTGTACGGCGGCCGGCTGGTGGTGGTGCCCGAATCGGTGGCCCGCTCGCCCGAGGACTTCCACGCGCTGCTCGCCGCCGAACACGTCGGCGTGCTGAGCCGAACCCCCACGGCGTTTTACGCGCTGCAAACCGCCGATGCGCTACAGCCCGAGCTGGCGCGAGAGCTGAAACTTCAAACGGTGGTGTTCGGCGGCGAAGCCCTTGAGCCACAACGCCTTCGGACTTGGCTGCAGAATCATCCGGGATCGCCACGGCTGATCAACATGTACGGCATCACCGAGACGACGGTGCACGCCTCGTTCCGGGAGCTCGTCGACGGCGACGTCGACAGCAGTGTCAGCCCGATCGGTGGGCCGCTGGCGCATCTCGCGTTCTTCGTGCTGGACAAGTGGTTGCGCCAGGTGCCGACCGGCGTGGTCGGCGAGTTGTATGTGGCCGGCGCCGGGCTGGCGGGCGGCTACGTGCGCCGGCCGGACCTGACCGCATCGAGGTTCCTCGCATGCCCGTTCGCCGATGCGGGAGCGCCTGGACAAAGGATGTATCGCACCGGGGATCTGGTCTCCTGGGGTGCCGACGGGCAGCTCCGGTACGTCGGGCGTGCCGACGAGCAGGTCAAGATCCGCGGCTACCGCATCGAACTCGGTGAAATCGAAAGCGCCCTGCTAGCCTGCCCGCAGGTTACCCAGGCCGTCACCACCGTGCACCACAGCGACGCCGGCGACCACCTGATCGCCTACATCACCGTCGAGCACGAGACCACAGCCGACCACGCCGCCGAAATCGTCGGACAGTGGCAAGGCGTGTACGACGAGCTGTACGACGGCCGCGACGCGGTGCCGCAGTTCGGTGTGGACTTCCGGGGCTGGAACAGCAGCTACACCGGTGAACCGATCCCGCTAGAGGAGATGTTCGAGTGGCGCGCGGCCACGGTGGATCGGATCATGGCCCTGGGCCCGATCCGGGTGCTGGAGATCGGCGCGGGCTCGGGGCTGCTGCTATCGCAGATCGCCCCGCACTGTGAGCACTATGTCGCGACCGACATGTCGGCGGTGGCCGTCGACAATCTCGCCCGCTCGCTGGAGCGGTTGCAGATTTCGTGGCGTGATCGGGTCCAGCTGCTCGCCCGGCCCGCCCACGTCACCGAGGGACTGCCGCTGGGCTACTTCGACACGATCATCGTGAACTCGGTCGTCCAGTACTTCCCCAACGGCGGATACCTGGCCGACCTGATCGACAGCGCCATGGAGCTGCTGGTCCCCGGTGGCGCACTGTTCATCGGCGATGTCCGTAACCACACCCTGCAGGACGCCTTCCAAACCGGAGTTGCGCTCGCGCGCACCACCACTGCCGACGCCGCCGAGATCCGACAACGGGTGCACCGAGCCGTGGTCAGCGAACCCGAATTAATGCTGGCGCCAGACTTTTTCACGGCCTGGGCGGCCGGCCACGGGTCCGCGGCCGGACTCGACATCCAGGTCAAACGCGGGTTGGCCGACAACGAACTCAACCGCTACCGCTACGACGTCGTCATCCGCAAAGCCCCCGCGTCGGTGCGTTCCGTCGCTACCGCACCCACATGGACGTGGACGGAGTGCGCGGGCCTGCTCGGACTGCACGCCCGCTTGGCCTCGCGTCGGCCCGCAGCGATACGCATCACCGAGATCCCGCGCGCCGGACTGGCCACCGACGTCCGCATCGAACAGGCGCTGGCCGAAGGGCTGCCGCTGGCCGACGCGCTCACCCCGCCCGCGGCGGCGCCCGAGACCGTCACGCCCGAACAGCTGCACCGGCTCGGCGAGAACGCCGGTTACCACGTCGCCGTCACCTGGGGCTCCGCCCCCGGCACCCTCGACGCCGTCTTCCTCACCCCCGCCGAGCCCGGCCCCGGGCTGACCGACCTCTACTTGCCCAGCGCCGGAGCGCGCCACCGCGAGGTCCACGCCAACAACCCGAACACCAATATGGAGATCAGCGCGGTCCGCCAGCAGTTGGGCGCGCGATTGCCCGAGTACATGGTGCCGGCGCAGATCGTGGTGCTCGAGGAGTTCCCGTTGACCTCCTCCGGCAAGATCGACAGCAAGGCGCTGCCGGCACCGCTGTTCGCCGCCACGCCGTTCCAGGCCCCGCAAAGCGAGACCGAGCAGGTGATCGCCGGCATCTACGCACAGGTGCTGGGCATCGAGCGGGTCGGGGTCGACGACTCGTTCTTCGACCTCGGCGGCGATTCGCTCTCCGCGATGCGGGTGATCGCGGCGATCAACGCGGCGCTCGACGTTCGCCTCGCGGTGCGCACCATGTTCTACGCCGCGACTGTCCGCAGCCTGAGCGAGCAGTTGGGCGCCCATGACGGCGCGTCGGAGGTGGTCCCGGTCGAGGTCTTCCAGGAGGGCACCGGCGCTCCGCTGTGCTGCATTCACGACGGCCTCGGACTGAGCTGGGCGTATCGGGCCCTGGGTAACTATCTGGATTGCCCGATTATCGGGATCAACCAAATCCCGCAAGACGACGAACCCGAGGCTGCCTCGATTCGCACCATGGCGGCGACCTACGCAGACCGGATCCAAGCCCGCTATCCCGACGGACCGTACAAGATTCTCGGCTGGTCGTTCGGCGGCGTCGTCGCGCACGAACTCGCCGTTGAGCTTCAGCGGCGCGGATGTGTGGTCCAAAGCCTGGTCCTGCTCGACCCGGTATTCAGCGCTCACAAGTTCATCGCGAAGCTGAGTGCCAACCGGGCGGTGGCAAAGAATCATAGGCTCGACGAAAGCCAAGTCCTGGAACACATTCTGCGGACCAACCGTATCGACATTCCAGAGCGGTCCGGGCCCCTCACCTATCGGCAAGCCGAGGAACTGGCTCAGCAGCCGGGGGCCGTCTTCCCGCTTCCGCCCCAGCAGTTGCTGCAGTTCATGGCGCAAAGCGTCACGACGAACCAGCTGCATCTGGCCGAGCACCAACCCGGCGTATTCGACGGCGACATGGTCATCTTCTCCGCGGCCCGAGGGCGAAGCGAGAACGGCAGCGGCCCCCGAGGAAGGTCGCGGTGGCGGGGACAGCGAACCGGGCGGGCAGCCCGGTCCCAGCAACGGGTTTGGCGGCCTTATGTCGCCGGGGAGATCGTCACGTACTCGGTCGACAGCACGCATCTTGAGATGTTGACCGCCGATTCGCTGAGCGCGTACGGCAAACAACTCAAGCTGATGCTGGAAACCAGGGTGACGCCGGGCTGAGGCCTAGCTTTCGAGTTCTTTCTTCAGGTTGGCCAGCACCTCGCCCTGAATTTTCTTCAGCCCCAACGGCGCAAACGTCTTTTCGAAGAAGCCCTTGACGCCGCCCGCGCCCGTCCAGCTGGTCTTGATGGTCACGCTGGAGCCGGGGCCCGCCGGGGCCACTGTCCAATTGATGACCATCGACGAGTTCGCGTCCTTCTCGATGACACTGTGACCAGCGACGTCGACGTTGGCCTGCACATTGCGGCTACGTGATTTGGTGGCCTGCAACTTCCACTTGACGACAGTGCCCTGGCCCTGTCCGCCCTGGAGCACCTGGTATTCGCTGTACTGCGGGGACAGGATTTTCGGGCGGACGTTCTGGTAGTCCGCCACCGCGGCGAGCGTGGCCGCGGGATCGACGTTGAGCAAGATGGTGCTGGCTGCGCTGACCTGTGCCATCAGGCGCGACTCCTCTGTTGTGATGCCGCCCGCACGCGGATGCACGGGGTGTTGTCGAAGACTAGGGTATATGTGGTGCCAGGTTCAGGATCTGCACTCTCGGCTCATACGTCGGGCGTCGATCGGTTGGTGGCGAGTTATCGCTCCATCCCCGTAACGTCCGCGGTGCGGCTCGCCAAACCGACGTCAAATCTGTTCCGCGCCCGCACCAAACGCGATGGGCGCGGCCTGGACACCTCCGGACTGACCGGTGTGCTGCGCGTCGATCCCGGAGCCAACACCGCCGAGGTCGCCGGCATGTGCACATATGAAGACCTGGTGGCGGCGACCCTTCCCTATGGCCTGTCGCCGCTGGTAGTGCCACAGCTCAAGACCATTACCCTCGGCGGCGCGGTCAGTGGGCTGGGCATCGAGTCGGCATCGTTCCGCAATGGTCTGCCACACGAGTCAGTGCTGGAGATGGATATCCTCACCGGCGCTGGCGAATTGGTCACCGCATCGCGTACCCGGCACTCCGACTTGTTCCGTACCTTCCCTAATTCCTATGGGACACTGGGCTATTCGACGCGACTGCGGATCGAGCTGGAACCCGCTGCCCCGTTTGTGGCGTTGCGGCACATCCGATTCCACTCGTTGCCCGAGCTGTTCGCCGCGATGGAGCGCATCATCGACACCGGCGGGCAGGGCGGCACCCCGGTCGACTATCTCGACGGCGTGGTCTTCAGCACCGACGAAAGTTATTTGTGCGTGGGCAGACGCACCACCACATCGGGGCCGGTCAGCGACTACACCGGCAAAAAGATCTACTACCAGTCGATGCAGCACGACCACGCCGGCGGGGAAAACACCAAAGACGACCGGCTGACGATGCACGACTACTTCTGGCGCTGGGACACCGATTGGTTTTGGTGCTCACGGGCATTCGGCGCGCAAAATCCCCGGCTGCGACGCTGGTGGCCGCGCCGCTACCGACGCAGCAGCGTTTACTCCAAGCTGGTCGCCGTGGATCGCCGCTTCGGTGTGTCCGACCGGATCGAGACCCGCAACGGCCGCCCCGCACGGGAACGCGTGGTCCAGGACGTCGAGGTGCCGATCGGACGGTCCTGCGAATTCTTGGAGTGGTTTCTGGGCAACGTGCCGATCACACCGATATGGTTGTGCCCGTTGCGACTTCGCGATCGAGGCAGTTGGCCGCTGTATCCGATACCGCCGGACCACAGCTACGTCAACATCGGGTTCTGGTCCTCGGTGCCCGCCGGCGACGGCGTGGGGGTCACCAACCGCGCGATCGAGGCGAAGGTCAGTGAGCTCGACGGGCACAAGTCCTTGTACTCCGACTCCTTCTACACCCGCGAGGAGTTTAACGAGCTCTACGGCGGGGAGACCTACACGACGGTCAAGAATTCCTACGATCCCGACTCTCGTCTGCTCGATCTCTACGCAAAGGCGGTGCAACGGCGATGACCACGACCAGAGTGCCCGACCGCACCCTTCCGGGCAAGCTGACCATGGCCGAGGTGCTGGCCATCTTCACCGCAACCGTCGACTGCCCGCTCAGGTTCACGGCGTATGACGGCAGCAGCGCCGGAAACGAAGGTGCCGCGCTGGGCCTGGACCTTTGCTCGCCGCGCGGTGCTACCTATCTGGCAACGGCGCCCGGCGAGCTCGGCATCGCCCGCGCCTACATATCGGGCGACCTGCAGACCTACGGCGTTCACCCGGGCGACCCGTACGAGCTGATCAAAATGCTGGCCGACCGGGTGGATTTCAAACGGCCGTCGGCGCGGACGCTGGCGCAGGTGGTGCTGTCGATCGGCATCGAGCATTTGGTGCCGATCCCGCCGCCGCCGCAGGAGACGCCGCCTCGGTGGCGTCGGGTCGCTGATGGCTTGCTGCACAGCAAGACTCGTGATGCCGAGGCGATCCACCATCACTACGACGTTTCCAACGCGTTCTACGAATGGGTGCTCGGGCCATCGATGACCTACACGTGCGCGGTCTATCCGCACGCCGACGCGACGCTGGAAGAGGCGCAGGAGAACAAGTACCGGCTGGTCTTCGACAAGCTGCGGCTGCAACCGGGCGACCGGCTGCTCGACGTCGGTTGCGGCTGGGGCGGCATGGTGCGTTACGCCGCACGGCACGGTGTCCGGGCGATCGGCGCCACCCTGTCGGGCGAACAGGCGAAGTGGGCACAGCAAGCGATCGAGAACGAGGGGCTCTCCGCGCTGGCCGAGGTGCGCCACTGCGACTACCGCGATGTGCCCGAAGCCGAGTTCGACGCCGTCTCGTCGATCGGGCTGACCGAGCACATCGGAGTCAAGAACTATCCGGCCTACTTCGAGTTGCTCAAGTCGAAGTTGCGCACCGGCGGCCTGCTGCTCAATCACTGCATCACCCGCCATGACAACAAGCAGACTTCGTTCGCGGGCGGATTCACCGACCGTTACGTCTTTCCGGACGGCGAGCTGACCGGCTCGGGCCGCATCCTGACCGAGATCCAGGAGCGCGGCTTCGAAGTGCTGCACGCGGAGAACTTCCGCCATCACTATGCGATGACGCTGCGTGACTGGTGCTGCAACCTCGTCGAGCACTGGGATGCCGCGGTCGCCGAGGTCTCCCTGCCGATCGCGAAGGTGTGGGGTCTGTACATGGCTGCTTCACGAGTTGCGTTCGAGCAGAACAACCTTCAGCTTCATCACGTGCTGGCCGCCAATGTCGAGCGGCGGGGCGTCGACAACCTGCCGCTGCGGCCCTGGTGGCAGCCTTAGCTTCCGTCGATCCGGCGCGCGCCCAACTCGTTCTGCAGTAGTTCGAGTGCGGCTTCTTCGGGGTCGCGGCGCGGCGCCGATGGATCGGTGCGGCCGGCTTCGGCCAGCATGTGTTCCTCTTCGTCGCGCTGCGCGGATTCCGCAGCGGCAGCGACGTTTACCGGAGGTTCCTCCTCGGCGGGCGGCGGCGCCGCTTCCGCGGGCGCAGGTCCCCCGACCTCACACCGCACCCGCCAATTGACGCCCAGCGCGTCCTTGAGCGCCTCGGCGATGACGTCGGCGTTGCGCTGTTCGGACAGCCGCTTGGCCAGCGGCGCCGACGCGTGACTGAGGACCAGCGTGTCGTCGTCTACCGCGCGCACGGTGGCGCCGGCCAGCATCACCTCGGTGGTGCGGCTGCGCTGGCGCACCTTGTCGCGCACCGTCGGCCACATCGTTCGCACCGCGGTTGCGTTGAGTTCGCCTGGGGCAGAAGCTGGTTCGGAGAGCGGCTCCGGGGCAGGTGGTGGAGGCGGCGGCGGTTCGCTCGCCGGCTCGGGTGCCGCGGCCTGCCGACGGGGCCGGACGGGTTCGGCCGGGGGTTGGGCCGGTGCCGATGGCCGCGATGGCGAACGCGGTGTTGCGGCCACCGGTGGTGTGGCCGCCGGCGGCGGGGCCGCCGCGGCGACTTCGGCGGTGGGGATGGACATGGCCAGCCGGGTCTCGATGCGCTCGATGCGTTGCAGCAGTGCCGATTCGGTGTCGCTGGCCGACGGCAGCAGCAGGCGCGCACAGACCACTTCGAGCAGCAGCCGGGGCGCGGTCGCACCGCGCATCTCCCCCAGCCCGGCCTGCACCACTTCGGCGTACCGGGTCAGCGTCGCCGCGCCGATTCGGGCCGCTTGCTCGCGCATGCGGTCCAACACATCCTCCGGCGCGTCCACCACGCCGCGGCTTATCGCGTCCGGAACCGCTTGCAGCACAATAAGATCGCGGAACCGCTCCAGTAGGTCGGTGGCGAAGCGCCGTGGGTCGTGGCCGGCATCGATCACCGATTCGACGGCCCCGAACATCGCCGCGGCATCCCCGGCGGCGAGCGCGTCGACGGCGTCGTCGATCAGGGCGACGTCGGTGGCGCCCAGCAGCCCCAACGCCCGGGGGTAGGTGAGGTGGTTGTTGTCAGCCCCGGCGACCAACTGGTCGAGCACCGACAACGTGTCGCGGGGCGAACCACCGCCGGCACGGATCACCAGCGGGTACACCGCGTCGTCGACGACGACACTTTCCTGTTCACAGATCCTTCCGATCAGCGAACGCATGGTCTTGGGCGGCAACAGCCGGAACGGGTAGTGATGGGTGCGCGACCGGATCGTCGGCAGCACCTTCTCCGGCTCGGTGGTGGCGAAGATGAAGATCAGGTGCTCGGGCGGTTCCTCGACGATCTTGAGCAGTGCGTTGAACCCCGCCGTGGTCACCATGTGCGCCTCGTCGACGATGAAAACCCGGTAGCGCGACTGCGCCGGCGCGTAGAAGGCGCGGTCACGCAGCTCGCGGGTGTCGTCCACGCCGCCGTGGCTGGCGGCGTCGAGCTCCACCACGTCGATGCTGCCGGGCGCGTTGGGCGCCAGCGCCTGGCACGAATCGCAAACCCCGCACGGGCTGGCCGTCGGCCCCTGGGCGCAGTTCAGCGACCGGGCCAAGATGCGTGCCGACGAGGTCTTTCCGCAGCCGCGCGGCCCGGAGAACAGGTACGCGTGGTTGATCCGACCGGCTTCCAGGGCGATGGACAGCGGCTCGGTGACGTGCTCCTGCCCCACCACTTCGGCGAAGGTTGCCGGTCGGTACTTGCGGTAGAGAGCCACGGTCAGCAGGCTACCGGCGCCGTGCGACGACGATGCGGGCACCGCAGGGCCCGCTGAGAAGTCGCACCGTTTACACGGTGACTAGAGCCCGGGCAGCATCGGATGTGCATCAGCGGCTTTGCGTGTGCGTGCAGGGCGGGATTTTGCCGGATTTCCCGCCCTAGGCGCACACGCGGCGTCCTTGGCGCGCACGCGAGCCCCCAAGGCACACACACAACGCCGTCAGTTCACGCTCGGTGCCGGGGCGCCCAGCCGGGCCTCGGAAGCCGCCAGCAGCGCGCAGGTCGCCAGCCCGTCGACCGCGTCGCGCAGGTCCGGCAGCGACGGGAAGGTGGGCGCGATCCGGATGTTCTTATCCTCCGGATCCTTGCGGTACGGGAACGTCGCACCTGCCTCGGTGACCGCGATACCGGCGTCCTTGGCCAGCGCGACGGTGCGGCGGGCCGTGCCGGGCCAGACGTCCAGACTGATGAAGTAGCCGCCCTTGGGCTCGGTCCAGGAAGCGATCTTGGAGTCGCCGAGCCGCTGCTCGAGGATCTCCAACGTCAGGGCGAACTTCGGCGCCAGGATCTGCTGGTGGCGCTGCATCTGCAGGCGGACCCCGTCGGCGTCGCCGAAGAAACGCAGGTGCCGCAGCTGGTTGATCTTGTCCGGGCCGATCGACTTCTTCCCCGCGTACTGCAGGTACCAGGCGATGTTGCCCAGCGACCCGCCCAGGAAGCTGACTCCGGCGCCGGCGAAGGTGATCTTCGACGTCGAGGCGAAGACGTACGGCCGGTGCGGGTTGCCGGCCGTGGCGGCCAGCCCGAGGATGTCGACCTGGCGCAGGAAGTCGTGCGTCAGGGTGTGCACCGCGTAGGCGTTGTCCCAGAACAGCCGGAAGTCGGGCGCCGCCGTCCGCATCTGCACCAGCCGACGAACCGTTTCCCAGGAGTACGTGACGCCGGTGGGGTTGCCGAACACCGGCACCGTCCACATCCCCTTGATCGCGGGGTCGACGGCGACGAGCTCCTCGATCATGTCCACGTCGGGGCCGTCGTCGCGCATCGGGACTCGGATCATCTCGATGCCCATGGTCTCGGTGATGGCGAAGTGCCGGTCATACCCGGGCGCGGGGCACAGGAACTTGATGCTCGGCTCGTCCTTCCAGGGCCGTTGCGAGTCCACGCCGCCGTACAGCATCGAGAAGGCGACCAGGTCGTGCATCAGCTCCAGGCTGGAGTTGTTCCCGGCGATCAGGTTGGGCACCGGAATGCCGAGCAGCTCCCCGAAGACGGCCCGCAGTCCGGGCAGGCCGTGCAGGCCGCCGTAGTTACGGGTGTCGGTGCCCTCGGCGTCGCGGAAGTCGTCGCCGGGCAGGCTCAGTAGCTGATTGGACAGATCCAGCTGCTCCGGGGCCGGTTTGCCGCGGGTCAGATCCAAGTGCAGCTTCTTGGCCTGCAGCTCCGCGTAGTCCTGCTGGTTGCGGGTGTGCAGTGCGGTGAGCTCTTCGGGGCTGAGGGAATCGAACGCCACCAGGGGCCCTTTCGCTGTCGAACGCCGGAGGGTGACGGGCCGGCTACCGGCGTACGCACTGATCGCACGGCCCCACACATAGGGGACCCCGCGCACCCGACAGAGCCCATTGACCCTTGCTGCCTTCCGGCCCTGGGGGAATTCACAGGATAGACGCCGCGCGGGGTCCACCGAGAGTCTAGTACCTGCTCGCATCCGCCGATGACGGCCGCGGGACATTCCGCGTTGACCCAGCCGCTACCATTGCCACGGAGGATTCGCCTAGTGGCCTATGGCGCTCGCCTGGAACGCGGGTTGGGTTAATAGCCCTCGCGGGTTCAAATCCCGCATCCTCCGCAAATCGGGTGCACTCGGCCTCTAGGCTGACGTGGGCTCACCAGTATGAGGGAGGCGTATGGGGCGCAAGGTCGCCATACCGTGGCACTTGTTGTTTTCGATCGGTGCCGGCGTCCTCTATTTCCTCTGCGTGTTACCCCGCTGGTCGGAGTTGATGGGCGACACACCACGCGCACTGGGGATGGCGGGCCGGATCGGCTCGGGAGCGTTGTTTGCCCTGGCCGCGCTGCCCGTGGTGTTCACCCTGCTACGGACCCGTAAGCCGGAGCTGGGCGTGCCGCAGCTGGCCCTGACGCTCCGGCTCTGGTCAATCGTGGCCCACGTACTGGCCGGGGTGCTGATCATCGGCACCGCGATCAGCGAGATCTGGCTCAGCCTGGACTCCGCGGGACAGTATCTGTTCGGCATTTACGGCGCTGCCGCCGCGATCGGCGTGATCGGTTTTTTCGCGTTCTACCTGTCGTTCGTCGCCGAGTTGCCGCCGCCTCCGCCGAAACCGATCAAGGCGAAGAAGCCCAAACGGCGTGGTCTGCGCCGCAAGAAGGGCGACGAGGCGGACACCGAGGAAGCCACGGACACCGCTGAGGATGCAGAATCCGACGAGGCCGAGGCAGCGGACACCGAGGCCGCCGAAGCCGAAGAGGCCGAGACCGTCACGGCGAAGGAAGCAGAGCCGGAGCAGGCCGAAGAGCCCACAGAAGAACCCGACGCGACCACGGAAAGCGCCGAGACCGAGCCGGAACCCTCGACCGAGGAGCCGTCCGCCGAGGCCGACGACGACACCGAGGAACCCAGCAGCGGGCTGCGTAACCGCCGGCCGGAAGGCAAGGGCTCGCACCGCATGCGGCGCAGGCGCACCCGCGGCGGCATCGCCCTCGACGAGTGATCAGTCGCGGCGCCGAAGACTCTCCACGTAGGCGGCGATGCGCTGCTGCGTCTCGTCCGCACCCCACAGCTGGCGAACGTCGGCGTCGGTAGCGCCACCCTGACGGATCCGCGCCACCGCCGGCGCCCGCAGCTGGGCTTTCGTGTCGCGGTAGGCGTCGACCGGGATGCCGCCCAGGTCTGCGGCCTCCGCGACGGCCGCCTCGATCAGATCATCGGAGACGACGCGGTGGGCAAGCCCGCGGGTGATGGCGTCGGCCCCCTGGTAGGTGCGAGCGCCGAGCAGTACTTCCTCGGCCCGATCTCCGCAGGCGTAACGCATGACTTCCAGCGCGGCGACCGGGAACGAGACGCCGACGCGGACCTCGGCTGCCCCGATCCCCGCCTCGGGACCGATCAGGCGACGATCGCAGGCACACGCCAGCACGCACCCCCCGGCGATAGCCGCACCATTGATGGCGGCGACCGTCGGCCACGGAAAGCTGAACAACGCGTCGAACGCATCAGACAGCGCCGGAACCAACCGATCGGTGTAGTTGCTACCGCCGTCGACCACGCGGTTGAGGTCGACCCCCGCGCTGAACACCCGACCCGCGCCGGTGATGACCAGCGGTCCGTTGCCCGAGTCCTGCAGTTCACGGAAGGAGCGGGTCAGCTCCTCAAGCACTTCCACATCGAGGGCGTTGACGCGCCCGGCCGAAAGGGTCAACACCCGCACCGCACCGACGGTCTGGATCTCAATCACAGTGACACTCAAGCACTGCGCCCGGCGCAGCGATTTCCCGGGTGCCGCCGCCCTACTTGCCGCGGCTCAGTGTCGCGAGCACAACAGGTATGGGGGTGTTCTCGTCGGTGTGATAACTCGCGCAGACACGGTGGTAGCCGTCGGCGATCTGCAGCGGTACACCGGTCACGATGTCGCCGCGCACCAGCAGGATCGGCGAGAGCGCGACACCTTTTTCGATCTTGCTGAGATCGGCGGCGACGTGTGGGTTATCGACGGGTAACAGGCTTAGCTGCGCGGCTCGCAGGATGTCCTTGGCCTTCTTGTGCGTCACGGTTCCGCCCTGCAGCCGTTTGGTCAGCTTATTGACAGTGGCCGGATCCGCGATGAGGTCCAGGTAGTCGGCGGCTGCCGGAAAGTCATGTGCCTCAGTCTTTTCCAACCAATTCACGCTGGCCATCCGATGTTCTCCCTTCAGTCCGTCGCCGGAGCCTACCGCTTGCGCCCAAGAAAATTGGGATCGGTAGCAATTCGGGCGTTCTGTACTTGCTTCCATGACGACGCCAACGGGGCGGCGCATGAAGGAAGGAATCACCAGTGAAGCGTCTTCTCGTGGGAGCGATCGGAACTCTCGGCATCGCCTCGGCGGTGGTCGGCTGCTCAAGCGGCGGCCACACAGCCAGCCCGGCGTCGAGCACCGCCCCTAGCGTCGCCTCCGGGAGCGGTGCTCAGATCAAGGTCGGTGGCACCGACCTGGCGGGCGTCAACCCGTCCTCGGTGACCTGCGTGAAGCAGGGCGGCAAGATCGACATCGGTAGCGGATCCACCGGCGGTGCGCAGCAGGCGCTGGCCGTCGTGATGACCGACGAAGCAACTCCGAAGGTCGAATCGTTGGCACTCGTGGTGGACGGCAACGCCTTGTCGGTCGCCAACAACATGGGTGCGAAGGTCGGGTCGGCCAACGTGGCGGTGGACGGCAAGACCTACACCATCACCGGTCAGGCGCAGGGCGCCGACCTGAAGAACCCGATGGCCGGCATGATCACCAAGGACTACAGCATCAAGGTGACGTGCGGCTAATCGGCTTTACCCCGGGCGGCGGACATGCTTCACTCACATGTCCGCCGCACCGGGCTGTCCGGGGCAGACCCCCGGCAAATGGATTTATGATGCAGCCGTGTCGATCTCCGGCGAACTAGAGCGTGCCCGCCGACTGGCACTGGTCGCCGACGAGACCGGCGCCCAGGACCTGTTGCTGTCCCTGGTGCCGCAGATCGAGCGGGAAGATCGCGACGATCTGATCCTGGAGGTCTTCGCTCAGCTGGGCGAGATCTACCTCGCGCGGGGCGCGAATGACGGAGTGCACGAGTGCATCCGGCGCATCGGCGACTGCCTGGCGATCTACTCCGGGATCATGGCCGGCACGATGCCGGAAGCGGCCGGCCAGGTCAGGATGCCTAATTCCGACGTTGCGCACATGATCGCTCGCTACTCGCGGCGGGCCCAGTTCCTGCAGACCGGCGTGGCCGCGGCGCAGGGCGACCACGAAGGCGCCGAACACGCGCTGGCCGAGCTGAGCCAGGCCGGCGACGTGTTCCCCGAGCTGGCCGACGAGCACGCCCGCCTAGTCATCCACGCACAGGTGCTGTGCGCGAGCGCGCTGTGCGACGACGACCTGCACGTGCGGTCCATTCCGTTGTGGGAGCGGGTGCTCGGGGCGGTCGACCGCCTCGGCGACGCAGAATTCGACGACCAGCTGCGGATAGCCGCGGCCACCGCGTACGGCAGGTTCTGCGTCGAGACCGGGCGGCTCAGCGAAGCCGAACCGTGGCTGCGTCGCGCCGGAGCCAGGGCCAAGGCGCGGGGTTGGGAATTAGCAGAGGCCAGAACACAATTAGAGCGCGCGGCGGCGCGCTGGTTGGTCAGTGACCACGCGACGACCGAGCAGCTGGTCTCCGAGGCCTACCCCGTCATCGCGCGCCACGAGCGGGCACACGATATCGCGCGGTGCTGGCTGTACATGGGTCTGACCCGGCTGGGATCCGGCGCCCTGGAAGGCGCGGACGAGTGCTGGGAGCATGCCGAGCGGGGATGGCGCGAGGTGGGCAAGCCGTTGTACCTGCAACGTATCTTGTTGCAGCGCAGTTGGATAGCGATCTTTTGCAGCCGGTTCGCTGACGCGGTCGAGCTGATCGCCCAGGCCCGCGAACTCCTGGACTCGTCGCCGCGCAGCAGCTGGCTGCAGTACGCCCAACTGGACAGTCACCTCGGCACCGTGTGGCGCGCGGATGCGTTGGCGGACCTCGGCTTCGACAGCTCGGGCGATCCCGACGAGACGCTGCAGGAAACGGAAGCCCGGCAGGCCGAGGGACTCGGCATCCTGCACGGCGAGGTCGGCACCCCCGAATACTGGCGCGCGATGACCAAGCTCGAACAGGCCGCCGAGCTCAAGCTCCCGGCCGCGCTGGCGGTCGACTCGGTGCGCTTTTCCATCACCGACGCCGACGCGAGATCACGCTGGGCGACCAGCATTTCGGCACCCATCCTGGCCGGCGCCTTCGCTGTCGCATACGAATGGGAAAACACCCAGCTGATCAGTGAGCTCGTCGAATACCACAGCGCGCGAGGCACTTTCGACACGGACGTGCAACGGCCGAAAATAGGCGAATGGGCGTCGACGGCGACCGCCACAGTGGTCGTCGACATGGAGGCGGAACCAGCCATCGCGCTGGCCGCGGCCGGGCCGCCCGCGGGTGCCGGCCGCTCGCTCACCCGGCTCGGGCCGTTGCCGCCGTTGCAGATGCAGCCCGACAGTCCGCCGATCATGAGTCACTATCGCGCACTGGCGCTGCAGCGCTACGGGCGTGACGTCACCGCCGCCGAACCCGCCTGGTCGACCTGGCCATGAGCGAGGCGGACCGGCTCACCCTTGTCCTGCGGTACGCCGACGTTGGGATCGCCACCTACGCCAGTTTGCGGATCGTGGGGCAGCCGTCGCGGACCGTCACCTGGGTGGTGGAGGAACCGATCCTGCTGGCGGCCATCGAGGAGCTGACCGACGCCATACCGGAGCCGCACGGCAGCGAGAGCCGGCGCGACGCCATCGAACGGGCCTTGGCCACCGGCCCTTTCGCAAATCCGGACACCGAACTTACGGTCGCCTACATCCTGGGTGTGCTGCTGATCAGCACGCAAGGCTGGCAGCTGTTGACGGAGTGCGTAAGCTCGCCCCGCGCAACGCTGTTCGTGGCCCCAAGCGCTCGGCTGGCGCGCGTCCCCTGGGGGTTGCTGGCGGTGCCGACATCGGGCCCGAGCAAAGAGGAATTGGTGCGCGCCCGCCAGGACGCCATCACGGCCAGCGGTCGGGTCGCGGCCCGGATCCCTTGGCAGCTCGCGAATATCAGCGAGCACACCGACGGCCATCGGCTGATGGAGTTGGCCGACGTGCTGATGGCGGTGCCGGCGAACATCGTGCACGCTCCGCGCACACCGACCGGATGGGAGGACCGCCGCGGCGGTCCGCCAGTCCTGGTCCTCGACCCTCGCGTGCCCGGGCAGCGCCCCGACTCCGCGCTCGGCTCGGTGCTCGGCAGGCCGTCACCGGAAACGCGGTTGGCGCAACACTTTGCCGAGCTGATGACACGCCAGGCGGTGCTGCCCGGAGTCGGCGGGGCGGTCGAACTGTTCCGTCGTCAGGATGCTGACCGCACCTGGCTGGCCGACTTGCTGGCGCAGCACCCTAGCCGGCTGCTCTACGTCGGACACGCGAGTTCTGCTGACGCGCAGCCAGATCACGCCGCCCAGGCCGACCGCGCGGCCCTGCACCTGGCCTGCACGGCGGCGACTCCCGGCGACGCCGACACCATCGGCGACCACCGTCCGCTCACCGCGTCGGACCTGATGGCGTTGCGGTTGCCGATGCCTCCCCGGGTCGCCCTGCTGGCCTGCGGTTCGGGCGGCGACTATCGATTCGACGAGGCGACCGGTCTGGTGGCGGCGATGATTCTGGGTGGCGCACAGTTGGTCACCGCCACACTGTGGTCGCTGCCCACCACGACCGCCTACCGTCAATTCGCCGGTACGGATGCCGATCCGATGACCGACGTCGTCGCCGCCGTCGACCGCGCCCATGAGGACGCCGACGCGGGCTGCGCGGTGAATCGATGGCAGCGCGAGCAGATGCGGCGCTGGCGGGACGGAGACCGCACGGCCAGCCCGCTGTATTGGGGCGCGCTGGTCAGTTTCGCTGTCGACGGCGCACGCTAGCACTCAGACCGCGGCCAGCCACGAAGCGTGGACCGCCAACACGTCGTCGGGCAGCGAAAGCTCCTCGCGGGCAGCGGGATCGAAGGCCACCAGAACGACGAGGCCGGGCCGCAGCACCGACACGTCGGGATCGTCCTCGCACCGCGCCAATCTGCCGATGAATGTCTCGCCCGATACGGCCACTACTTCGACGAAAACCTGCCGCTGGCCGGCGACATCGCGCACGGTGCCGACGCCGACGGTACGACCTTCGGTGTTCGGCCGCCGCCAGAACGCGAGACGCCCGACGCCCGCCAGCAATGTCCTCAGCTTGTTCATGCATAAAGGGTCTGCGTGTCAACCGGCTACCGAACCCAACTTTTTGGCTGCCGGTATCTCTGGAATGCCCCTATCCTGTGCTGATGAGCGCGGATCCGCAGCTGGCCACCACCGTGGCGGCAGGCCATCCACGCCGGTCGGTGATCGAGGCGGCGTGGCGGGCGATCGCCCCCGGCGTCGAGGTGCTCAGCGGTGACGACGGCGGACCGCTGACCCGGACCGTCAAGCGCATCATCGACCCGTTGGTGCTGCGGTTGCGGTCCAACCCGCAGTATTCGGCCCCGGTGGTCGCCCCTGAGACCGCCGCGGCGATGCGCGAACTGATCGTCGGCAGCGCATCCGAATTACGTGCCGCCGCAGCATGGTTCGCGGTCCTCAAACTCGAGCGCCGCCGGCAGCGGATCCGCTCCGGAAACGCCCAGGAGCTCTACTTCCCCGTGTGCTTTGAGCTCGCGGTCACCAGAGGCTCACCGGCCCCGGAGGATCGCGAGACCGCGGCCACCGTGCTCCACGAGATTCACCGGGGCCGCGACCGTACCGCGATCGAAGTGCTGCATCAGTACGTCGCCAGTGCGGATGTGGTGGCCACCCTGACCGATCAGCTCGAACGCAGTTGGGCTGACGTGCGGGCAGGCGAGACGGTGACGGGGCCGTTCCTGGCCGAGCTTGCCACGGTGCTCGGGCCCGCCCACGGACATCGCGCCGCGACGGCCCGGCAGCGGGTCTGGTGGGCCATGATCAGCGACACCACCCCGTACAATCTGGGCGCACTGGCCCGTGTCGAATCGGCGGAGCTGCCCTGGTCGATCGTCGACCTCGGACTGAGCTCGGTTGCGCCGCAACGTCCCCCGCCCATCGCCGGTGAGGCAGACAGCGATCGCCCGCTGGATCGCACTGTCGTGGACCGAGTCCGGGCGACGCTGCGCCGCGCCCTGGACCGTGACGCCCTGCCCGACATCCCGTTGCTCTGCGAGGAGGAAGTCGACCGCGCCTGCGCGCCGTGGGGGCTGCTGTCGGAGGACAAGCAAGCCACGCTGGTGGCCGGGATCGAGGTCGCGGTCGAGCTGGCGCCGCTGGACCGAACCGTGGCAAGCCGTTACGCGCTGGCAGCACAGATCCAGGCGCGACTGCGCAAGGAAGCGTACGTCCTGCACGCCCGGCGCTACCTCGCCGAGGGCGGTCCGATCCACCCTCGGCAGCGGCAGGTCGTCGACGACCTCGCCGCGTATGCGCCGCCCTACTTGAGCCGCCTGTGGGCCCGGCTGCACGGGCGCGACGTCTGGCAGGAGCCCTGCGAAGACGTCGACGAGATGCGGTCGCTGTTGGAGGGGGTCGCGCGCTCGGTGAGCCTCGATCACCGCCAGCGGATCAAGGCGATGTTGGAATTGCAGGTGGCCGGATGAAATTGGTTGCCGATTCCGGCCTTTGGAGCGTCGGGCCGGTCAGCGCCGAGACGCCGCTGGCCGCGGTGCTGGAAGTCAGCGGCGCCGTGCTGTCCTGGACGGTCGACGACCCACCCGGCGACGGGCGAGCCCAGATCACCTTCACCGATCTGTCGCGCGCCGACTGGCTTTGGCGGGTGTTCGGCGAAGCCGGACACGTCGCGCTGGCTGCTGCCGCGGACGCGGTGGACGGCGCGACCAGCATCGACCTCGCCGGCGTCAACATCGTGCCCGGGTCGGTCGACCCGTTGCGCCGACTGGCCATCGGGCATTGGCTGCGGCGCTGGTGGCCGGCGAGCCGGCAGGACGGCATCGTCGGCCTGGATCGTGCGCTGCTCGATGTCGAGATCGCGCTGCTGACCGTCGGCGCGCAGGGCTTCTTCACCGACGACACGCTGGATTCGGAGGTGGCCGAACTGCTGGCGCCGCATGCCGCGGCGTTGTTCACCCATCTCCGCAGCGATGATCCGCGGATCGCGGACCTGGTGCGCGCGGGCGCTGGGATTGCCGACGAGATCGGTGTGGACGACGACGCGTGGGCCGAACTGATTGCCGCTCTTGATGATTCGGATACGATGTCGGCTGCGCCGAGTGGGCGTCGCGACGACTACGCGCTGGCCGCGGGCGCCGACACGGGTCCCCGAAGCGCGACTCCGATCGCCAGGGGCGTCTCATCCGTCAACTGGACCGCGGTGCCCCCCGCCATCTTCGATGCGGGCGAGGACACCGTCGAGTGGAGCATCGAGGCGGGGGTAGCGGCCGTGGTGCGGGCGGCGACCGTCGGGCCGGACCCGGCCACCGGTATCCCGGTGCGGTTGCAGTCCGGAGCCATCAGCGGGGCCGGTGTTCTGGATGGCGATGGCCACGCGAACCTTCCCTTGCTCGACGCCGAGGCGCGGCCGATGAGCGAATCCGCGGCCTGGGATCACGATTGGGCGCAGACCGCGGTGATCGTCGGAGCCGTCACGAGCGAGCCCCGCGAAACCCGGGAACGGATTCGCCGTTGGGTGCACGCCCGCCTGGACCGGCCGCCGGCGGACGCGTTTCTGGCCGAGATTTTGGCTTCCGAATCCACCTACTAAGCCCCACTAAGAACCCCTATGCTGAGCGAGTGCCAAACAACTATCGAGTCGTTCAGTGGAACACCGGAAACGTGGGCAAGAGCTCGCTCAAGTCGATCGCCGACAACCCCATGCTGGAACTGGTCGGGTGCTTTGCCTGGTCTCCGGAGAAGGTCGGGCGTGACGCCGGCGAGTTAGTGGGCATCGCTCCGCTCGGGGTCGCCGCGACCAACGACGTGGCGGCGCTGCTCGCGCTCAAACCGGACTGCGTCGTCTACAACCCGATGTGGATCAACGTCGACGAGCTGGTCGGCATCCTGGCCGCGGGTGTCAACGTGGTGACCACCGCGTCGTTCATCACCGGGCACAACCTGGGCGAGGGCCGCGACCGGATCCTCGAGGCCTGCGAGAAGGGCGGGTCGACGATCTTCGGCTCCGGCGTGAGCCCGGGCTTCGCCGAGCTGCTGGCCATCGTCTCGGCGATGGTGTGCAACCGCGTCGACAAGGTCACGGTCAACGAAGCCGCCGACACCACGTTCTACGACTCGCCCGAGACCGAGAAGCCGGTGGGCTTCGGTCAGCCGATCGACCACCCGGACCTGCCGGCGATGGCCGCCAAGGGCACCGCGATCTTCGGCGAAGCCGTCCGGCTGGTTGCTGACGCGCTCGGCGTCGAACTCGACGAGGTCAAATGCGTCGCCGAGTTCGCCCAAACCACGGCCGACCTCGAAATGGCGTCCTGGACCATCCCCGCGGGACACGTCGCGGGCACCTACATCAGCTGGCAGGGCATCGTCAACGGCAAGACCCTCATCGACCTCAACGTCCGATGGAAAAAGGGCCAGACGCTCGAGCCGGACTGGAAGATCGAGCAGGACGGCTGGGTCATCCAGGTCGACGGGCAACCGACGGTGACAACCAAGGTCGGCTTCCTGCCGCCGCCCTACTTCGAGGCCACGACGCTCGAGGAATTCATGGACCTCGGCCACATCATGACGGCGGTGCCCGCCATCAACGCGATCCCCGCCGTCGTCGCCGCGGCGCCCGGAATCGCCACCTATGCCGACCTTCCGCTGACGCTGCCCCGCGGCTTCGCGAAGATCTAGTCCCCCGACGCCACCCTGGCCGGTGCGGTCGTCCGTCGCCGGCCGGGTTTGGGGTAGGCCGCACCCAGCTGGGGCACCTCGAGCGGGCCCTGATGACGGGCGGCCTCCATCGCGGAGCGCAGCGGACCGGCCAAACCCGCGAACGATCCCATGTCGAACACCCGCGACGTCAACAGCCGGTTGTGCACGTAACCGAACGAGCCGCCAACCTCGGGGTCGGCCCAGCCGAGCGTCCCGCCCAGACCCACGTGCCCGAACCCGTGCAACAGACCGGGCACCGGCGATTCGTGGTACCCGAGGTGAAAAGGCATGGGCACCACCATGTTTGCGTCCGGCCACTTGATTCGAGCTTGGCCGGCCAGCCCGCGGGCCAACTCCTCGGACAGGTACTTCTTGCCGTCGATGCGGCCACCGTTGGCCAGCACGGCATACATCTTGGCCAGCCCGCGCCCGGTGACCACGCCGTTGGCCGCGGGGATCTCGCCGTCCAGGAACGGGGTGTCCCCCTGCATCAGGGACATGATCCCGGGGAAATACATCGCCCCCAGCGCCCCCGAGTACCGCATGTTGGCCACCCTCGGAGCGATGAAGTTGAGCACCGGGGTCGGCACGATTCTTTTCTGCGGCATCAGGATCTCCGCGGGCGTGGTGGGCGAGCCCTGGGGCGGTCGGCCGAGATGCAGGCCGTCGGTGTTGAGCGGACGCGCGACCTCCTGACGGATCAGCTCTCGCATGCCTTTGCCGGTTACCGCTCGGGCCAGCCCGGACAGCAGCCAGCCGTAGGTCAGCGCGTGATACGCCTGCACGCCCCGCAGGTGATCGACGGGCGCGGCGGCAAGCCGCTCCTCCATGGCCAGGTGATCCATCAACTCCGTCTTGGTGACGCCGCGCAGGTGCGACAAACCGGATCGGTGCCTAAGCACGTCGCGAACCGTGATGTCGCCCTTGCCGTTGGCCGCGAATTCCGGCCAGTACTCGGCGACCGGATCGTCGTAGGACAACAGGCCGCGGTCGGCCAGCCGGTGAATCACCGCCGACGCGATGCCCTTGGTCGCCGAGAACACCATCGCGCCGGTGTCGGCGGTCCAGGGCTGGGTGCCGGCCCGGTCCGACCACCCGGTCCAGACGTCGACAACGCAAATGCCGTCGATGTAGATACTCAGGGCTCCGCCGCCGAGGCGCCGCCCCGGGAACTGCTGGGCAAATTTCTTGACGACATTCGCGAAATGCGGATCGGCGGCGCCCGACACACCGCAGGGCAGGCCATCGTCGGTTGCGAGCAGAGTCGACGGTGTCATGGTGCCCCCGGACGTTGTGCGCGCGGGTCAGCTACCGCCGGAGCGGCCCTCCCCGATGAGGTGCGATTACCAGAACGAAGCTATCAGTCGAGCAGAGTCCTGAAAGTCACTTGGGCGGATCGTGCTCGGGCGGCTCCCCGACATCAGCACCAGGCAAATGCTCGGGCGGCGAGTCATTCAGATACTTCCGCAGCCGAAGCAGTTGATTGATCACGATGCCAAGGCCCAGCAGCATCAACCCGACGACTATTGCCACCACCGCTCCGGTGCTCATGGGATCCCCATAGATCCATTGTGATCCATCACATGTCGACCGGGCGCGGTCGTTGTTTGCCTGGCCTGACCGCGGTATCCGGTGCGGAATCTTCGGCCGGGCCGTGAGCGGACCCCGGTCTCGAGGGTTTCGGACTCACCCGTTCGGGTAGCCGGACCGATAACAACAATGTACGAGGACGGAGCGAAAGCGCATGAGCACCGAAGACAAGATCAAGAACAAAATCGAGGACCTCGGCGGCCGGGCGAAGGAAGCCGTCGGCAAGGCCACCGGTGACGACGACACCAAGAACGAGGGCCGTGGAGACCAGGCCAAGTCCAGTCTGAAGGACGCCGGCGAGAAGGTGAAGGACGCCTTCAAGAAATAGCCCCGCTCTCGACCAGCAGGTTTACTGAAGACGCCGGTAAACCTGCTGGTCGTCTTTCTGGACAGCAGGACGGGGACTGACACCCAAGCCGGTCAGCACGCTGGTTGCGCGGAAGCTGCCCGCGCGCCCCGAGGACGGGATTATCGTCGATTCATGCCGCTACCCCATGTCGACCCGGAGCGCCACGTTTCGGCATTCAACCGCACTATGACCAAGTTTGCTCGCAGTAGGCCCGGGAAGTTCCTCGCACAGCACATTGCCGCGAAGACCGATCCGTGGCTGATGCGGGTATCCCGCGACAAAGTGTCCTGGGGAATGTTTGCTGTGCCGTCGGCGACGCTGCACATGAGGGGCGCTAAGACCGGTGAGCCGCGTCAGTCCCAGATCTCTTACTTCCACGACGGTCGCGACGTGATTGCGATCGCCTCCAACTTCGGCGGCAGCACGCACCCGAATTGGTACTACAACCTCAAAGCGCACCCCGAGTGTGAGTTGGGTGGGGACAGGTTCCTGGCCACCGAGGTCACCGAGCCCGCCGAGTGGGCTCGGCTCTACGGCCTCGCCGAACGCTCGTACCCCGGCTACGGCGACTACCGTGCCGCGACCGTGGCGATCGGCCGCAAGATTCCGGTCCTGCGCCTGGTTCCCCGGTAGCGGTTGAGAATGCCAGCTTTGGGCAATCCTTCTCGCCACCTGTATCGAATACAGATAAATGGGAGACCCGGACTCGACTTGGGATGAAGGTGAACGTCTTGAACGTGATCAATACTCGGATGCGCAAGCTCGCGGCGGCGGCGGGGGTAGCCGCGCTGGCGACGGCTGCCGTGCTGTTCAGCAGCCACGCGCCGTCAGCAAGTGCCGACCCATGTCCCGACGTCGATCTGGTGTTTGCCCGCGGCACCAGTGAGCCGCCCGGTGTCGGCGGCATCGGTAGCGGCTTCGTCGACGCACTGCGCGGGCAGATCGGCGGTCGGACCCTCGCGGTGTACCCGGTGAACTACCCGGCCAGCAGTGACTTCGGCAACCCCGACTTCCCGGCGACGTTCATCGACGGGATTCGGGATGCCAGCTCGCACATCGAGTCGATGGCAGCGAGCTGCCCCAAGACTCGGGAAGTGCTGGGCGGTTTCTCGCAGGGCGCGGCCGTGGCCGGCTTCGTCACGTCGCCGGCCGTACCGAAGGGCGTTCCCGCTGCTTCGGTGCCCGCGCCGATGCCACCCGATGTCGCCAACCACGTCGCCGCCGTCATTCTGTTCGGCACACCGTCGAACCAATTCCTCGAGCATTACGGCGCACCGGACATCGCCATCGGCCCGCAGTACCAGCCCAAGACGCTGCAGCTGTGCGCTCCCGGCGATCCGATCTGCGGCGGCGGCAACGACGGCGCGGCGCACGCGTCGTATGTCGTCAACGGGATGGCGGGCCAAGGCGCGAGCTTCGTCGCCAGTCACCTGTAGTTAACGCCCACCCAGTTGCCGCGCGGGCGACAAGCCTTGCAGAATCGCTGCGTGCGAATTCTGATAACGGGCGGTACGGGATTTGTCGGTGGGTGGACTGCCAAGGTCATCGCTGACGCGGGGCACTCGGTCCGATTCCTGGTGCGCAATCCCGATCGGCTGCAGACCTCGGTCGCCAAGCTGGGCGTCGACGTGTCGGATTACGCCGTCGGGGACATCACCGATCGCGTCTCGGTACGGGAAGCCTTGCAGGGATGCGACGCCGTCGTGCACAGCGCCGCTCTGGTGGCGACCGATCCGCGTCAGACCAACGAGATGCTGACCACGAATATGCAGGGCGCTCAAAACGTGCTCGGCCAAGCGGTCGAACTCGGCCTGGACCCGATCGTGCACGTGTCGAGCTTCACGGCGCTGTTCCGTCCGCACCTACAGACGCTGACCGCGGACCTACCCGTGGTCGGCGGGGCGGATGGATACGGAACCTCCAAGGCGCAGGTCGAGATCTATGCGCGGGGTCTGCAGGACGCGGGTGCGCCGGTCGACATCACTTACCCCGGCATGGTCCTGGGGCCGCCGGTCGGCAACCAATACGGCGAGGCCGGCGAAGGTGTCCGGGCGGCCCTGCAAATGCACGCGATCCCGGGGCGGAGCGCGGCATGGCTGATCGTCGACGTCCGCGACTTGGCCGCGTTGCACGCGGCGTTACTGGAGCCCGGCCGCGGACCGCGGCGCTACACCGCCGGCGGTCATCGAGTTCCCGCCGCCGGCCTTGCGAACCTGCTCGGCCAGGTCGCCGAGACGCCGATGGTCGCCGTTCCGATTCCCGACACCGCGCTGCGCGTCGCGGGGGCGGTTCTGGATAGGGCTGGGCGATTTCTCCCCTTCGATACGCCGTTCACCTCAGCGGGGATGCAGTACTACACCCAGATGCCGGCATCCGACGATTCACCCAGCGAGACAGAGCTCGGCATCACCTATCGGGACCCGCGGGACACCGTGACCGACACGATCGACGCCCTGCGCAGCGCCGGCCGCTAAGGCTGCCTGCTCTTTCCGAAGCCGCGGACGAAGCCGCGCACGCCGGCGCCGACGAACGGCACGGGCGCCAGCGTGGCGATCAACGCGCCCTTGGCACCGACGAGGGGCCGGCTGCGCAGCCCGAGCAGCAGGTCGGCGCTGTCGCTGATCAAGCCCACGGCAGCCCAGCGCCGGAATTCGCCGTCGCCACCGCGCAACAACGCGGCGCAGGCGCCCGACCCGATGACGAGGTCCCGAATCCCGATCGTTTGCATCAGCAGCGTCTCGGTACCCGAGTCGGGCTTGAAGAATCGATCCGGCGCCAGCAACATCGCGGCCCCGACGCCGACGCGGGCCGCCGCGACAAGTGCCAAGATCGACGATGATGTCCGGGTCGGTTCCTGTGCCACGGGTCAACCCTAACCGCGGCGTCGTGCGCCGGGAAGCGTTGCTAAGCGGCGGGTTTGATCTCGAGGCCGACGTGAACCTTGTCGATGCCGCCCCGCACGATCGAGTGCACGTAGAACCACGGGGCGTGATACCAGTACCGCTTCAACACGGCGTTGTAGACCCGGCGCGTCTCGGACTTCGGCAGGACGCGGGCGACGCCCTCGACCTCTTCGCTCTTGGGCTTGCCCAAGGCCCCGCTCTTCGCGATCGTGACGCGAGGTGTGTTGTTGATCCGCTTGGTTTTCCACGAGCCGTCGTCGGTGATGACGAGGAGCTTGTCGCCCTCGGGCACACCCCAGATCGCCGTGGGCTTGGGGCGGCCGTCCTTGGTGAATGTGGTCAACAGCAGGTACTTGGACTGGATGATGTCCTGGAAACTCGGAGCCACGCCATTTTCCTTATCTGTGGATGTACCCAGCACAATTCCCCGGCCGGGAAGTTCCTAATCGGATTGTTGATCCACCGGCGTCAATGCAGCCGATGTTGCCAGTCGGCGGGGAGGCGCTCGGCAGGTCCTGGCACCGACTGGTCAAGCGGATGATGTTCTGGCGGCGCAAGCGGCGGGCCGTCGTAGAACTGTTGGTCCCGGTAGTCGTAGAACCACTGTTCGCCGGGTTCGAAACTGGCGATCAGCGGGTGCTTGGCGGCTTCGGCGTGGGCAGTGGCGTGCTGGCCCGGCGATTGGTCGCAGCAGCCGATGTGGCCGCATTGGGCGCAACGGCGTAGGTGAAACCACCATCCCTGGTGCTGCTCACACTCCACGCACCCGGCCCCGCTGGGCGTGACAGCGGGGTCGATGCCTTCCAGATCGCTCACTCCAGCTCCCGGTGTCGCTTTCGCTGCGCGTACTGCGAGCGGATCTCATTCAATACCGCCCACACGCCAGTCTTAGGCGGAGCCGGCGGGAAAGGCAAGGGCGAGGTTCCCGGCCGAACTCCGTTCATCCGGCCGAGCGTGCGGCCAGCTTCACGTTGGGTATCGAGCGTGCGGCCAGCTTCACGCTCGCCGCAAAATCTCAGCCGCCTCCGGCCTGCTAATTGGTTGCTGCCGCCGAAATCGATTGGCTCACCGTGTAACTGTCGATTCCCTCGATTCCGAGCTCCCGGCCATATCCGCTATTTTTGACGCCGCCGAAAGGTGCGGCCGGGTCCATGATGTAGCCCTCGTTGACGCCGAAGGTACCGGACCGGACCCGGGCGGCGACGCCGTACCCGCGCTCGACGTCGGCGGTGAACACCGATCCCGCCAGCCCGTACTCCGAATCGTTGGCCACCCGGATCGCCTCATCCTCGTCACGGTAGGAAATGACCGTCAACACCGGGCCGAAGATCTCTTCGCGCGCGATCCGCATGTTGTTGGTTGCGTCGCTGAACAGTGTCGGGCGCACGTACCATCCGGTGTCGAGGCCGTCGGGCATCTCGCTGCCGCCGATAACCAGCCGTGCCCCTTCGCTTTTGCCCGATTCGATGTATCCACGGACCCGCTCCTGCTGGCGTTGCGCCACCAGCGGGCCGACCTGGGTGTTGGGATCGGCCGGGTCGCCGACGGTCATCGACGCCATCCCGGCGGCCAACGCGTCGACGAACTCGTCTTTGCGCTTCTCGGGCACCAGGATCCGGCTCAGCGCATTGCAGACCTGGCCACTGTTGGCCAGGCTGGCCATCTGGATCCCGGTGGCAGCGGCCGCGAGATCGGCGTCGTCGAGCACGATGGCCGCCGACTTGCCGCCGAGTTCGAGGCTCACCTGCTTGAGCCCTTCGGCGCAGGCAAGGGCGACCTGCCGGCCCGCGGCCGTGGAGCCGGTGAACGAGACCTTGTCGACGCCGGGATGCCGCACCAGCAGCTCGCCGACTTCCCAGCCCCCGGGCAGCACGTTGAACACACCGGGCGGAAGGTCAGCTGCCGCAACCAGATCGGCGAGCAGCTGGGCGTCGAGCACCGACTCGGGCGCGGGCTTGAGCAGCACCGAACAACCGGCCAGCAGCGCCGGCACCACTTTGGTGACGGTGAGGAACTGCGGCATGTTCCACGGCACCACCGCGGCGATGACGCCCACCGGAAGCTTGCGGATCCGGATGTTCTTGCCATAGACGCCGGGACGTTCTTGCTGCCATTCGTAGCCTGCGGCGAAGTTGCAGAACGCCGACATCATGGTCAGCGGCAGCCGAACCTGCGCCCTCTTGGCGAAGGTGATGGGAGCTCCGATCTCGGCCGAGATCAGGGTGGCCATATCGGCTCGCCGCTCCTGGTAGATGCCGGCCAGGCGGGTGATCGCCTCGATCCGTTCCGCGGGTTGCATGCGTGGCCACGGCCCGGTGTCGAAAGCCGCCCGTGCGGCGTCTACCGCGCGGTTGACGTCGGTAGGTCCCGCGCACACCGCGTGGCCGATGACGGCCTCACTGTGCGGGGATTGCACCGAGATGGCGGCCTCCTGGCCCGAACCCGGCGCTGCCCACTTCCCGTCGATGAAGAGTTGGTCCCTGTCGTACATCAAACTCCTTGAATCTCTTGGGATCTCGCCTGTCACGTATTGCGACCACCGTTCACGCCGAGAATCTGTCCGGTGATGTAGCTGGCTTCCTCGGAAGCGAAGAATGCACACGCGGCGGCGATATCCTCCGGCTTGCCCACCCGGCGAACCGGCGTGCGAGCGATGTGGTCCTCCACGGTTCCGCCGAGTAGATGCCGGCTCTCGGCGCTGCGCAGCATCGGTGTGTCGATGAAGCCCGGTGGCACGGCGTTGACGGTGATCCCGCTCGGGCCGTACTCCAGGGCGAGCGACTTGGTCAGCCCGTTCACCGCGGACTTCGCCGCGACGTAGTGGGCCATGAACGGCTGGCCGGAATGCGTGCTGGACGACGAGATGTTGATGATGCGCCCCCAGCCCGCCTCGACCATGTCGGGCAGTACCGCCTGAAGGGTATTGAACACACCGTTCAGGTTCACATCGATCACCTTCGACCATTCCTGAAACGACATGCTCAGGAACTTCTTGAAGCCCTCCACCCCGGCGGCGTTGACCAGCACCAGGATCGGGCCCAATGCGTCGCGGATCGTGGACATCGCCGCGTCGACCTGCGCGCGGTCGGTGACGTCGGCGATGTAACCGAACCCGTCGTCGGTGGGCGTGAGATCGAGGACGGCCACCTGGAATCCGTCGCTGCGCAACCTCTCGACGACGGCTCGGCCGATCCCCGAGGCACCGCCCGTCACGACCGCTGTCTTCGCGCTCAAGCCGTCATCTACCTTTCCTGAGCGATCGCTCAAACGGTTGGCTTCACATGCCTATCACCCGGTATCGATTACGGTCAAGCCTATGGACCGGCCTCCGTTTCGCTTCGCGGTGCAAGCGACCAACGCCTCCGGCGGGCGCGAGTGGCGCGATACCGTACGCAAAGTCGAAGATCTCGGCTATTCAACGCTTTTCCTCGCCGATCACTATCTCGGCCCGGGACCCGCGCAGCGAGCCGCGCGCACCCCTCGCCAGGACCTTGCTCCGATTGCGGCGATGGCGGCCGCGGCCGCCCACACCGAGAAGCTGCGCATCGGTTGCCGGGTGTTCTGCATCGACTATCACGTGCCGGCGGTATTGGCCAAGGAAGCAGCGACACTTGATCTGCTCTCGGACGGCCGTCTGGAGTTGGGTATCGGGGCCGGCTGGAGCGAAGTCGAATACACCGCGATGGGACTGGAATTCGACCGTCCGGACCGCCGAATCTCCAAGCTGGCCGAGGTCGTCGCGCTCATCAAGGCCCATTGGGAGGGCGAAGAACTGGATTGTTCGGGCGAGTTCGTTCAGGTGCGTGGGTATGCGGGACGGCCGCGGCCGGTGCAACGTCCGCATCCGCCGATCATGATCGGCGGCGGTGGGCAACGCGTGCTCTCACTCGCCGGCCGCGAGGCTGACATCGTCAGCATCTCCAGCGTGCCGTTCGTGGCACGCGATTCAGACGGCCTCGATCCCCAGGCGGTCGCCGAGCGTCGAATCGGCTTCGTAGCGACCGCAGCCGGTGCCCGCTATCGCCAACTCGACGTCGAGAGTTCCCCGTACTTCACCGAGATCACCAACGATCCCGAGACGGCCTTGGCCGACATCGCGAAGACGACAGGCATCCCGGCCGACCTGCTGCGCAACCACCCCAACGTCCTGATCGGCACGCCGGAAAGCGTTGGGGAATTGCTGCGTTCGCGCCGCGACAGCCTCGGCGTCAACTACGTCACCGTGCAGCAGTCGCAGATCGAATCCTTCGCTCCGGTGGTGGCCCTGCTCCGCGGCCGCTGAGCCTTGACCACTGCTGGCTGAGGTGCAAGCATGGCAGCTACCTATTTGGGCGATCGCTCAAATAGGTAGCCGGCCACTTTCACCACCGCGGAGACGAGACGACTCAATGGCAAAGCGGACCAGATACAGCGAGTACCACGACCGGTACGCCAACTACCGGTTTGAACTCTCTGACGACGGAATCCTGTTCATGCAGTGCCACACCGACGGTGGCAGCCTGGTGTGGGACTGGCGGGCCCACGACCAGATGTCCGACGCATTCGCCGACATCGCCGGCGACCGCGAGATCAAGGTGCTCATCCACACCGGCACCGGCGAGAACTACAACGCCAATTGGGGACGCATGCCCAACGGCGACCGCGTCGAAACGCCCGACTATCTGATCATGCCCGGCACCCGGGGGCTGAACAAACTTGATGAAAAAGCCTGGTACGCAAGACACATGATCACCAACGTGCTCGACGTGGATGTCCCGATGATCAGCGCTGTCAACGGCCCGTGCAATATGCACTCCGAAATACCGTTGCTTGGCGACATCGTGCTGGCCTCCGAGGATGCCTACTTCCAGGACGCGTCACATTTCCCGCGCGGCCAGGTGCCCGGTGACGGCCAGCACGTCATCTGGAGCTACCTGGCCGGCCATACCCGCGCCCGCTACTTCCTGTTGACCGGCATGAAGCTCGGTGCGGCCGAGGCCAAGGAGTGGGGCGTGGTCAACGAGGTGCTGCCCAAGGACCAACTGCTGGACCGGGCCTGGGAACTCGCACGCGAACTGGTCAAGCGCCCACCACTGACGCTGCGCTACTCACGCCAGCTGTTCACCAACCCGCTCAAGCGGGCATTCCTCGATGAACTCGGCCACGGTCTGGCGCGGGAAACCTATGCACAGCGGGCCTTCTTCCCGTTCGGCGGCGAGATGGCCCCGCTGGACCGGGCCTGGGACCAGGAGCCCTGGTCCAACGGCGCACCCGCGCAGGAAGGAGTTCCCTCGTGACCAGCATCCAGCAACGGCTGTCGACCGGCCGGGGCAAGTTCACCACCGACTACCCCGAATTGGGTACCGGCCCGGTCAACTACGAAGACTCGATCTCCGAGGAGTTCTTCGCCGCCGAACGCAAGGCAGTCTTCGAGCGAAACTGGTTGTGCGTCGGGCGCATCGAACGCCTGCCGCGTAAGGGCTCTTATTTCACCCGCGACCTGCCCGGCCGCCTTGCCTCGATCGTGATCGCCCGCGACCTCAATGACACCGTGCATGCCTTCCACAACGTGTGCGCCCACCGCGGCAACAAGGTCGTCTGGCAGGAGCACCCCGGCGAGGAGTCCTCCGGCACCTGCCGCGCGTTCTCCTGCAAGTACCACGGATGGCGCTACGGCCTGGACGGCAAGGTCAATCACATCACGAATGAAGGCGAGTTCTTCGACCTCGACAAGAGCTCACTGCGGATGCCCGCGGTGCACTGCGAGGTGTGGGCGGGGTTCATCTTCGTCAACTTCGCCTCCAAACCGGGACAAGTTCCATTGCCGCTGCGGAGTTTCCTCGGCGACGGGCTGCTCGCCATCGAGGCGTATCCGTTCGAGAAGATGACGCAGCGCTACGGCTTCTCCACCCGGATCAAAGGCAACTGGAAGCTTGCCGTCGACTCGGTCTGCGAGTGGTATCACCCGCCATACGTGCATGGCCGCTTCATCGATCCCGACGTCTCCAAGGCCGAGAAGATGGTGCCACCCGTCGACTCCTACCACTACGAACTGTTCCGGCCGCACATGCTCACCTCGGTTCCGGGCCCCCCGCCGCTTCCCTATCGCGAACCCGGCACCGCGGGACCCGCCCGCCAGGATCAGCGCTGGGTCTACAAGCTGTTCCGCGCCGGCTTGTTCGGGCCCGACGACGTTCCGGATATCGGGCTCGAAAACGGGGGCGCCGACTTCTTGAACCGCGGCAACATCGCGTCGTGGGGCAACGATCAGTTCTGGGTCTTCCCGAACATCTCGATCCAGCTCTGGGCGCGCAACTACTACATCACCTACACCTACTGGCCCGAGACGGTCGATTCGCACATCTACGAGATCGACATGTACTTCGTGCCACCGGCCAACGCGCGGGACCGGCTGGCGCAGGAACTCGTGGTAGACAGCACGATCGAGTTCGCAATGCAGGATGTGAACACCATCGAAGCGACGCACTCGGCGCTGAAGACGCGGGCGCAGAACACCTTCCACCTGTCCGACCAGGAATTGCTCATCCGCCAGTTCCACACGGTCATCCGTGACACGGTCGACGCCTACCAATCCGGGGAGTCGTCATGACCGATCTGCTACTGCCGGACGGGTTCGCCGACCTCGAACCGTTTGTCACCGACTGGGCTTTGCCGACGCGGGCACAACGCTACGAGGCGCGGCTGTCGAAGCCCTACGACGAACTCGTCGCCTTCTACGACGCCATCGGCCCGAGAGCCGAGGAAGCGATCGCCCACCTCAATGCCCTCGACATCAACGACTTGGCCGAGGACGCCGAACGGCTGCTGCACCTGCTGTATTCGATGATTCTGGTCTCCTACGCCGTCAACGTGTTCAAGCAGAACCGCATCCCGGACTCCGGCGCCGCGTTCTTCGACATGGTCGCCGAACCGGCGGTGTGATATGACCAGACGGTGACCGCATCCGAACGACCGAAGGCGCGCGACTCCACGACGCGCGACCTGCTGGTGGCCGCGACGAGTCAGATCATGGTCGAGGAGGGTTACGCCGCGGCGACGTCGCGCCGGGTCGCCGCAAAAGCCGGTGTCAAACCGGCCTTGGTGCACTACTACTTCCCCACGATGGATGAGCTGTATCTGGCGGTCTTTCGCCGCGGCGCTGCCGTCTATCTGGAGCGCCAGCAGACGGCATTGTCTTCAGACCGCCCGCTGCATGCCTTCTGGGACACCCTCATCGAGCCCAAGGACACCCGGTTGTTGCTGGAGTTCATGGGACTTGCCAACCACCGCAAGGAGATTCGAGCAGAAATCGCCGCGTGGTCCGATCGGTGGCGCGAGCAGCAGATCACGGCACTGAACTTCATCATCCGCGAACATGACATCGATACCGACGAGTTCCCGCCCGCGGCCATCGCGGTCTTCATCGCCTCGATAGGCCGCACCCTGATCTTGGAAGAGGGTCTGGGTTCCTCCGGGGGCCACGACGCGGCCGTCGCGCTGGTCAACCGACTCCTGGACCGGTTCGAGATGCCGCAACCGAAAGCCCGCCGAGACCGCGGCGCGCAGGGCTGATCCAAGCGGATCAGGGCAGCACGACCCGCAGTCTCTCCCAGCCACGTACGGTCGAGGTCGAGGCGAGTTGTGCTGTGTCGTAGTCGATATCCCACTCCGGCCAGCGGTTGAGCATCTCGTCCAGCGCGACGCGCCCCTCCAGCCGGGCCAGATTTGCCCCGAGGCAGTAGTGCACGCCTTTTCCGAAGGTGATGTGCGAGATGTTGTCGCGACGAATGTTGAAGGTATCCGGATCGGTGTACCGGCGGGGGTCGCGGTTGGCCGCGCCGAACAGCAGCAGCATCGCGCTGCCCGTCGGAACGGTGGTGCCGTAGCACTCGAAATCCTTTGCCATCCAGCGTGCTACGTGCGGGCCGGTGGGTTCGAAGCGCAACGTCTCGTCAACGGTGCGGTTCAGCAGCGAGCGATCCTGGTGGATTTCCCTTCGCTGGTCGGGGTTTTCGGCAAGCACCTTGGCCAGCCAGCCGATCAGCCTTCCGGTGGTCTCGTTGCCCGCGCCGGCGACCACCTGGGTGTAGTGCAGCACCTCTTTGCGGGTCAGCTTTCGATGCACCCCGTCCTCGTCGTCGAACTCGACGTTGAGCAGGGTCGTCATCAGGTCGTCGGACGGGTTCTTCGATCGCCATTCGACGTAGTCGGCATAGATCCGGCCGTCCGCGATGGAGTCGGCGTTGGCGACCTTGAGCGGCGCTCCCGGTTTGGTGCGCAGATTGGCGTCATTGGCGTCACGAACCGAGACCTGTTCGGACTCCGGTATTCCCAACAGCATGCCGATCACGCGCATCGGCATCATCGACGCGAGCTCGGCAATGATGTCGAAGCCCGACGACCCGACGAGTGGATCTAGGCAGCGAATGCAGTACCGCCGGATCTGGTCCTCGATTTCGGCCATCCGTCGCGGCGTGAACACGCGCGACATCAACCCGCGCAGCATCGTGTGCTCGGGCGGATCCTGGAACATCATGACGCCACGGGGCATATCGAATTTCGACTGGACCAACTCGAGAATGTCGCTGCGACGGTTCGAGAATGTCTCCCAGTTGGCCAGCCCCCGCTCGACGTCGGAATGCCTTGACACCGCCCAGAAATCATATTGCTTGTTGTAGTAGAGCGGGGCTTCTTCACGTAGCCGCGCATAGGTCGGATACGGGTCGGCATTGATGCCGACGTCGTACGGGTCGTAGTAGACCTCGGTGTCGTTGGTGACAGTCATCGATGCTTTCCCTTATTTCAGGCAGCTGCCGGCGTCCACCGGCAGCGCCACCCCGGTGATGTAGCGCGCTTCGTCGGAGGCCAGAAACAACACTGCGTTGCTGATGTCTTCGGGTTCCACCCACGGGATCGGCAGATAGTGAAAGCTCTGGCATACCGGCGCAAGATCTTCTGGCCCAGGGTTTTCCAGTTCCGGCCGAAAGGCCCGGTAGGTGGCCTCGTTCAACAGCAGCGGCGAACCCACGTGCGTCGGCAGGACCGCATTGACCCTGATCATGTGCTGTCCCAATTCGACCGCGAACGACCGCATCAGGCCGATGACACCGTGCTTGGCAGCGACGTAGTGGCCGACGTGCGGATAGGCCTTGTTCCCGGCGACCGAGGACGTCAGGATGATCGCGCCGCCGCGGTCTCCGGCCAGCAGGTGCGGAACGCCGGCTTTCACGGTTTTCCAGACCCCGCTGAGGTTGACGTCGATCATCTCTTGCCACAGCGCCTCTTTGGCCTTGTGCAGCCTGCCCGCGGTGGTCCCGATACCAGCGTTGGCCACGATGACGTCGAGGCGGCCGAGCTGCTCGACGCCACTGTCCACGGCGGCCTTCAATGCGTCGAAATCGCGCACGTCGACTTCGGCGGTTACGGCGCGGCCCCCGGCGTCCTTGACCATCCCGGCGGTCATGTCCAGGTCTTCGGGCGTCGCACCAGCTGCCGGGGAGTTCTCGAAGTCCCGGCAGATGTCGACGGCAATGATGTCGGCTCCCTCCTGCGCGAGCCGAACCGCGTGGCTTCTGCCCTGCCCGCGTGCCGCACCGGTGATAAATGCGACCTTGCCGTCCATCCGGCCCATGGCAACCTCCACCGCGTCCTTTTTGAGCGATCGCCCAAATAGGTGACGCAGGCCATGTCTAACAGCCCCGGGACGAGGTCGTCAAGAGTTCAGCGAGGCGTCGATCAGCATGGCGGCGGCCGACGACCGGCGCGGTGTCGTTGCGAACGCCGCTAGCTAGGCGCGTCGCGCAGCTTCCTGGGCGAGCTGGACGCGAGAGGTCAAACCCAGCTTGGTGTAGACGTGCGTCAGATGGGACTGCACGGTGCGCGGTGAGACGAAAAGCCTTGTGGCGATGTCGCTATTGCCAAGACCGTCGCTGACCAGCCGCACCACGTCGAGCTCGCTGGGGGTGAGCGACGCCCAGCCGCTGGTGGGCCGTTTGCGTACCCCGCGCCCGCGCTGTGCGTAGGCGATCGCCTCGTCGGTGGACAGGGCCGCGCCCTCCGCCCAGGCCGTCTCAAAGTCCTGCTCGCCCAGCGCTTCTCGCAGCATAGCGGCTGAGGCATCGTAGTCGACGTCCCACACCTTGAAGCGGACGGCGCCCGTCCGTTGCCGGATGCCGTATGCCGCGCCGAAGAGCCGCGCCGCTTCTCGGTGACTGTCGGCCGCGCCGGCCAGGGTGGCAAGGCAGTCCAGGTTGTCGGGAATGTACCGGTACGCGCACGAGCCGGCGGCGATCGTCAACGCCTCGTGGGTGTCGCGCTCGGCCTGCTCTGGCTCACCCTGTACGGTCGCCACCCGGGCGCGGGCGGTCAGCGCCGACGTCATGGCCAATCCCTGCGCTGTCGCGACCGCTTCGTCAGCCCAGCGCCGAGCCGCGGTCAGATCCCCGTTCGCCTGCGTGGCCTGCGCGAGGATGGGGCGCAGGTGCGAGGCATACCCCGGAAGAACACTCCCGTGCTCCCAGGCCACCGCGCTCGCGTCCAGCGCCGTCCGAACATCGCCGGCGGCCAGGGCCGCGGTTACCAACGCGTAGTAGCCCAAGCTCACGGCGAGCGCGCCCAATTCGGATGCGGACTCGAGGCTGGCGTCGGCCGCGGCTCGGGCCGCGTCTGTCTCACCTTGCACGGCCAGCGCGGTGCTCTGATGCGCGCGGCACACCGCCGCATGCATCCCATCGTGAGCGGCCTCCGCCTCGGCGGCCACCGCCGCGAGAAGTGCGGCCGCTCCGGCCGGATCGCCCCCCGCGATCTGCATCAGTCCCAGGCACAAGCGGCAGTGGCGCGAGTTGGACCCGTCGCCGATCGCGTCCGCGAGCTCGCGTCCTTCTTCGGCGGCCATGCCGGCCGCGATCGGGTTACCGGCGGCGATCGCCGCGCTCGCCTGCCAGGTCAGGATCTGGCTCAGCCTCCACCTATCGTCCAACTCCCGGGCGAGTTCGACCGCCTCGGCGAAGTACTCCTCTGCCAGCTCGGCGTTGTAGGCCGCCGTCAAGCCGCAGGCGGCCAGCGCCCTGGCGAGCACGGCAGCGTCCTCGATGTCGCGCGCGAGCACCAGGGCTTGCTGCGCCCGATTCACGCCGTCGGCAGCGGCCAAGAGCGTGTCAAGGACTGCCATGTCAGCCAGCGACCGGGCACGTACCGCGGCCGCCACTTCGGCGTCTTGCGCGACCTCGTCGGTGAGGACAGTGTCGAACCACGCCAGCCCTTCCCGGACGCGTCCTCGCGCTTGCCAAAGCGGCAGCAGCGACGATGCCAGCGCCAGGGCCAGCTCGACGTCCGAGTTCTCGCAACTCCACCCAAACGCGGCCCGCAGATTGTCGATCTCGATTTCGGCCTGCCCGAGACGCTGCTCATGGTCGGTATGCACCGGGTTGTCGAGGAGGGCGGCGAGCGTGGTGAAGTGGTCGCGATGGCGGGTCCGCACGCAGTCGGCCTCGCCGGATTCGACGAGTTTCTCCTGGGCGTATTGGCGCACCGTCTCCAGCAGCCGATACCGGGTTCGACTCCGGTTGTCCTCGGCGACCACCAGCGACTTGTCGACGAGCAGGGTGAGCTGGTCGAGCACCTGGTAGCGCTCCACGTCACCACCGCCGGCGACCGCTTGGGCGGCCTCGAGGTCGAAGCCACCCATGAACGCCGCCAGCCGGCGAAACAACACCCGTTCGGGCTCGGTCAACAGAGCGTGTGACCAGTCCACCGAGGCGCGCAGTGTCTGCTGGCGGCGCACAGCAGTACGCGCACCGCCGGTCAGCAGCCGGAACCGGTCATGCAGGCTGTCGAGAATCTCGGCCAGCGACAAAGCCCGCACCCGGGCTGCAGCCAGCTCGATGGCCAGCGGCACCCCGTCAAGGCGCCGGCAGATCTCCGTGACCGTCGCGACGTTGTCGTCGCTAACGGCGAAATCGGGCCGGGCATGGCGCGCGCGGTCGGCGAACAACTCGATGGCGTCATCCGCCAGCGACAGCGACGGCACCCGCCAACCCACCTCACCGGCCACTCCGATCGCCTCCCGGCTGGTCGCGAGGAAGGTCAGCCCCGGCGCAGCACGCAGGAGAGCGACGACCAGCTCGGTGCTGGCATCCAGCAGATGCTCGCAGTTATCCAGCACCACTAGCATCTGGCGATCGGCGACAAAACGGGCGATCGTGTCCGTCGTCGAGCGACCCGGCTGGTCGGGCAACCCGAATGCGCGGGCAACCGCGATCGGGACGACAGCGGGATCGGTGATCGGCGCCAGATCCACATACCAAGCCCCGCCACCGAACTCGCCGGCCACTTGACCCGCGACCTGGATCGCCAGCCGCGTTTTGCCCACCCCGCCGGCGCCGGTCAAAGTCACCAGCCTGTTGTCGGCCAGTAATTCTCGCAGCTGGACCAGATCGGCGTCACGACCCACGAAGCTCGTCAGCTGTACCGGAATACGCTGGGAGACAATCGCTTTAGCTACTCGCAGCGGCGGGAAATCGTTGACCAGATCGGGATGGCAAAGCTGCACCACCCGCTCCGGGCGGGGCAGATCACGCAACGGGTGGGTGCCCAGGTCCATCGCCCATGCGTCCACCGGGAGCCGGTCGATCACCATCTGCTCCGTTGCTCCGGACAGCAGGGTCTGGCCACCATGCCCCAGGTCGCGCAGCCGTGCGGTCCGGTTGATCGTCGGGCCGATGTAGTTGCCTTCATCGCGCAGCTGTATCTCCCCGGTGTGCAGACCAATGCGCACCCGGATCGGGGCCAGCGGCGCCCGCTGCAACTCCAATGCAGCCGCGACCGCATCCGAAGCACGGGCGAACGCCGCCACGAAGCTGTCGCCTTCACCCTGCTCGACGGGCCGCACACCGTCATGTGTGGCGAGGATGTCCGACACTGCCTGATTCAGGCGGGCGATGGCCGCGGTCATCTCCGCGGGCTGGGTTTCCCACAGCCGCGTCGAGCCCTCCACATCGGCCAACAGCAACGTCACCGTGCCGGTCGGCAAAAGCCCGCTCACGCCAAGTTCGCTCCAATCCACCAGCGGCGCATCCGCACGTGGATCAATCTCGCTCATGCTAGCCAGCATGCGGCGGCCGCGAGCAGGAAACATCAGCGGAAACGCGCAGATTGCAGCCAGCGGAGGCGGAGGTCGCCACACGGTTCGCCGTCGGTGAAAATCGTGAAGATTTATCACCCAGGTGTGAAAAATTCGTTAAGAGCGAGGCACGACGGCGCCGCAGCCCTCAATTTGGAAGCATGACGCTGTTCGAGCTGCGTCCGTCGCCACGGCACGGACTGCACCCGCAACTCGATCGCGCAATGTGGCCGTTGAGTGCCTCCATCGACGAACTGGGCCGGCTCTGTGTCGGCGAGGTGGCCGTCACCGAGATCGCCGCCGAGGTCGGAACACCCGCTTACGTGCTGGATGAACAGGACTTTCGGGTCCGTCTCCGCAGCTATCGGGCCGCGCTTCCCGGGGTCAAGCTGGTCTACGCGGGCAAGGCACTGTTGAGCACCGCCGTAGCCGAGTGGGCCGCCGCCGAAGGTGCCGGCCTGGATGTCTGGTCGTCCGGAGAACTGGCGACCGCATTGGCCGCCGGGGTGGCGCCGTCGCAGATCATCGTCCACGGCAATGCCAAGACCGCCGACGAGCTAGACGGCGCGCTCGACGCCGGGGTGGGCCGCATCGTCATCGATTCCCCGAACGAGATCGCGCTGCTGGCCACGCGGGTGCGTCGCCGCCAGGGCGTGCTGATCCGGGTGATTCCCGACGTCAAAGCCCGCGGCCAGCACGGCGACGGCTTCGGCTTTACCGTGGCGGACGGCCTTGCCGCGGGTGCCGTCAAGCGCGTCCTGAATCAGCCGTCGCTGAACCTGCTGGGACTGCATTGCCACCTCGGGTCGCAGCTCACCGACGCCCGGCCCTACGGTGCGGCGATCCGGCAATTGGTGGCCCTGATGGCTGAGGTGCGCGACCGCCACGGCGTCGCGCTCGGCGAGCTCAACCTCGGCGGCGGATACGGGGTCCCCTACGTTTCCGGCGATCCCGAATTCAGCCCACACGCACTCGCCGCAGTAATCGACGACGCGCTCACATCCGCCTGCGCCGACTACAGCTATCCGCGCCCGCAGATCGTGATCGAGCCGGGCCGAGCTATCGCCGCGCGCGCGGGAATCACGCTGTACCGGGTGATCGCCGTTAAACACCAGCCCGACGGGCGCACCTTCGTCGTCGTGGACGGCGAAATGGTCGATAACCCACATGAGGGGCTCCGCGGCGTGAAATACACAGTGGCGCTGGCGAACTGGCATGCTCGAACCACAACCGCACCCGTCACGATCGTGGGCCGGCATTGCGAGGCCGGGGAAGAAATCGCACGCGACGTCGAGCTGCCCACCGACATCCACCCCGGCGATCTGCTGGCGGTGGCCTGCACCGGCGCCTATCACTATTCGATGGGCGCCGCCTGCAACTTGGTGGGCCGTCCGCCACTTATCGCCGTCGCCGATGGCCGGCTACGCACACTGGTGCGCCGAGAAACCATCGCTGACCTGCTGGCCCGTGACTGTGATTGGTCTCACCCGCCGCACCGCTGCGGCTCCGTCACAATGGTTATCGACAAGGCGAGGGGGAATAGGCATGTCCGACATGGCTGTTGACTCGCACGGCGGCGACTGGCCGCCTATCGCGACCCGAAACGCCGACGAGGGTGTAACCACCGTGCTTCCCGTTGAAAATCGTTGGACGACGGTTAGATCGCGGGTGCTGTTCGTGGCGGTGTGGTTGCCTGCCACCATCGTGTACGCCGTCATGCTGCTCGGGGTGTCTTTCCTCCTGACGGCGCTCGGTCCGCGTACTCACGACGTCGCGGTCAGCGAGATGAGCACCAACGTGCACAACCTGGCGCACGGCCACGTGGTCACGCTGGTCGGCAGCGCATTTATCAGCGACAGCGGCCACGTGCTGGTTTGGCTTCCGGGCCTGGTGTGCTTGCTCGCCCTGGGCGAACTGATTTGGCGCAGTAGGGGTTTGGTCGTCGCATTCGCACTCGGCCACATTGGTGCCACCCTGGTCGTCGCCGCCTGGCTGGCCACCGCGCTCACGGTCGGGTGGTTGCCGATGTCCCTGGCGCGTGCCACCGACGTGGGGATGAGTTACGGCGCGGTGTGTGTGCTGGGGGCGCTCACCGCGTCGATACCGTCACGGTGGCGGCCGCTCTGGATCGGTTGGTGGCTGGGCAACGCCATCGCCGCGGCCATGAGCGCAGACTTCACCGCCGTTGGTCACGTGGTTGCGCTGCTGCTCGGCATCGCGTTGTCCTTCCGGCTGCGCTCGATCTTGCACTGGACACTGCTCCACTCGGCGTTGCTCGTCGTCGGTTCTGCCTTCGGGTACATGGTGCTGTGCGGCCCAGCGGGGCCCGCTCCGGTAGCCGGCGCGGCGGGTGCGCTGATCGCGCTGGTCGCCGCATGGATATTGCCGTCACGCGAAAGCGCACCAATGACGCATCAGCCGGGATTCATGCCGCAGCCGGCGCAGTCGTAGTCAATCCGGCTAATCACCGCGGCCCCGCATCAGCCCCCTTGAACCCGTGGGCTTTTGGTGCCCCGCCAAGCCCGGATGGCATCGCCTGCGGCCTAGATACAGGTAAAGGGCAGCTGAATTTACGGCGTTCAAGATTTCGGTGGCGGGGCATTGCTTGCGGCCGCAGGAACTATGACCGCAATATTCGGTCCGGTATTGCCCACGGCCTCCGCCGCGCCGAGGGAAGAACAATTAATCGAGGTTGCGCTCCGAAGTATTCCGGAAACGTGTGAGGCTGTGGCTTTTATGCAGAACGGGCAGGGTGTGAGGGGCGCCGTCGCTGGCGTTGCTATCCCTGTTCGGGCCAGTCTCCTTGCGGGTCAAGGCCGTCCCAGTCGTTCCAGCTCTCGTGACGTCTGGGGCGGGGGGCGATGATGCGGCGTCGTAACTCAAGCAGCAGCTCCTCGGTGGAGGCGTGGGAGAGAGCGTCGGTGGAGGCACGCGACAGCGGGTTCTGGGTCGTCCGGCGCAGGTTGACCACTAGCTCTTTGGGCTCCCCGCCCGTGAGAATGGTGTCGATGCTGCCAGGCGCCCAGGCAAGCTTGTTCTCGAGCATGGCGTAGGTTCCCGGGCTGGCCTTACGCACACCGTGCTCGATGTCGGCAAGTGTGCGCAGGGTGAACTGCAGGCTGTCGGCCAGGTCGGTGCGGTTGCGGTAGCCGAGCGCGACGCGCCGACTGACGATGTAGTGGCCGAGCCGTTCCAGGGTGCGTCGGTCCATCAACGAATCATGGCGCGCCAGGGCGGCAATGTCGAGCGGCCATGCACGTTTCATTCCGTTCGGCGCACAAAATTGTGGAAGTCATTTCCGTTGTATGCCCGCCAGATCGGCCCTGACCTGGGTAATCGTGTCCCAGAAGGTCTCCTCCACCTTCTCCCGGGACAGCCCGACCACCTCTACCCTCGGCACACCGGCCAGTTCCCGGCGCACCACCTTGGCGTCCGGCAGGACGTCTCCGGTCCACCATTCCTGGCGGATTGCGAAGTCGTCAAACCGCTCGCCCTCGTCGGTGTTGCGTAACGCAGTGCGACGCTTGCTCGCCGGGACTCGCGCCCACCACTCCGCCCGCCAGTAGGGGCCGTCATACGCGCTCGGAGGGGCGCCGATCTGCCATTCCTCCACGTGGAACGGTGCGACCGGGGCAATCCCGTTGTAATCCTGGGCGAACCCGTACGCCTGGTCGCTGTCGAGGTACACCCGTTCGATGCGGTAGGTGTCGCCGCTGCCCGCCGTGACCACGTACACCGTCGTCATCGCGCCTCCCGTCTCCGCCGGTGGGCTTCAGTGTGCCAGCACCTGATGGACATGTCCGACAAACCCGGCTCGCACGTCCCGGAAAGCAACGCGTGGAAGTAATTGCCTAGTATTTGCCTCTCATTGCACGTATCGCGCGCAAATAGTTGACATTGTTACATTTAATTTCCTATCATTGCAGGCGCACACCTCGGAACCAGAGAGCAGGATCTGATGCAGACACGCAGCCTGGTCCCCGCGACCGCAGCAGCGGAAGGCCGGGCAGGGTGGGTAGCGAAGGCGCGGTGTCGCTCGATCAATCCCGACGAACTCTTTGTTGGCGGAGCGGCGCAGAAGAAAGCGACTGTTATCTGCCGGCACTGCCCGGTCATCGCCGAGTGCCTCGCCGACGCGCTCGACAACCAGATGGAGTTCGGTGTTTGGGGCGGCCAGACCGCACGCCAGCGGCGGGCGTTGCTCAAGCAGCACCCAGGGGTGGTCTCTTGGTCCAAGCTCTTCGCCGTCCACCGCAAGCACCGCACCACTGACCAACCGGCGTAGCCGGTCAGATGACGGCAGTGACCACCAAGTAACTCTTGACGGCAGTTCTGTTTGTCTTGCTGGTCAAATCGTTGTGCTGCACCCGGTTTGGGTTCGCCCCGTGTTCGGTCCTGACGATTGTGCGACCAGTTATCGGGCGAGTTTAGGCCCGCAAATCGATAGGAAACCGACCAAGTGACGAACCCGCCAAGCACCTGGCGCGACCTGGCCTACCAGCTCACGCCCGCGCAGATCGAAACCCTTGAGCGCTGCGACGCCGATCCAACCGACCCGAAGGACTCCGAGGGTCACAACCGCAGCATGATCGCCCACGCTCAGATGCTGGCAATGCGGAATCGCCTAGCCGCGACTGTTCCCCCACCGCATGTGTCCCATTTCGCGACAGCTGGTCTGTCGGAGTGGTTCGAGGTGAGTCCCGAACAGTGGGCACGCTATTTCACTGTCTCGAAGCGCGGTATCGACGTTGCCGTCGAGATCTCCGGCAAACAGTTCATGGACGGCACCCTGCGCGGGCTGCATATCTGGCTCGCCGTCGGAAATCACTTCAACGGCCTCGACTCGGCTGGTGCACGTCAGGTTGTCGCCGACCTGCAGGCTGCAGCCGGTGAGCTAGACCGCTTGTCGGCGCTCGACGGGCCGGTGACATCATGAAGATCCCGCAGACTCCCGCGATCGTAGGCCAAATGAGCGGACACACGCAGGCGACTAATTTTGCCTTTAACTTTTCCGAAATATCCTGCGCGGCAACAACTTTCACGGCAGGCGTAGACTCGGACAGATGAACCTGGTCGAGTCGATCCAACGCAGCCTCAACTGGCTTGCGACCCCGCACTACTTGGAACCTCGCCTGGACATGGAAACCCGGCCCATACGCCAAACGCCCCTGGAAATGGAAGTCGTCTACTGCACGATCTCCGGCGGCAACGCAATGCTGAAGTTCCCGATGACGATGATGATTCTGCCGACAGGCTCCTCGCCCGTCAGGAGTTGATCATCACAGCGAGCAGGTAAGGGTGCCACAGTCGATCGTGACAGGTGCCGTACACCCAGCGGTCGCGGTCGCCGCAGCGGTAAGGATCGCCGCGAGGATGAGCTTGCTCTTCAGACCAGACATGACCACTCCATTCGTTCCTGGCCGCCCCGGCCGTCGTCGCCTTGCCCAAGTAATTCCTACCACGGACATACGCGACGTATTTGCGGTCAGAATGCCAGAATATGGCACCCACACGGATGGCAATCGCAGAAATTAATCACCATCGGCGTGCACACCCATCGAACGCCTTCATTCAATTCGACTTGTTTTTCCTGGTCAGATCGGTGTCCCGACTCGGCTGGACTCGTTTCGGTTCGCCGGGCATTTTGGGGGTGCCGCCCTGTTACTGATCATGCTCAGCTGCGTATTTCCAGCGTGCGAGCATCAGTCATGCGGCAGGTTATCGGGCGAATTTTCGCCCGTTTATCCCAACCACCCCGAGCCCGGGAGGCAAGGTCACCAGAAACCCGAACCGAACCCGAGACGCTTTCGGAACTCGGCGACGTCGCTGTAGCTGGGTGGCTTGATCCTCGGCTTCTGGATCGGTTTGCTGAATGGATCTTTTTCTGTCGTATAGCGCTGACACCACTCCAGCCACTCGATCGCGGCCGCATGTTCGTCGTCGTTAGTGAGATGCTCAATTCGGGTCGCCATATCGGCTAGGAATCGCCGCAGTCCGCCAACAAGCTCCCATGCTTCAAGATCGGCGGCCAGCCGATCAGCGAGCGCGTGCTGCGTATAAGCCTCCCTAGCGAGTTCGTCCTCTCGCTCTCGTCGCCTCTGCGCTTCGACTGCCGCACGCCGTTCAGCGTCTTTGCGTTCGGCGTCGATGACCGCCCACCGCTCGAAGGTCGTCATCACATCCGGAAGCCGCAATTCCAACAGCAGCGTCTTGGTATCGGACCACGTGACCTTGGACGAGTAGCGGCTGTCAGTATCCAACGCGATACTGAGACGGTCGGCCAAGACGTAGTCGTGGGTAGGGATCCGATACCACGTGTCACGCTTTGCTCTCGCGAGTTCGTCGGGTGTAACGGCAAGAGGCACCCTATCTTTGGGCTGCCAAATCCTCAGCGAGCAGTGGACCTCGTTCACATGGAAGATCATGTCGCCGACCAACCGGCTGGGGTCGTCTACACATCCGTGGACATTTCGCTTCGGCAGCCGCACGGAGTGGCCGCGACTCTCTGCTTCTCGCGCGAGAGCATGCAGCAACCTGAAAGCGCGCTCTCGCAAAGACTTATCAATGCAACTGAGCGACTTCTTCTTGCGCAGTGCCGCCACCACCGGGTGCCACCGCGTGACACGTTCGGCGGCGGCAATCTCCGTCGGCGCTTCGGTTTTCCAGTCCGATACCGACGACAGTCGGAAAACGATGTGGTTGTAGGTGGGGCCGCTCAGCATGATCAACTCTTGGCCATCTGGCGCCATCTTCCTGCGGTTGATGATTCCCACCAGGCTGCGGTAGCTGGTCTTATCGTCCCGAGTGTCACGTTCGAGAATGCCGCCAGCGTCAATGATGTCTTTCAACAGCTGTCGCGTTGGCGTCAAGCCATCCGACAAACGAGGCGTAAGGGGCCGAGGTGGTTTCGGCTCCAACCGCACCGTTGGCCCTGCTTCGGCTACGGCATCAAGCTCCGCCAAAGAATTGCGGGTCCTTCTGATCCTCCAATGCCCAGACGGGTACTGGCCATGGGTCAGGTAGTGCGCGCCAGCTGGTAACACCGTCGCGGTCCACACTCCCCCACGCTTGGAAATCGACACCAGGCGCCTGCTCTGGAGCGCGATAGCGACAGTCTTAAAAGCCACGTCGGCCCACCGGTCAGCGGGACAGCCATCGCTGATCCAAGTGAGGACCTCAACTTGACGACGATTCAGCGGAGCGTTGAGAGCCATGCGAGCGATTGTGATCTAAGCCTACGGCCTCCGCGATCCGGCGCGGTCGGGAACCAGGATCGGCACGGACCGCTCGCCGGTGACCTCACGCCGTGCGTAGGGATCCCCTACCCCCGTCAGGATTGAACTCGCCTGACGAGCCAGCGGGGGAAGGTGAACCCCGTCCTATCAGCGGAAGTTCATCACCGGAGAGTACGGGAGATGTCTGTAACTTCAAGGAAGTTGTGGGCATTTTGTGGGCACCAGCTGCACCGATAAATGCAAGTCCCGACTGCCGAGGCGAGCGGTTCAGTCTGCCGCGTGCCCCTGGGCGATCGGGTCAACTTTCCACCAACGGAAGTAAGTTGACGCCAGATCGTGAAGTCAAGTACCTAGCGCTATCACCTGCTCGACCGTGCGAGAGTGAGTGCGTGGAGACACCCCGCCGACTAGCCCCGGTCCGGGTTGTGACTCGCCGGTTGCATCTGGCGTCCGGGAATCGGTGCGCGTACCCCGGGTGCGAGCAAGCCATGATCACCGCTGACGGTGTGATGGTCGGCGAGATCGTGCATATTGAGGGAGCGCTTCCCACCTCGGCCCGATTCAACCCCAATATGACGAATGAGCAGCGTCGCGGTTACGACAACTTGCTTCTAATGTGCGGGACCGATCACACAATTATCGACAACGATCTCGAAACATGGCCCGTGCCCAGGTTGCAGGAGCTGAAGCGAGTCCACGAGGCTAGAGCAACGGCCAGCGACCAGGCCCCACGAGAAGTCAGCTCGTCCGCGCGGGTCCTACCTATCGACGCGATGGTGCCCGGGGGTCCGCCTTTCGTGGGCCGCGAAGCCCAACTAGACGACCTGGCCGTTGCTTTAAGCCGGGTGGGCGATCCGCAGCACAGCATCGTTGTCGCCAGTGGACCTCCTGGTGTCGGGAAGTCGGCACTGCTCAGACAAGCGGTGACAGCCGCTCATACAGCCGACGACTTCGAACACGTTCTTTTTGTTGATATGCGGGGCTACGACGAAGATCCTGCAAACCGGGTGCATCCCGATGCGGTGTTTTATCCCCTACTTAGCAGCCTCGGCCTCGATGACGATGACATTCCACAAGATCCAGCTGACCAGGCACGGAAGTATCAGGAACTGATGAATCAATTTGCCGCTGAAGGCAAGTCCGTATTGCTGTGGCTGGACAACGTCAGTGAACGAGATCAGTTTGATCCCTTGCGGCCCGCCAACCCTGTGCACAAGGTGGCGATAACCACAAGAGAGACGTTTGGCCACGTACCTAGGCGGCAAGTTGTCGAGGTCGAACGGATGCCCCTCGATGAGGCGGTCACGGTGATCACCACGTCTGCTCGGGACCGCAATCCCGACGACCACCGATTCGACAGCGTCGATCAGGTCGAGCGATTGGCCGTCCTGTGCGACCGTCTGCCTCTCGCGCTCCAAATAGTTGCAGCGCTGCTTGCCGACGAGCCTGACCGACCGATCGAGGAGCTCGTAGTTGAACTGGCGCGCGAGGAGGATCGCCTCAGCGGCCTGCACTACAGCGGTGATCTGTCCGTCAGGGCAGCTTTGGCTCTGTCCTACAACCGGTTGCCTGAGCAACTGCGACGGCTATTTCGGCTGTTGTCGGTCGTTCCCGGCGGAGATGTTGGCTTGGACGCCGCAGCCATATTGATCCAAGCGTCGTCGGGTCCGGCGGCGCGGCAGCAGCTCATGGCCCTAGTCCGCAGCCACCTTATTGAGCAGCATGTTCCCAACCGATGGAGCATGCACGACTTGGTCCGGCTGTATTCCACCGAGGAGTGTGCATCCCAGGCCAGCGACGCCGAAACGGCGTTCCAGCGACTCGTCGGCCGTTACTACGTAGCACTGGCAGTCTCGGCCGAATGGCTCACCGCGGTAGTTTCAGACAAGTCGAAAATCCTCTTCCCATCCGCCCAGCATGCGGCCGCGTGGTTTCAGGCAGAACGTGCAACGGCGACTTCGATCCTGACGAGCATCGTTGAGCGTGAAGATTTTCGCGCGTACGCGATCGGCATGGGAGTCATGCTCGGTGAATTGCTCAAGCAGCAGAAACATTGGCTTCAAGAGTTCCACGATGTCGCAGCGCTCACTGCCTCACTTGCTCCGAAGATGCGAGAACAAAACCCGTGGATTGCGTCGTGCGCGCTGAACAACTACGGCAGCGCATTACGCATGCTCGGAGACCTTGATGGCGCGGTCCGCGTCTACGAACAAGCAATCGAAATTAATCAGGCGCGTGGAGACGTCACTGCCGTAAGCCTGTCCCGATGCAACATCGCCAACGTTTACTTTGACCAAGGGCGAGTCGATGATGCGCTCGAAGTCTATTGGCAGGACGTGCGAATCTCCCGGGAATCCGAGCCTCCTCATCCCTCGAACGAGGCCGGCACCCTCAACAACATCGGTGCGGCCTTAGCGAAGCGCGAGCGGTTCGAGGAGGCTGTCACGCCTCTTCGTCAGTCGCTGACGATCCGGCGCAGACTCGACGACCAGCCCGGCATCGCGGACACGTCGCTCAATCTCGGCGCTGCCCTTTTGCGGCTAGCGCTTCTTCAAAATCGGCAAATGCGCCCTGCGCTCCTTGAGGAGACTTGCGCCCTACTCGAAGAGGCATTCAACATCTTTGGAGCACGCGGCAATCAATCAGGTCAGGCAGACGTAGCGAACAATCTCGGACAGGCGCAATGTCTCCTCGGGCGGTATACCCAAGGCTTCCGAAGCCTTGAAATAGCTATCGACTATTTCGACAAATCTGGCCAGAACGAGCTGGCGGCACAGGTCGGGGATGACCTCCAGCGATATCAGCGCCGGGCAGGGCTCGATTAGGTAAATCACCAGCAACCGCGCGCGATGCTCTCATCTCGCTCGGGAACATCGATCACGGCAGCGGAAAAGTTAGCTTTGTGCAGGTGGAGGCATATGACACCGACATCAGCTCCGCTGGTGGGAGGAAGGCTGGGTTGGTGCGCATCCCGCGACTGTAAACCCCCACCCGGGGCGGGGATCGACACCGAGCACCGTCTCGATCTCTGAGTTGTCAGCGATGAACTGGGCCAGATCTTCATCGATCATTTTTGCGAGCTGAACGCACGCGTCAGCTCCATCGCGAGGTGTCCGTCGCACTGGCTGCGACTCTTCGCTACCAGTGCCTGGAAGCGGATACCCCTTGATCAAGGACTCATGGTGAGCGACTCGATTTCGCAAGATCTGAACTTCCCGGACCTGTTGATGTACCCAGTGACGGGTCAACTGTTCGCGTTCACTTCCCGCGATCTTGCGTGCACCTGGAAAGGCCGATAAGAGTAGCTCTCTGGTCCACACGTTGTCATGGTTCGCCATCACGCACGGCCCCTCGTTGCCAGTTGCACCCCCAGCGTCAAGGGCGCTCACCCAAGTCCCGAACATGCAGCTTGCGATAAGCCGTCCCCGGATCTTCCCGTCCTCTGGTCCCGGGTTGCGGAACTTCGCGGGAAGACGCTCCCACGCTTCGGCAATCTGCTGGTAGGTCCGTTTGTCGAACAGGGCCAAGCTAAGACGGAACCATTCGGCGCCGTACTGCTTGGTCAATGCCCGGTCCATAGCGTTTCGCAGTGCCACCTCAAGCACAGAGAGGTCGTGAAAGAACGCGGTCGCGAGCCGACGATCCCAGATATACAACTCGACAGCTTTGCCTTCGTCGTTGAACGTTGCCTCCATGTAGGGCAACAGACGCTGCTCGGATATGTGCGCTTTGAGGAGTGCGCTCGTATCCTTCTGAGGGTTCGGCGTGCGGCTCACCTGTGATAACATAGCTAACGAACTCCCCCCCACCAGTAGGCCACCCGTACACCGGTTCCGCCGTGGGGGGGTTTATCTTTTCCATCCGCAATCGGCTCTGTGAGGTCCAAACCTCACCCGTCGACCCACCGAAAACCTGGGCAACCTGTCTATCTCCTGGGGGCAGCACCGGACGACATCGGGCGAGTGGGGATGCAAGGCGTGGAGACTCCTGGCTCAATCTCCGATAGGAAGGTTCTTCAGCTGGTCGCGCAGCTGCGCGGCATCGGATTCGAGCTTTTGTAGACGTCGTTCCAGCGACTTTCGCGACGGCGGCTGGGCCGTTCGGTGTCCTCTTCGAACTGTTTGCATTCGCAATTCCAGCACCTGTACCTCGGCTTGGGCGGATCAATGCCAGGCCCATAGGTTGTTCGCATGCCGTGAGCCCCATCTCCGTGGCCGCATTTGCACCACAGCGTCACTCGTCCCGGCTTCCGCTCAGCGGCCTTCTTGACCGTCACGGACTCCTCAACCTTTTTAACCGCGGTTGCTCTGTCTGGGGCGCGCGCCCCGTCGCGCTTGCGGGGCTTCGCCGACGGATCGTTCCAATACGGGCCGATCGGCTGCATTAGCCTTTCGTCAATCTCGTCGAGGTCGACCCTGATCGTGCGGTGGCGTGCGTAGCTACCTATGCGGTAGCCCTTGATCTCGCCTTCAGTGATCAGCCTTCGCACGAATACCGTACTGATGCCTAGGTATTCGGCGGCCTCAGGGATGCTGATGTAACGGCGGCTCACGACTGACGCCGCCTATATCGGGATTCGGCGGGCAGTCTACTTTCGACTGGAAGCCTCATACCGCTTTCTCCTGACGAAATCATCGAGCTCTTCCGCCTGGACGAACGAGCGACTACCGATCTTAACGAGCGGTAGTTCGCCTTCTTTGACCAGCGCGTAGAACGTGGAGTTGCTGATGCCGCCCAGCTGGAGTCGAGCTTCCTTGACCGGCATGAGGTGCCGCCACATATGTTTCTTGTTGCACAGCGGGCACGGATCAAATTCTTCCTCGGGCAGATTGGGACGTTCAACCACCCGTTGGGTCGGTGGTGTCGCTCGTTCCTGCTCGATAGCCGCCCGTACGGCCTCGTGGATTAGGTCCCGGATTGCTTCGGCCAGCCGCTCGGTCGCATCGTCCATCGCGGCACCCTACCCCGTTGTCCGACCGGCGCTTTTGCGATCCGGTGCGACGATGTCGGTGGGGTCAGTGGAGCAGCCTGCTCCGGCCTGCGATCAACGGACTACAGACCCTTAACTCCTGACAATCCGTGTTACTGCCTGTTTCCCATTGTGCAACAACCGGATTGACTATCTCGAACGCCGAGAGTAACCCGCAATTCCGGCCGGGTCCCCGGTCATGGCGGTGAATAAACGGTGACCGCCAGCCCGCCGATAATAATGGCAGCGCCGCCTCTGCGTGATCCGACCCCAGAATGCTTGCGACAGACCTCACGGCTCCACGGCGAGCTCCTCAAATTCGGTAATAAATTCTGTAGGCTCATCGGCGGTTTCCTGGCTGCGAATTGCGCTTTCCGGCCAATGATGTGGAGCGTAGTGATGTATGCCTGGACCCTCGAATGCAATTAGGGGAGTATCGAGGTTCTCATAGCGAAATGTCTCCCGCCCCTGGAGATATACTGCGACGCTGCCAGCCTGCTCCCATTGAACCGCCATCGCAGTTGCTTGCCCCCCGGGAAGCACCCTAACAACTTGTGGAGCGCCACCAATAGTCATCGGCCTGCGGTCCATCGGTAGCCGGAGGGCAGCCGATGTCGGCATCCGCAGCATTGAGGCCAGAACTTCGAGTGGCTCCAAATTCAGCGTTGTACCTGTACGTATCCCACGCTCCTCAAGCAACAGGCTGAAGAGGTAACGGAATCTGCTTACGGACTTCTTGTCACCGTAGATTCCAATTACTCGATCGCGGCCAAGGCTCCTGCGTGATGGCACATGATGAAATTCCCATCTTCGATGAGTCGACAGATACCTCAATGAACGAATCACCAAGCGTCCCTGCGCGCGAGAGTAGCCACCAATAACCAAGGTGTCGCCGCTTGTGGAAAACTCCGGGCGATTCGCGACTATACCGGTTATCGCTGGGTCTGGCGTAATCCTATTCATCATCGCATTAATAACATGCTCCAGATGAGAAAGCAGCTGGAAGAACTCCAAGCTTCCGTCGGCTGCGGCGCGATACCAACCAATAGCGTTGGCGAGCTGAAGCAGCAAGGGATACGCCTGGGCGGTGCTTCCCGAGAATCCGGCGACGGCATCACGGCGAGGAAGCGGCAGCAGCTTTGGGCAATCATCCCAAATGTTTTCATCGCCACATAGCCGACTATCGGATGCGAACCACAGCTCCTCGCTGTGCCCTGCGCGTATCCAGGCCGCACCAATCGTCATCAGCTGTTTGGCCCTTCATATACCGACGCCTGTAAACGAGCCTGACCCACGATCCAGATGCTGACCGTCCGCCATGCCGACCTAACTCTATTCAGTTATCCTGCCGCTACGCTGCCCTCGGCCAATGTGAACCTGCGCATCAATTCGCCGCTTTTTTCTCTCCGGGTCCGCGCGTTCGAATAGACCGTTAAACCAGTCGACACCGGCCAGACGTTCGTACTCCCCCGTGGGCACGTCGGCCCCCGACAGATAGCGTCGATCGCCCACCACAATTCCAAAGGATCTGCCCGGACCTTGACGGTGAAGTCCCACCAGCTGAGGTGGCCCACCGGATGCCTGGTCTCCACCCCCCATGACGGCCTCACAGAAGCCACTAAACACCGCTCGGCTGGTATTCGCCGCATGGCTGCTGTTCCACAGGTCTAGCAACCGACGAACTTCCTCTGTGCCACTTCCTGCGATTTTCAGGGTTGATGACATGTCCGGCATCGACAGGCTACGAAGTTTCCAGTCTTTCCTCGAAGAAGAATACGAGAGAACCGACAACAGAAACTCACTTCTCATGCCAGCGCCTTCGCGGCTACCGATCACGATTCCGACGTCACTTCGATGTCTGGCAGGGTAGGACAATGACTGCCGGATCAGGGTGCTGGCAATCGCGTTGTGGCTCTCCGCCCCTGGGATATCTGAATAAAGGCCGAGATCAGCTCGCTCCTGGACGAGTGGCAGCGCCAATGCCGGAAACAACACATCGCCCCAGTACCCGAAGATAAAGGGTGCCCGCATGCAGGCGAAGGTCTTCCGGCCACGATCCCATGTCGACGAGGAACTCTGCCAACTGATGCGGCTGTCAGTCGCTATGTACGGGGATGCCGGTGCACGCGAGTCGACGCCGCACCAAACCACAATTGATGTCACTTGTCGATGTTGACACCAAGAACCGCGATGCCCCAGGCTAAATCACGCAACTCCTGGGACCGGCAACCCTGTCGGTACGAGGTGTCCCTGCGAGCGTTATGTTCGCACCCAGGTCGTGGGGGGGTCGACATCGTGTCGACCCCCCCTTTCATGAGCCACAACACCGTTTTTGGGCGACATATTGCGCCGCATGGTCATAGGTGGCGCTGCGAGCGCCAGTCGCAAGATCCCGACGCCCTACTGATCGGTTTTTCGGGTTAGGCCGATTGCGTCAGCTCGCGGGTACGCTTGTGCGCTTCGGCGAGCGTGTCAGCCGTCTGGAGCTGGTCGAGTAGTACCCACAGCCTAATCGCCCGGTACTGCGCGCCGTTGGCAATCGGTTCCAGCGGAGGTAGGCGTCGCTTGTTGAGTTTGTAAATGGCGTGCGGTCGCATCGTGAGTTCGTTCGCGGGTAGGTCCGGGTAGCGGTCCAGCAGCGAAGGGACTACGTCGGCTTCCTCGACTCGGTGGATTCGCCGGACATGGCCCTCCCACCGGAAGGCCATGAAATTCGGTGGCTCCGTTGGCCATCCGCTGACGCCGTACGGATGGTAATAGGTCAACGCATCAGTCACCCATTGGATGAAGGTCAAGTCCCGCTTGCCCCCGGTCCTCTGGTGATTGAGGACCACGCAGTAGGTCCAGCTGTCTGCAATCGATCGCACCCGCACCACCCCCAGTAAGTACTTCCGCAGCTCCTCAAGCCAGAACCGCTCTCGGCCTCGGCACTTGGCCCGCACGTCGGAAATATCAGCGAGAACGTCTGTCCACGGAAGGTGAACGATCGGAACGCCTAGGACCTCGCTGGGCAGCTTGGCCGCCAAGGCGTGCGACGCTTGAGACAGCGTGACCAACGCTCCGGAGCCGCGACGGCGGACTCGACCGGCGTACTGACTAAGTTGCGACGTCGACGGCAGAAGCCAGCCGCGTTTTGCTTCGCAGATCACCAGGGCGTCGGCGAGTCGTATTTCGAGGTCGGTACGGCCCTTTTTGTCACGTACCTCCAAGGCGATGCTCGCGTCGCCCGCCATTCGGGTGCCAAGTTGCGAACCGAGCCGCCCGAGCACGGCGTTCAGTAGGGGCGGACAAGCGGCAAGGGCGAAGCCGAGCGCAGAGGTCAGGTCATTTTCGTTTCGGCCAAGTAGATCAAACACTGAGTTCACGTCGGAGCCGTGAAGTGTCAGATCGCCCATAGTGGTGAATCTTGCCACCGCACTTCATATCTACATGTGTCATCGCGGAATAGGTGCCGTTCAGTCGGTCCGGTCGCGACCAAGGATCGACAGCTTCGATAGCACAACATCAATCATCAATCGCGGTCACCACGGCGCTGCCCTAAGGCCTCGTCGTGTGGGACAGCCAGTGGCCATTCATCTCACGCTGTCGGGAGTGCGCGTTCGCGTAGCTCTGCGAGAGTGACCGGTTCGTCCTCGCCATCTAGATGTGCCTGCCAGTACTCCCAACCCGACCCGGCTTCGACGTGGTCTTCGCGGGCGGCTCGGTCCACGGTTTCGCAAAGGTGTTCGCCAACTTGGATGAACCCGTCTTCCATGACTTCGGCAACTGTGTTGCTGCGCTCGGGGTCTACTGGGGTTAGGAGTGTGCCGGGTGGGATGACGCCGGTTGTGACTAGGTTCTCGAATGTTGGCAGCTCAAGCGGCGAGATGAAGGTGGCCAGACCTACAGGGCGGGTTAAGTCGGTTTCATAGTTTGGATCTGTCAGGCGCTTGTAACCTTCATGGACGACCTTCGCCATGAGGCGACGGCGCTGGTCGAGAAATTCTTCATAGGGCAGCATCGTCCACCCGTCGGGAAGGGCGTGCCATTCTTCCTGACGAATACGGCGAGCTTCTTCAATGTTCTTGTCGGCAACCTCGTGAGGCCAGTAATCCGTCGGTGGCTGGTCCGAGATCGTGTTGTTGTCTGACCATTCGACGAGCGCTAAATTTGCTACTTGGTTGATTTTCTTGTTGTCCTTCAGGCCGAGCTTTTTCTTCAGGTAGTCGCGCGGGAACAAGTGGTGCTTTTCGATACCCTTCAACGGTCGCCGGTTCGGGTTGATCCAGTCTTTGACCTTTGATGTGGCGAGAAGTACGTCGGCGTCGAGGATGTTCAGCGCGGCGATATATGCGACGTAGGCCGGTGCACCAGTAGACGAGGTAACTAGGTTGTTGGGCAGAGTGATGCGCCACCAGTCGTCGGGTACGGCCGCGTCGATCTGCGCGTTCAGGATCTTTACGAACTCGGCGGCTAGGGCGCCGACTCCGTCGAGCCGGTTGAGGTCTTCTTGCATACGGGTTTCCGGCGAGGAGGTGTACCGACCGGTGATCTGAGACATGAAGAACCAGCAGGCCATTACTTCACGCAGCTCATCGATGGGGACCTTGAAGTCGATCCGCCCCATGATCCACAACGCATACGTGTAGAGAACGGTGTTTTCGGACGTGATCATGTCTTTAGAGCGAAACCCTGCCCGTTCGAGGACCTTCAAGAACTCGTCCCAGTGCAGCTCTCTCGTGGCATGGGCCTGCCCATCCTTCAACCGTGCCAGCTCAACTTCACGACGAGCGGGGTCGATGATGCGGGTACGGGGATCGCGTCCACGCAGGACGTTATAAGCGTCCTGGAGCTTCGCGCGTCGCAACCCGACAGCGACCGCGATCCGGAGAATCTGGCCAGGCTCGAACGACATATAAGGGTTGTGCGGCGTCCATCTCGTCCTCTCATTCAAAATGGAAACCACTTCTGCAGGCGTGAAACGAGAGTTACGTGCCCACTTTTCTAGTTCGTTGCGACCTTGTTCCCAGAAGACGCTCATCCAGGTGAGGATGAAGTCTGCTGAGGACAGGTTGACGCCCTCGGAGTTGATCCGCACAAAGATCTCCGCGACCGTTTCGCGAGCGACTTCTTCTTTAATCTGGACGACCTGGAATGAACAATCACGCAACTTCGCGAGCCGCTGGATCGCCACCTCAACGTCTCGTGCCAGCGTGCTGTCCACCGAGTGCCTCGGGTCAGCCCGCAAGCGGTCAAGGTATACATGCCGTGCCTCGATCGGATCCGTGAATACGCCCACAATGTCAGCGATCCACTCGGCTTGCCTCTTGGTGACCGCCGTGGGTACTTCGAACCGACTCGTGAGTGGATTGAAAGCCAACTTGATGGCCTCGCGGGAGTAGTCTTCCCGCCACACCTCCACCCCTTTGAGGACGGCATACAAGCTCGTCAAACGCTGCTGACCGTCCACCACCTGCATTGACGCCTCCTGCGTCTTTGGGTCATCACCAATCGCAGTGGTATGTTCGCCGTCCTTATTCGCCCAGAACATCAACTCGCCCACGGGATACCCCCGGTACATCGAGTCGATCAGGTCGCGCACCTTCGCGTTGGGCCATACAAAAGGTCGCTGGATGTCGGGGAGCCGGATGGTGCCCTTATCGACTCCCGAGACGAGTTCTTCGACGGTCCACGGGTGGTGCCCAAACTTCGCGCTCATAACGGTCCCTTGTCGCTCATACCGCCCCTTCTTTGATGTCCGCCGAGGACATGCACAGACGTTAGCTCTCGCGCCAGGACAATCTAGTGACGCGCGCAGATCTACAGACACGGCAATCGCCACTCGCTTCGCTGCTGAGGACCTAGGCTCGCGAGAACACGGGTGCGCTACTGGCTCGTGGAGCCGTCCAGGACGCCGACGCAAATCGCGGTTCGAAGGGGGGATGCGGTGCCGAAGTACAAGTTCAAGTGGGCCAACCTGCCGGGATCGCTTTTGCAGGCGCTTTGCCGAGACCTACTAGGCGTGCACAAACACGACGAGGAACCCGCTACCGTGCTGCAAGCGGCCTACGGTGCCCGTCCGACGGAGGAGTTCATCCGAGCGGCATGGCCCACTCTGTTGGAATCCTGGCTCAGGACCTCGGAGGATTCCCGTGAGTGGGTCGTGGACACGCTCAGAGAAGCTCGTGGCAAGAAGGTGTCGGTGCCGGGCCGCGATGCCCAAATGGAGTATCTAAGGGGTCTGAATAACTCCAAGAAGCTCAGGGAGATTGTGTGCGCAGAACTCGTCGCCGTAGGCGAAGTGGAACCGTCCGACCGGGTCGAAGACGATAAGAAGGAGTCGAGTCCACCTCGTGTCGAGCCACCTGTCACCCCAAAGGCACCCGGCCCCCGGAAAGCGCCCATTGTGAGCGATTCGGACGCCGGTAAGACGCCCAGGCAGAAGAAGCCGAAGGCTGACACTAAGACGCTGGAGCAGCGGCTGTGGGGGGCCGCCGACACCCTGCGTGGCAACCAGGAGCCGTCCGAGTACAAGCACATCGTCCTCGGCTTGGTCTTCTTGAAATACATCAGCGACCGGTTCGAGGAACGCCGCCAGGCGATCGAGGCCGCCCTGTCTGAACCAGAATCCGATGACTTCATCCCCAACGAGACGCGCCGCGCGCAATTCATCGAGGATCGCGACGAGTACGCCAGCCACAACGTCTTCTGGGTGCCAAGCGACGCGCGGTGGGAATACGTCCAGGGCCGGGCCAAGCTGCCCAGTATCGGCCAGGACATCGACACCGCCATGGACCTAATCGAAAAGGAGAACCGCTCCGTCCGGGGCGTACTTCCCCGCAACTATGGGCGCGAGGGGCTGGATAAGGGGCGGCTGGGCAAGCTAGTCGATCTCATCGGCAGCATCGGGTTCACCGAGACCGACGACCACGGCTCCGACGACGTCCTGGGCCGGGTGTACGAGTACTTCCTGGGCCAGTTTGCAGGCAAGGAGACCGGCAAGGATGCCGGAGCCTTCTACACCCCACGGTCGGTGGTGCGGACCCTTGTCGAGATGCTGGAGCCGTACAAGGGCCGGGTGTTCGACCCTGCCTGCGGCTCCGGCGGCATGTTCGTGCAGTCGGCGGAGTTTGTGAAGGCCCACGGCGGCAAGCGCAGCGACATCTCGATCTACGGCCAGGAGTACACCGACACCACGTGGAAACTGGCCAAGATGAATGCTGCCCTGCGCGGCATCGAAGCCGACTTGGGTGAGCGGTCGGCGGACTCCTTCACCCAAGACCTCCACCCGGACCTGCGCGCAGACTTTTTGCTCGCCAACCCCCCGTTCAATGTGTCCGATTGGTGGGACCCCAAGCTCGCGGACGACCCCCGCTGGAAGTACGGGGTACCGCCACAGGGCAACGCCAATTTCGCTTGGGTTCAGCACTTCATCTACCACCTATCACCTAGGGGAACAGCGGGATTCGTCCTCGCCAACGGATCCCTCTCATCAAAGACCGGCGGCGAGGGCGAGATTCGCCGCAGACTGGTCGAAGCTGATCTGGTTGACTGCATCGTGGCGATGCCGGACAAACTGTTCTTTAACACCGGCATCCCGGTCAGCCTGTGGTTTGTGTCGAAAGACCGGCATGGCAACGGTCACCGCAAGCGCCCGGGCGAGGTGCTGTTCATCGACGCCCGCAAACTCGGGAGCATGGTCAGCCGCCGGCTGCGCGAACTGACCGATGATGACATCGCCAAGATCGCCGAGACATACCACTCCTGGCGCAACCACGAGGGCGGCTACGAAGACAAACCCGGTTTCGCCAAGTCGGCGAGGCTGGACGAAGTCAAGCAACACGACTTCGCCCTCGCGCCAGGGCGCTACGTCGGCACCCGGGAAGCCGAAGCCGACGAGGAGCCCCTTGACGAGAAAGTTGAGCGTCTCATTTCAGCACTTCAAGACGAGTTCGCTGCAGGCGCGCAATTGGAGAAAGAGATTTGGAAAAACCTGACAGGGCTTGGATATGGCTCGTAAGGGTCCGATTACGACTGTCGCAGGCTGGCCTGAGGCGACGATCGCCGATATCACCACCAAGGTCGGGTCCGGCGCTACCCCGCGCGGCGGATCTAAGACCTACCTCGCGACGCGCTCCAAGTACGCGCTCGTCCGTAGCCAAAACGTGTTCGATAGGCGCTTTGACGGCGACGGTCTGGCATACATTACGAACGAGCAGGCTGAAGAGCTTCGCAACGTGGAACTTCAGCGCGGTGATGTTTTGCTTAACATCACCGGTGACGGAGTCACTTTCGGACGTGCCTGCATCGTGCCAGAGAACGTACGACCAGCCTGCGTCAATCAACACGTCTCAATCATTCGAGTCGACCCTGCGAGAGCTGATCCTGGCTACGTCCTGTCCTTTCTGACGCATCCGGACGTCAAGCCTTATATCGAATCATTCAACGCGGGTGGATCGCGACGCGCCGTTACCAAGGGTCATATCGAGTCATTTCGGCTTCCCCTCCCACCCCTTCAAACTCAGCGCGCTATCGCTCAGGTCCTCGGCTCTCTGGACGACAAGATCGAATCAGACCGACGTACAAGGAATTTGCTTCGTAAACTTGGCAAGTCCAGGTTGGCTGAAGCTCTCGAGAAGGATGGACGACGCCGCAGTGAGCTTGGCGACCTAACTGCGTCCATCTCGCGCGGCGTTACGCCGAAATATGCCGATGGTGACGCATTAGCGCCGCTGGTTCTCAATCAGAGGTGTGTGCGCGACAACTGGGTATCAATTGAACCTGCCCGGCGAATGCTTGAGCGAGAAATACCATCAGTCAAGAAGGTCTGCAGCGGCGACGTTCTGGTGAACTCCACAGGGGCAGGGACCCTCGGACGAGTCGGACGGTGGCACTCGGGGAATGTCTTCGCAGACAGCCACGTCTCGATTGTCAAGCCTGATCCGACCAAGCTGAGCCCAGCGGTCTTGGCGTACCTGTTGTTTACGCGGGAGACCGACATCGAAGGCATGTCGACAGGAAGTACTGGACAAACTGAGCTCAGCCCGACCCGGCTCGGCCAGCTTGTTGTCGAGTTGCCCCCGAAGGCTATTGAGCACGAGCTGGAAAACTTACTGATTGCTCTTGAGAACAGAGCTTGGAGTTTTCGTAAAGAGGAAGAGGTTCTGGCCGACCTTCGAGATGTCTTACTCCCAGGGCTACTCTCCGGAAGGATTCTTGTGCCCGCCGCTGAGAAGGCTTTGGTGGAGGTCGGAGCGTGACTGCACTTGACGAGTCGGTGATCGAGGACGCCGCTCTTGAGTGGTTCGCCCAGCTCGGGTATGAGCGGGCGCATGGCCCCAATCTGGCTCCGGGAGAGCCGAACTCGGAACGTGTCTCTTTCGAGCAGGTCTACCTGTACGGACGGCTGCGGGAAGCTGCCCGGCGAATCAATCCCGGCATTGATGCCGGCCTGATCGACGCCGCGATCAAGCGGCTGGAGCGCGCGGAGTCGCAGAGCCTCGTCGACGAAAACGCCCGCGTGCACAAGCTGCTGACCGAGGGTGTGCCGGTGCAGTACCGGGCTACCGACGGCTCGGTGCGCACGACCAGTGTGTGGCTGGTCGACTTCGAGGACCCGGCCAACAATGACTGGTTGGCGGTCAATCAATACACCATCACCGAGGGCGGCAAGAACCGGCGGCCCGATGTGCTGGTGTTCGTCAACGGCCTGCCGCTCGGCTTGATTGAGTTGAAGAACCTCGCCGCCGAGGCCGCCACGCTGAAGAAGGCCTACACCAAGATCCAGAACTACCGCTCCGACATCCCGTCGGTGTGTACCGCGAACGCCGTCACCGTGATCTCGGATGGCACCAGCGCGGCGATGAGTTCTTTCACCGGTGGATTCGAGCATTATGCGCCTTGGAAGACCATCGAGGGCCGCGAGGTGGTGACCGACCGCCCGGCCCTGGAGGTCCTCATCAAGGGAGTGTTCGACCAGCAAAGATTCCTCGACATCGTCCGCAACTTCATCGTGTTCAGCGACGAGACCGTCACCGACTCCAACGGGCAGCGGTCGCGGGCGCTGATCAAGCGGGTCGCCAAGTACCACCAATACTGGGCGGTCAACGCCGCCGTGGAGTCCACCGTTGTGGCCGCTTCACCGGACGGTGACCGGCGCGGCGGGGTGGTGTGGCACACCCAGGGGTCGGGCAAGAGCTTGGAGATGGTGTTCTACGCCGCCAAGGTCATGCGCGACCCCCGCATGACCAACCCGACGCTGGTTTTCATCACCGACCGCAACGACCTGGACGACCAGTTGTTCGGAGAGGTCTTCGCCCCGGCCACGATCCTCCCGGAGAACCCCGAACAAGCCGACAACCGCGCCGAACTGCGCACCCTGCTGCGCCGGGTCTCGGGCGGGATCATTTTCACCACCTTGCAGAAGTTCCGGCCCGGCGAGGACAACGACCGCAACCCGGTGCTGACCGACCGGCGCAACGTCGTGGTGGTAGCCGATGAGGCCCACCGCAGCCAGTACGGATTCGGGGAGACCCTCGACAGCGAGGGCCGCCTGAAGGCCGGTCTGGCGCAGCATCTGCGCGACGCGCTGCCCGGTGCCACATTCCTGGGCTTCACCGGCACCCCGATCGAGTCCGCAGACAAGTCCACCCGTGCGGTGTTCGGCGACTACGTCGATGTCTACGACCTGACCCGCGCGGTGGAGGATGGGGCGACGGTCAGGATTTTCTACGAGTCCCGGCTGGCGAAGGTGGAACTCAGCCCCGAGGACTACGCCGAGCTGGATGCTGCTGCCGACCAGATCACCGAGCGGGTCGAGGAGTCCGAGGCTGCCAAGGCCAAGTCGCGGTGGTCGCGGCTGGAGGCAATCGTCGGGGCCGAGGCGCGGCTGGACCTCATCGCCGCCGACATCGTGCAGCACTGGGAGAAACGCCGGGAAGCGTTATTCGGCAAGGGAATGATCGTGGTGATGTCGCGGCGCATCGCCGTGCGCCTCTACGAGAAGATCGTGGCGCTGCGCCCGGGCTGGGACTCCGACGACCCGGCAGTGGGCAAGATCAAGGTCGTCATGACCGGGTCCACTGACGACCCCCCGGAGTTCCAGCGCCACGTCTACTCCAAGGACGTGCGCAAGGACCTCAAGGCCCGCGCCAAGAACCCCGACGATCCGCTGGAGTTGGTGATCGTCCGGGATATGTGGCTGACAGGGTTCGACGCCCCGTCGCTGCACACCATGTACCTGGACAAGACGATGCAGGGTGCTGGGCTGATGCAGGCCATCGCGCGAGTCAACCGCCGGTTCCGGGACAAGCCCGGCGGGCTGATCGTCGACTACATCGGGGTGTTCGGCAACCTCAAGAATGCCCTGGCCGAGTACTCGCCGTCGGACCGGGACCAGGCCGGTGTGCCGATCGAGGACATTGTCGCGGCGATGCTGGAGAAGCACGACATCATCACCGGGCTACTGCGCGGCTGCGACTACGACAGTTCTCCGGACCTGACCGCCGCCGAGCGGCTGACCCAGCACGCGATCGTTGTGGACTTCGTGATGTCCGACCCCGACCGCACCGAGAGGTTCGTCGACCAGGTGCTCGCCCTGGCTAAAGCCTTCGCCCTCTGCGGGGCGCGGGATGAGGCCGACGCCATCCGCGACGACATCCGGCTGTTCATCGGGGTGCGCTCGGCAATCTTGAAAATCCAGAACCCGGCCACCACCCCCGGCTCCAGCCAGGTGGAGATCGACACCGCTATCGGCCAACTCGTCAACGAGGCCGTCACCGCCGACGAGGTGGTCGACATCTACAAACTGGCCGGTGTCGAGACCCCTGAGTTGTCGGTCCTGACCGACGAGTTCCTGGACTCCCTGGCCGACAAGGACAAACCCAACCTCCAGATGGGCTTGCTGCGCCGACTCATCAACGACGAGATCAAGACGGTGCGGCGCACGAACATCGTCCAGGCCCGCCGATTCTCCGAGCAGCTTGAGGAGGCGGTCAACCGCTACACCAACCGGTCGCTGTCCACCGCCGAGATCATCGCCGAGTTGGTCAAGCTGGCCAAGGAGATGCGCGACGACCACAAGCGCCCTCAGGAACTCGGGATACGCGAAGACGAGATCGCCTTCTACGACGCCATCGTCCAGAACGACTCCGCCGTGCTGGAGATGGGCGATGCCACCCTGAAGAAGATGACCCACGAACTGGTGCAGGCGGTGCGATCCAACGCGACCATCGACTGGAACCTCAAGGACAGTGTCAAGGCCGCCATGCGCTCGAAAGTGCGTCGCCTCCTAGCCAAATACGACTACCCGCCCGATCATGAAGAAAAAGCAATCGAGCTGGTACTCCAGCAAGCGGAGCTGTTCGCCGTAACGGTTTAGACGCCCGGTGACCTAGGGAAAGTGGTTCTACTAGTCGGTGGGGGCGACGCGGCTGTGACTGACACCGACCGCAGAGTCGGAGTCGAGGCGCGTCGCCAACTCCAACTCGCTGGTCTATGCGGCGAGGTAGCGGTACACGGTGGCACGGGAGACGCCCAACATCTTCGCGATGTCGGTGGCGGTGATCCCCTTGTCCCGCAAGCCGCGCGCTTTTCTGGCAGCGGCGTCGTCGACCTTGCGCGGGCGTCCACCCTTGCGTCCGTTGGCGGCGGCGGCGGCAAGTCCGGCGCGGGTCCGCTCGATCATCGTGTCGCGTTCCAACTGCGCGAAGGCGGCCATGATGGTGAGCATCGCCTTGCCCATCGCGCCCTCGGTGTGCAGTCCTTCGGTGATGCTTCGAAATCCAATGCCGCGTGTCACGAGTTCGTCGACGACGGCAAGGACATGGCGGGTGTTACGTCCAAGCCGGTCCAACTTCCAGACGGTGAGGACGTCGCCCTCCCGGAGGTGATCGAGACAGGCTTCGAGTCCGGGCCGCGACGCGGTTGACCCACTGACTCCTTGGTCGTTGAAGATGCGCACCGCTCCGGCGTCTTGCAACGCATCGAGTTGCAATTGAGGGTTCTGGTCGATGGTGCTTACCCGTGCGTACCCGATGACTGCCAAGCCTGCTCCTGTCTCATAATCCCGCCGTAGTTCAGGTTTTGATACTACTCGGTTTTGAGACATGTTTTCAAGACGCCGCACGATCCGCTACGAGAGGTTGCGAGGCCGTCGCTGCTGGGTTGCCGGTGTCGCATCAACCCATCGTTTTCGAGACAGGCGGACACAGTGGGAAGCGGCGGTGGGTCGACAGTTTCGGACCTGGCCGCCCGGACCCGCACGCTCCGGGCGATGCGTGAAGTTCGGCGTGGCCACAGTGCAGTTCGCCATTCATGCACGACTATTTGCCTATGACTAGCGAAGAGGCGGCATTGATCAGCTTTGACCAGTGGGTTGGTCGGTTGCGAGGTGCAGCCGAAACGGGTGAGCCACTCGACTTAGCTCCGGGTGAAGAAGTCGACCCGACCGAGGCAGCGAATTGGGGTGTCGAGCGCGCTGTTCCGTCACGAGCGCTGCGTGAAGTACTCGTCGATCCTAACTGTCGCGTTGATGCGCGCGGACTGTACATCAGGGCGGCGAGGTTCGATGAACGCATTGATCTCGCCTTTGTGAACTTTCCACACTCTCTTCGTCTTGTCGACTGCGCATCGAAACTAGCGCTGGACGCCGAAGGGGCACGGTTTGGCGACCTCGAACTGCGGTGCTTCAGTGCCGAAGGTGAGGTTCGTGCGGTCCGCGCCAGGATCGACGGGTCACTAAAGATGAGCGCCGCGAAGCTATGCAATTTGAAAGGACCAGCGCTGAACTTGGAAGGTGCCAAAATTACCGACGATGTGGTCGGCGATGAAGGCTTTACAGTCGACGGGGAGGTTCGCGCGCTAGGCGTCCATGTGGGCGGACAACTGGTCCTGAGTGGAGCCACCCTGCGTAATACCAAAGCACCGGCGTCGCCAACAACTCCCGATAGCACCGGAGGTGACGCGCCGGTGGCCGACCATGATGCACCGCTACCTGCGGAAAGCAGCCCAGGTGACGGCGCGGTGGCTGAGTTTGGCACGGCGCTGAATCTAGATGGCGCTGTCGTTGATGGAGGCGTCTTCGCCGATGAGGGCTTCAGTGTGGAGGGCGAGGTTCGTGCGCTTGGGGCGAAGCTTGGTGCTCAACTGAATTTGAGTGGGGCCAACCTCCGCAACCGCAAGGGCAATGCGTTGAGCCTCGACGGTGCCGAGATCGGCGACGACCTGGTCGCAAGCAACGAGTTGGATGCTGAAGGCAATGTCCGCAGGTTTCATGCTGAAGGCAAAGTCCACGCAATTGGCGCTCGGATCGACGGAACGCTGAATCTCCGTGGGGCCATCCTGCGTAACTGTGACGGCGAGGCATTGAGTTTGGACCGCGCCGAAGTATCCGGAAACGTAGTCGCCGACAATGACTTCGTCGCGGAGGGCGTCGTCCGTGCGCTTGGCGCGAAGATCGGCGGACAGTTGATCCTTCGGAAAGCCACCTTGACGAACAAAAATGGTTTCGCATTGATCCTCGACTCTGCCGAGATCAATGGAAATGTTTATGTGGACAACGGCTTCCGGTCCGAAGGTGAGATTCGTGGAAAAGGCACAGAGATACGGGGTCTGCTGAGCTTGAGTTCTGCCGTATTGGACAACCGTGGCTACTACTACGACGACACGGCTCGTACAGCGCTGCGCCTCGACGGGGCGAAGATCATCGGAAGTGTAGTCGCCGACAAGGGTTTCACTGCGTTCGGCGGAGTCAGCGCTCAAGGGGTAGAGATCGGCGGAGCGCTTAGCTTTGACGAGGCGAGCTTGCGTAACCCAAAGCGCGGCGCTTTAGTTCTGTCGTCCGCGAAGGTTGGCAGGCTCAACTTTCTAGAGCTGCGCAAGTTCGATGGCTTTCTGTCTCTCCATCGTGCGGAAATTGGCGATCTCATCACAATTGGTGATCCGCCGAGCCCGGTAATCGCCACAGGTTGGGCGATCCGGTACGTCAATGGAGCACTCCGGGATGACTGGCGCGCTGCCAGCGCCTGGCTGAAAACCAGTCCGCAAAGCATTGGCTGGTGGAGTGGGCCCGCATACGATGGCTCCTCCGACTTGGCCGAAACGAGTGACAAGGCCGATCAAAACCTTGCTCAACCCTGGAACGCTCTTGCCGATGTATATGAAGCCACTGGCGACCCCGGCGGTGCCCGGCGACTGCGCTATTCAGCCGCCAACGAGGTCACGCGCCAATCGCCGTTGCCGACAAAGTTCCTTCGTTGGATGTATCGCGTTCTGGTTGGCAACGGTTACTACCCTCTCTGGACAATCCCGTGGCTGATCGTCGTTGTTGCCGTGGGACTGGGAATGGTGTCGATAAACCGTGAAGACATCGTCCCGACTGACACAGCCGCCGCTGAAGCGGCGGTGAGCGAGTTCTTCGGTTGTCGTGATTCGAAGGATCCGGGTTGTGGTCAAGCTCATCGTTGGCGGCCAGTGACAGCCGAGACACCGTGTGAAATTCACCCCCAGTACCCATGCATGAACTCATTGAACTTCGCAGTGAACACTGTCCTTGCACCCGCAGCCTCGCCTGTCCGCGATTGGGCTGTCAACCCGGATGCCACCCTTGTGCTTGTGTTGGGCTTGCCAGCACTCAAGCTCGCGTCATGGGCATTGGCGGCACTCTTGCTCGCCGGAGTGACCGGCCTGCTTCGCAAGACTTGAAGAAGCTTGAATCGGCTGATCGCCGTCATCAAAGTCGTCGACGTCGGGGCGGTTGAGCTGACTAGAGTCCGGTGCCGCAACGTACATTCGGCACTCGCCCCAGGATCGCGCCAGGGCCGATTGGCGATTGTGGGTGATTCCAGCCGCATACCGGGCAGCGAGCCGCAACGGCGCGATGTAGGCCTAGCTGATCTTCCGCAGAGCGGCGTTGCGCTCCACCTGTTCGGAGTGAATCTCAGCGATATGCACCTCACGGGGACGCCGTTCTTCTTGGACGCGGCGATTGGCTCATGTCTTCATCTTTCCGAAGCGCACACGCGACGGGAGATGCAGTCCTTCCCAAGCTGAGTGCAGGCCATGTGGCCGCCTCATTCAGGCACTTAGGCTCCCCGGCCAAGGCCGAAGTCCCCTGTCGGTCGATCGCGAGCCAGCGCAAGGTGGGGGCACGCAACTAGCACTTGCCCCTCGACCGGCGACGTCCAAAGTCGCCCAGGGAGTGACGCGCGATGACCTACGACCCGTACTACCCACCTCAGCGCCCGATGTGCGCGCCGGTTTATCGGCCGCCGGTTCCCCCGCCGCCATCTCGGCGCCGGAATCCGGCAAAGGTGATCGCCCTCGTGGCGATTGCACTGCTGGCGGTCGTGACGTTGGCGGTCCTGGTCATCGGGCTACACGGATCGGGCACTAACATCACTGGTGGAGTGACCACGTCTGCGCCAGCGCCCTCGACTTCGGACCAGTGGTACGCGGCCGTGTGCAAGCCAGGCACTCTCCGGTTTGGGCGTGGGACCTTGTTTCCTCACGCAGATCGTGATGGGTATTGCTTTTCAAATGCCTCGTCGCTGCCCCGTCCAATATGGATCGAGGTGTACTCACGGGCGAATGTTGGCTGGATAAAGGAGGACCCAGGGGCGAAGGACCACCCATTCGCTTGGGCGACCCTAGTGGCCGATAACGGAGACACGGTGCTCGTTGTTGATCCGACTGACAGGACCGGAGCCTCGCTAGAGCCTTTGGCGCAGTTCGGATTCACCATCACTCCCGGTAACTCACCGGGTAATTAGCAGGTTTTTAGTTCCCGGCGTTCCAATTCAGGGGCGCCGGTTTTGGAAGGGGGACACACCATGAAGATGAGTGTCGACCGCTTGGCCGCGATCTGATCAGATACCAGCGGTGTTGGGACGCCCGGGCTCAGCGCCCCGGGTGCGGTCGGTAGCGAAAGCCCCACTCCAACGCGCGCGCCAAACTAGTCACCCACTGAGTCACGTACCGCTCGCGGATGTCCTTACGCAGTCACCGTGGCGCGCACCCGGTCGGCCAGTGCGCGTCGCCCCCTCAGCATCATCTAGGTGCGGGCCGATCCTCGCAGTGCTGCAATCGCGGGTCAAACCTGGGTCAAGATGACCTCGAACAGGGCATCCGGCGCGAGGTGAAAGATGTCTGGGAAAAATTAGCTCGCGGATCGATTCCTTCGTACTTAGTAGATCTTTTTTGTAGCTATTCAATAGCAGACCTATAAGTTAAGCAGTAGTCCTAACACCGCCCAGAGCATTCCTCAGGGCCCGATCAAACTTGATCCCCGTCCAGATTGCCGCTGCTGGTGTCTGGATGTCGTAGTGGCGCCGAGAATGTACCCACACGCTGTCGTAGGTGACGCGCTTGTTCTTGCTGCGTCCCTCGTTGACCGGCTCCAGGATGCGCACAATATCGGCGATGCTCAGACCCATCGGCTTGTACGCCAGCAGCTTGTTGACCAAGAGACAAACACTGTCATCTTGGCAGGTCCGGCAGCGTGGTTCCCGGCGCACGAAACGGTCAAGCTTTCCCTCAGCTCGCAGCCTGTCTAGATAGTGGGCGACAGCTGCATCGAGTTCAGGTCCAGGAATAGGCCGACTGGGCAGATCAGCAATCATTGGTCAGCGTCTCTCCGAAGCGGTTCCAGCCCAGCGGCTTCACGCAGAATGTTCAGCGCATGTTGAGGATCATCGACGGGCAGCGCGTGATACTGCAGTCCCTCGGCGTGATCACGATCCACAGCCCTCACGATAATGCTCTGGATCGAGGAGGCTACCCGTCAAGGCGGAATCGAGCATTGAGCAGCGGTTAGTTGGATTAGTTCCCTGTCTAACAAGATTTGTGGGGCGGTCGTGGGTACAGGTCATCGATGCGGGCGGAGGCGATGACCTGCATGCGCCTTTTGGCTAAGACGACGGTGGTGAAGTCATCCCACAGTGTCAGGCCCTCGCCCGTGGTTTCTAGATGGTCGAGGATGTCCATGGGAGTCCGGGAGCCGTCGGTCGAGGCCTTCAGCGTGGTTCCCTTGAAGCAGTAGGCCGCCAGGGCACCCTCGGTGCCGGGCTTCATCGGTTGAAGGTCCTGACGATCTACCGCCGCATGGCCTCCGCGGTGAGCAACGCCATGGGCGAACCTCTTGGCAGTGGAAGTTCTCAGCCCATTTAGCCGGGGCGGATCCAGTTCCTGCTCCAAAAACAGGAGGACGTGAAAGTGGACGTGCCAGCCTGTAACTGGGCTACGTACGACCTCGGTGATGCGAACGTACCCACGGACACCGTGGACTTTTTTGTCGGCTGTCCAGCCTGATCCTGTGACCAGCGCTGCCCAACCGGCGTCCAGCCGCGACCACAGCTGAGCCAGACCATCGCTGTGGCAGTGGGATTGGGTAAGCGTAAGCAGTGCCACCGCCCCGCCATGGGCCGTCCAACGACGTAGTCGACGCTTCAGCTTGGCTGCTTCCTTGCGCCAGGCGGTATAGCCACAGGTTGGGCACAGCCACTTGCAGCGACACGATTTGGTCACCTCCAAGATCTCGGTGGGCGATCCGACCCGGCCCTTCCTGATCTTGCGACCACACCCTCTTAATCCCCGATGGTCGGACAGCCGGGCGCCGAACTCGCGCAGCACTTCTCGTCGCCGCGCGGCGCTAATGCCCTGGCTGTAGCCGCAGTCCGCCGATACGCCCGACGTCGTCGCGGTGGTCATTGCTGGACTTGCTCGAAGGGTACTTCTGCGGCCCCACCCCGTTATTCAGCCGGTCCTGGGCCGCCCGTCTCTTTCGTCTCAGTCATCGACATCACCCCCGCGCGCTTGCGCACCGTGGCCGCGTCGGGCCTGCGCCCAGCACTGATAGAGGCGGCCCGCGTCGACGAGTCCGTCCCTGGCCGGGTCCACGCAATGACGGCAGTCATCGGCGTGGGAGCCCACACGGTGTTTGTCGAATGCCGTGACCGTGCTGAACGTGTAGTGGCAGGCGGTGCAATGGCAGGTTTTCAGACCTGCCCAGCGGGCGCCGCAGGTACATCCATAGGGGAGAGCCGCAAACGGGTCGCAGATTCCTGCGATCACGGCGGGAATCGGTGCCTGCGCGGCGTCGGGAAGCGCTACATCCGCTCGCCAGTCCTCGGTAGGGTGAGGCCTATCAGTGGTTTGGATGCTGCTGGTGTTTGCGTCGGTTCCCCTGGGAGTGGTGACCCGGGGGCCGACTTCAGGGAGTCTCATTCCCACCACCCCCTGCCCGTAACTGGGCAGCCGCTTCCCGGCGCTGCTGAGCTTTCCGGGATGCTTTCAGCCGGATGCGAGCCAGGTGCGCTTTGCGCAGGTTCTCCGCGCGTTTGGTGCGCTCTGAGGACGCGAGCAGACCCGCTGGGTCGGCCTCGCGTTCAAACTTTTCCCAGATGGCCCGCAGGCCCGGAGCCGTGGCAGCGAGCCGGTCGGGCTCGGTGGCCCAGCGGGCATGAGCGGCAATGCGGGCGCGTTCGCTGCGCTCCGCTGGGGTGAGTCTGCCCATGTCGAAGACACACTTTCTACTCGTGTGTGTGTCTCCTGCGGGCTTTCCGCAAGACCATCCTATCTGAGTCGCAAGCCCATCGTCCGGAACTTACGCCTTAGATCCGGTCTCCCCGGCGAAGTCGTCGGGCGGCCTCTTGGGCTCGGTGATCAGCGGCCGAGGCCCCGTAGCGTTCGAGCATCGCATCTGACTTCCATCCCATTAACCGCTTGAGGTCGCGCTCCTGACCTCCGGCCAGGAGGAAGTCATGCGCGTGGGTGTGGCGGAATCTATGGGGATGTACGGTCGCGGGATCGAGCCCGGCCAAGGCGGCGCGCACCTTGAGCCGTTCACGTACGCCGTCCGTGGTAAATCGGCCCCGCTCCCCCAGCAGCAGCGCCGGGTCTTCGACGTAGCGGTGGCCACGGCGCGCCCGCAGATACCGGTCGAGCGCCACCGCTGTCCTGGCCCCGAAGTAGGCTGCCCGGACCCGCTGTCCCTTCCCGGTCACCTGAACAGTTCCGGTGTCCAGATCAATGTGCTTGAGATCGATACCCGTCAATTCCGACACGCGCAATCCGGCGTCGAGTAGCAGACGGATCATCACCGTGTCGCGCAGGTCCTTGAACGTGCGGCCCTTGCAAGCCCCCACCAGAGCGGTCAGCTCCTGGTCGGACAGCACAGGCACCGGTGGCGGTTCTGGTTTGTCCACGGTGAGTCCGGCCAGCGGGTCGGTGCGGATGATGCCTTCGGCGAGCAGCCAGTTGACGAACCGGCGCAGGCCGCGCCAGCGGGTTAGGACGGTGCCATCGGAGAGCTTGCGGCCTCGCAGCGACTCCAGCCAGCCCACCACGTTGTCGCGGATTAGTGAGGTCAAGTCGGTGGGCTGGCCCTGCGCGGTAAGCCAAGCACTGAAGTAGCGGACCGACTGCCCGTAGAGCACCAGGGTGCGGTCGGCCTTGCCTTCGATGTACAGGACCCGGCGGAAGCTCTCGGCCAGGGATTCCAGGGACTCAGGCGCGGACATCATGGCCTAGGTTATCAGGGGAGTCCCTGCCGTGCTAAGCAGGACCCGGCGTCAATCAGAATTATTCTTGCTGTTCAGATCCCTATTCCGACTCGGCTGCACTCGTTTCGGTTCGCCGGGCATTTTGGGGTAATTCGGCGGATAGGGCATATCGCCGAGCCCTCGCTCTTCGTCGGCTTCGACCATATGCAACAGCGGCGCAATCGACTGAGTCACCTCATCGATGCCGGCCCATGGGTCTTCGCGGCCCGACACCAGGCCGGGCACCGTCGCCATCGTGTAATCGTCGGGCTCGGCGCTGGCTAACTCGTCCCACGTCAACGGCATCGACACGGTCGCGATCGGAGTGCGTCGCACCGAGTACGGCGACGCCATGGTGCGGTCGCGGGCGTTTTGGTTGAAGTCGATGAAGATGCGCTCGCCGCGTTCCTCTTTCCACCACGACGTGGTCACCTCGTTCGGCGCGCGACGTTCGACCTCGCGCGCCAGCGCGATGCCCGCCCGGCGCACGGCGATGAAATCCCAGTCGGTGGCGATCCGGAGGAACACGTGAATCCCGCGTCCCCCGGAAGTCTTGGGGTAGCCCACGAGGCCGAGCTCGTCGAGCAACGGGCGCAGCACGTCGACCGCAACGGAGCGCGCCTGCTCGAACCCGACACCGGGTTGCGGATCCAGATCGATGCGCAGCTCGTCGGGATGCTCGGTGTCGGGGCAGCGCACCTGCCACGGATGCAGCGTGACCGTGCCCATCTGCGCCGCCCAGACGATGGCCGCGGGGTGAGTCACCATCAGCGCGTCGGCGGTCCGTCCCGACGGGAAGGTGACCCGACACGTCTCCAGGTAGTCGGGATGATGCTGCGGTATCCGCTTCTGGTAAATCTCCTCGCCGTCGATGCCGTCCGGAAAGCGCTGCAGGTGGGTGGGCCGGTTGCGCAGTGCGTCCAGCATCGGGCCGCCCGCCACCGCGAGGTAGTACTCGACGAGTCGTCGCTTGGTGCCCTTCGATCCGAGCTTCGGGAAATACACCTTGTCCGGATTGGAGAGCCGCACCGAGACGCCGTCGACGTCGAGCTCTTCAGCTGCCGCAGCCATGAATCGATTCCAGCACGCCGCGCGTCAGAATGAACCAATGGACTTGCCTGTCATGCCGCCCGTTTCGCCGATGCTGGCCAAGTCGGTGCGATCAATACCCCCGGACGCCTCCTATGAGCCCAAGTGGGATGGATTCCGGTCCATTTGCTTCCGCGACGGCGATCGGGTCGAACTGGGGAGCCGCAACGAGCGGCCGATGACCCGCTACTTCCCCGAGTTGGTCGCGGCGGCCCAGGCCGAGTTGCCGCAGCGCTGCGTGATCGACGGTGAGATCGTGATCGCCACCGATCACGGCTTGGACTTCGATGCGCTGCAACAACGCATTCACCCGGCCGATTCGCGGGTGCGGATGCTCGCCGAGAAGACGCCAGCTTCCTTCATCGCGTTCGACTTGCTCGCCCTCGGCGACGACGACTACACCCGGCAGCCGTTCAGCGAGCGGCGCGCCGTGCTTGTCCGGGCGCTGGCCGATTCCGGGCCCGCATTTCATGTCACGCCGGCGACCACCGATCTGCACACCGCACAGAAATGGTTCGAGGAATTCGAGGGGGCCGGTCTCGACGGCGTCATCGCCAAGCCGCTGACCGTCACCTATCAACCGGACAAGCGCGTCATGTTCAAGATCAAGCATGAGCGGACAGCCGACTGTGTGGTGGCGGGCTATCGGGTGCACAAGTCGGGCGGCGACACCATCGGGTCGCTACTGCTCGGCCTGTACCAGGACTCAGGCCCTTCCGCAGGCCAGCTCGCATCGGTCGGCGTGATCGGCGCATTTCCGATGGCCGAACGGCGCCGGCTGTTCACCGAGCTGCAGCCGCTCGTCACCAGCTTCGATGACCACCCGTGGAACTGGGCCGCGCACGAAGCCGGTGAGCGCACCCCGCGGAAGAACGAAACCTCCCGGTGGAACGCCGGCAAGGATCTCTCCTTCGTCCCGCTGCGGCCCGAGCGGGTCATCGAGGTCCGCTACGACCACATGGAAGGTCGACGATTCCGCCACACCGCCCAATTCAGCCGGTGGCGCCCCGACCGCGACCCACGCTCGTGCACTTACGAGCAACTTGAACAGCCGGTCACCTTCAGCCTCGGCGACATCGTTCCGGGCCTGGGCTAAAAGGCGGCTGCGCACCGCAACTCGGGCGGGATTCACTCCGCGTTCGGCATCCACGCGCGAGGCCACTCGGCGATATCCATACAGCGTTTGCACAGCGACCTAGAAGCGAAAATCCGTTGCGGCGCAAACGGCGGAAGCGGACCATTGATGTACAGATGGTTAACGACAAGAAGTGAACAGATGAACGCTGCGGCAGCCATGAGGCCAATTGCCATAGGCATCTTGGCGGCCATCGCGCTTTCATTGGGAGGCGCGACGCCGGTCGCACATGCAACTGCGACGGCTGACTTCCTTAGACAGGTGCGTGCGAATGGGGTCGGACGCCACAAATCGGATGCCGCCTTGGTTCAGGACGCTCAAGAAGTGTGCGACATGCTCGACTACCAGGAGTCGGCCTACCAATACCTTGACCAGCACTCCGGTCTAAACGACAAGCAATCCGCCATGTTCGTCACCGTCTCGGTCAAATACTTCTGCCCGCAGTTCACACCCGGATAGGCCCCGATCAGCGGGTCACGTTCAGCCTGAGCGACATCGTGGCAGGCCTTGGATAAAAAGCGGCTAGATCCGAAACGCCGATAACCCACGACCGAGCCTTGCCTCATTGGTAGGCAGGCAAATGCCATCGTGGTAGGTCATAATTCTTTACCGCTTGTTTGGTCCACGTGCACTGAAGCCGCCTATGGTCTCCCTCCGTATTGACCGGCGGCGGAAGCAGATCCTTGATAGATAGGCCGAAAGGAAGTCAACGAATGAACGCTGCGGCGGCCGTGCGGAAGCCCCTGGGAATCTTGGCGGCTGTCGGGCTCCTGTCGGGAGGAGCGATTCCTATTGCCCATGCAACTCCAACGGATGACTTCCTCAGACAGGTGCGTGCGAATGGGATCGGGGTCAACGCACCGGATGCCTCGGTGATCGAAGATGCCCGGGAGATATGTGACATGCTCGACTATCAAGAGGGCGCGTACCAATACCTCAATCAGCACTCCGGTCTAGACCGCAATCAGTCCGCCTTCTTCATCGCCGCCTCCGTCACCTACTACTGCCCGCAGTTCGCCCCCAAGCTGGGCCCGGGTCACTAAAAGCGCAGCGCTGTCCGACTCGCCACCCGAGATCACACCGCAACCGTCAGCTCCGCCAGCCCCCGCAGTGTGACGTTCGCCTTGTACTGCGGCTCGCTATCCAGCCGCGCCCGCGGAAAACGCGCCGCTACCTCCGACAGGGCAATGCTGGCTTCCATTCGCGCCAGCGGCGCCCCCAGGCAGTAGTGAATCCCTCGCCCAAACCCCAAGTGCCGCAATGCTCCTCGATCCGGGTTGAAGGTGTCGGCCCGATCGAATTCGGCGGGATCCCGATGCGCCGCGGCCAGCAGCAGCATCATCACGTCGCCCTCGGGCACCTCGACGTCCCCAATCGTCATGTCGTCGAGGGCAATTCGGCCAACCATTTGCACCGGCGGGTCATACCGCAGGGTCTCCTCGACCACCCCCGAGACGCGGTTGGCGTCGGCGCCGAGCGCAGCCCAGTGCGACGGCTGCCGCAGCATCGCCAGGATGGCGTTGCCGATCAGGTTGACCGTGGTCTCGTGACCGGCGACCAGCAACAGCAGGCAGGTCGAGACGATCTCCTCCTCGGTCAGCTGATCACCGGACTCCTCCACCGCGACCAGACCCGACATCAAGTCGTCGCCGGGCTGCGAGCGCCGCCGATCGATCAAGCCGTGCAGGTACTCCCGCAACCACGATCCGGCATCGAGGCGCTCCTGCAGACCATCGGAGGCCGAACCGGTGAATGTGACGAACGGATCCAGCGATTGCGCGAGTAGTCCCGACGCCTGGCTGAATTGCGGCTCGTCGTCGAGGGGCACACCGAGTAGCCGGCAGATGACCGCCACCGGCAGCGGATAGGCGAAATCTTCGACGACATCGAAGCACCCCTGCTCGGCGATCCCATCGAGCATTCCGGCCACCAGAACACCGATGTCGGGCCGCAGCGCATTGACCACTTTCGGCGCGAACGCCTTGCTGACCAGCCTGCGCAGCCGCGTGTGATCAGGAGGGTCGAGGAACAGAAACCCGGGCGGCACTTGCGCGGGCGGTGGCGCACCGGCTGCGGTGAGTTCCCGGATCTGCGCTTCAACCTGCTCTCGAGCGCGCGTCGACTTCATCCGATCGCTGCTCGACGACGGGTGCCGCAGGGCGTCGTCGCAGTCGCGGTAAGTCGAGAAGACGGCGAGGTGCGCGTCGGGCAACAGGATCGGCCCGCGGTCACGAAACTGTGCGCACAGCGGATACGGGTCGGCCCGATTGGCCGGGTCGAGGAATCCAAACAGCAACTTTTGCGATTCGGCTTGGTCGGCGGGTTCGGGGACCTGCTGAATCGGCGCAGTCGTCATGCTCACATTGTGCATGCCGCACCTTGATGCACGGTTCGAAGTGGGTGACCGCACGCACGTCAGCAACTAGCATGTGCGCAATGAAGATGGCCCGTACGTGTGGCTTGGGTCTGGCGGCCGTTATCCTGGCTACCCTGACCGATGTGGCCATCGCGACTCCGGGCTATGCCTGCGCGTGCGGTGCGGTGGTCCCTCCCGTCGGCGGCCAGGCCACCATGAACCGTGAAGTGGCCCTGGCACATTGGGACGGGTCCAGCGAAACCATCGTCATGCAGCTCGCCCTGAATGCCGATACGAGCAGTGTCGCTCTGGTGGTGCCCACCCCCACACCGGCGACCGTGACGGAGGGCGACAAGGCGACATTCACCGAGTTGGACACCCTCACCGCACCTCGCGTCCAACAGCGCCGGCACTGGGTGCTGGGGCAGCCGGGTTCAGCCGCCCACGCTCCCCTCGAGGCCGCGGGCCCCCAGCGGGCCCACGGTGGTCAACCAGGTCCACCTCGGGCCGCTGGAGGCCACCACGTTGGCCGGTGGTGACCTGAGTGGATTGCAAAAATGGTTGGACGACAATGGTTATGCCATCCGTCCCGCGGTGTCGGAAGCGTTGGGCCCCTATGTACGTGAGGGCTGGTCGTTCGTCGCGATCAGGCTGACCAGTTCGGACCCCATCGTGGGCGGGCTCAACCCGGTGCGGATGACCTTCCCGTCGACGCAATTGGTCTATCCCATGCGACTTTCGGCCGCCGCCGCGGGCCCACAGCAAGTCACGATCTTCACGCTGTCCGATCATCGACAGCAGCGCACCGACGCCGATGCCTCGGCCCAGGCCGTCCAAGTTCAGTTCGCGGGCAACATCTCTGCCGCTGTACAGAACCCGCTGTTGCGCGAACTGACGGCAAATCACGGTGGCTATCTGACCAAGCTTCAGGTGAACATCGCCCAGCCGGAACGGATCTCCTCGGATTTCACGTTCGGTAACGCCGCCAACGATGACGCCTACCGGCAGGTGATCTACATCGACCACGACGTCGTCATCCCCATCGAGCTGATCCTGTTTGCCGGATTCGTGCTCGCGGTGATCGCGGCGACGGTGATCGTTCTCGTGGTCCGTAGCCGGCGGCGCACTTAGCGGCGCAGAAACTCCACGATGTGGTTGGCCAGCTCTTCGCCGGCGTCCTCCTGTAAGAAGTGCCCGGCGCCGCGAATCAGTGGGTGGTCGATGCCCCGCGCGCCGCGCATTTCCCGCGCAAAGATCTCGGCCATCGGCCCGGTGATGGGGTCGCTGTCGCTGAACGCGACCAGCATCGGCGTCGGGCTCTGCGACAGCGCCGCCCAGGCGGCCTTGTTGGCAGAGGAGGCGGGGTCGTCCGGCGAGGTCGGCACCAGGCCAGGCATGGCGCGCGGCGCCGCGCAGTAGTCGTCATCGGGGAACGGCGCGTCATACCCCGCACGCACCTCGTCGCTCATCTGCTGGCGACAGCCCGACTGGACGAACGAGCCGACGTTCAGCTTCGGCACCGTTGTGATGGCCTCGCGGAATTGCCACCAGACGTCGGCCATCGGCTGGTCTCCATTGGGCAGCCCGGTATTCGCGACGACCAGCCGGGCAAACCGCTCGGGATGCTCTGCAGCCAAACGCAATCCGATCAGTCCACCCCAGTCCTGACCGACCAGGGTCACATTACGCAGATCGAGCACGTCGAAGGCCAACGTCCGTATCCATTCGACGTGGCGCGCGTAGCGGTGGTCTTCGCGGCGGGTCGGCTTGTCCGAACGACCGAAGCCGACCAAATCGGGGCACACGACTCGGTGCCCGGCAGCGACCAGGATCGGGATCATCTTGCGGTACAGGTAGGACCAGGACGGCTCGCCGTGCAGCATCAGAACGGGATCGGCGGTCTCCGCCCCGTCTTCCACCCACGCGATCCGGAGCGTGCCGCCGTCATTGTCGGAGATCTCGGAATACCTTGGGGCATAAGGGAAGTCTGGTAAGTCATCGAACCGCTCGTCGGGTGTTCGCAGCGTCTCCATGTCTGGAACATACCCCCGCTGGTCAAGTCTCTTCGGTGAAGCCCGCCAACTCCGGATGCGCCATCAACAAATCGAGGTAGGCCCGCTGCCCCTTGAGTAATTTGCTGCGTGCCTGCGCCACCGGGAACCACCCGACCCGATCGACTTCGGGGAACTCCCGCATGGTGCCCGAGCCCTTCGGCCACTCCAGCTCGAAGGTGTTGCTGCGCGCGTCGGTGACATCGAGGTCGCCCAGCACGGCGAAGGCCCTGACCACCTTTCCGCTGGGTTGTTTCAGCGCGCCGAGGTCGATGCGCGGCCCGTCGGGAACCGGCAACCCCAGCTCCTCGGAAAACTCGCGCTGAGCCGCGGCCCAGGGATCTTCACCGTCGGTGTACTCACCTTTCGGAATCGACCACGCCCCATCGTCCTTGCGGGACCAGAACGGGCCACCCGGATGCGCGATCAAGGCTTCGACGGCGCCGTCGCAGATCCGGTACAACAACACACCCGCACTGAGTTTGGGCACCGGGCTCAGACCCCGACGGCGCGTTCCAGATCTTTCAGCGACTCCTCCAAATGCGCGAGCAGGCGCTGCAAGTGCGGAACGCTGCGCCGGCACCCGACCAGACCGAAATCGAGCTTGTCGGCGTTGCTTACCAGGGTGATGTTCAGCGCTTGGCCGTCGAGAATCGCAGACAGCGGATAGCTGCCGTCCAGCCGGGCACCGCCGTAGTACAGCTGTTCACGAGGTCCCGGAACGTTCGAGATGATGACGTTGAACGGCGGTGATGTCGACGTCACCCATCCGGGAACCGCCGTCATCGCCAGCGCGCTCATGTTCAGCGCGGAAAGCGCCAGCGCCTGGATTCGAGGCAGCTGAGAGAAAACGGTCTTGTTTTTGTACATCGACTCGCTGACGGTCTCCAGCCGTTTGGCGGGATCCTCGATGTCGGTGGCCAGGTTGCACAGGATGGCTCCGACCAGGTTGCCGCCGGCGTCGGCCTCGTCCTCCCGGCGCAGGCTCACCGGCACCATCGCCAACAACGGTGTGTCCGGCAGGGCGTCCTGCTCTAGCAGGTAGTAGCGCAAGGCACCCGAACACATCGCCAGGACGACGTCGTTGAGCGTCACCCCCGCCGCATTCTTGACGTTCTTGATGCGGTCCACCGACCATGACTGCGCGGCGCAGCGGCGGGCGCCGCCGATCTTGACGTTGAGCATGGTGCGCGGGGCGCCGAACGGCAGCGTGAGTTGCTGTTCGAACAGCGCCGCACGGGCCAGTGACACCGTCGACGGTGCAAGTGCCGCAAGGGATCCCGCCGTATGCATCAGCGAACTCAGCCGCGACGACGTTGGCACGGGCTTGCGTTTGGGTTTGCGCAGGCTCCAGGGTGCCCGAATCTCGGTGTCATCGGGGTCGGCGGACAACGCGCGTTGCATCAGCTTCAGTGCCGAGACGCCGTCGATGAGCGAGTGGTGCATCTTGGTGTAAATCGCGAAGCGGCCGTCCTTGAGTCCCTCGATCACATAGGCCTCCCACAGCGGGCGGTGGCGATCGAGCAGGCTGCTGTGCAGCAGCGAGGTCAGCTCGAGCAGATCGCGGACCCGTCCCGGAGAGGGCAGCGCGGAGCGCCGGACGTGATAGTCGATGTCGAGGTCCTTGTCATAGGACCACCCGAGATTGGCAATCCCACCCAAGAACGTCGCCGGCCGCTTGAGAAAGGTCGGCTGGAAATCCTGCTGGGCAACCAAGCTGTCGTAGAACTCGCGCACGAAGTCCGGGCCGGCGCCTCCCGGGGGTTCGTACAACGACAGCCCACCGACGTGCATGGGGTGCTCACGGGATTCACCCAGCAGAAATACCGAGTCGGTGGGGCTCATCAGTTCCATCCCCCAATTAGACCGCGCTCGAGGTGCGAAGCGAAGGCACTCTTGGAACATCGCTGCTAGCGGGCCGGTCGATCGCCAAACCACAGCCGCCGTGGGAGCATGGGCTTGTGACGACGACGTCGGTGTCCTTTGATGTGGTGAGCGTTGACAAGCCCGAAGACGTCAACGTGGTGATCGGTCAAGCTCACTTCATCAAGACCGTCGAAGACCTGCACGAAGCCCTCGTCGGGGTGAGTCCATCGCTACGGTTCGGGCTGGCTTTTTGTGAGGCATCCGGGCCCCGCCTGGTTCGCCGCACCGGCAACGACGACGAGTTGGTCGAACTGGCGACCAACACCGCCCTGGCCATCGCGGCTGGACACAGTTTCGTGATATTCCTTCGCGAGGGTTTTCCCGTCAACGTGCTCAACCCGGTGAAGGCAGTGCCCGAAGTCTGCGGAATTTACTGTGCCACAGCCAATCCGGTCGAAGTCATCGTCGCGGTGACCCCGCGTGGTCGCGGCATCGCAGGAGTCATCGACGGACAGACCCCGCTAGGAGTGGAGACCGACCGGGACGTCGCGGAGCGCCACGCCTTGTTGCGTGCCATCGGTTACAAGCTCTAACGGCGACGTCGGGTCACCGCTTCGCGTAAATCGCGTCGACCTCGTTGGCGAACCGTGCGCTCACCACGTTTCGTTTCACCTTCAGGGTCGGAGTCAGCTCGCCGGTGAGCACCGTGAAGTCGACGGGCAAGATACGGAATTTACGGATCGATTCCGCATGCGACACCGTCTGATTGGCCTGTTTGACTGCCAGGTCGATCTCGCTGACCAGATCGGGGTCGTCGCTGAGCTCCCCGACGGAGGCGGTCGCTTCCTTGCCGTGGTGCTGCTTCCACACGTCGAAACCCTCCGGGTCGATCGCGATCAGCGCGGCCACGAAAGGCCTGTTGTCCCCGACCACCATCGCCTGGCTGATCAGCGGGTGAGCCCGCAACTGATCTTCGAGCACGGCCGGGGCGACGTTCTTGCCGGCCGCGGTGACGATGATTTCCTTCTTGCGGCCGACGATCGAGAGATAACCGTCGTCGTCCGTCGACCCCAGATCGCCCGTATGGAACCACCCGTTGACGATCGCTTCTTCGGTGGCCTTCTCGTTGTGCCAATACCCGCTGAACACGACGCCACCGCGGACCAGCACCTCGCCGTCGTTGGCGATCGCCATGCTGTTGCCGGGCAACAACTTTCCGACCGTGCCGAGCCGCTCTTCGCCGATCTGGTTCAGGGTGATCGCGGCGCTGGTCTCGGTGAGGCCATAACCCTCGTAGATCGTCAGGCCGGCGCCGCGGTAGAAGTGGCACAACCGCTTGCCCAACGGGGCTCCACCGGAGGCCGCGGCATGGCAGTCACCGCCGAGCACAGCGCGCAACTTGCGGTACACCAGCCGATCGAACAGCGCGTGCCTGGCCCGCAGCAGCCGTCCCGGGCCGCCGGTGTCCAGTGCCATGCTCCACTCGATCGCGGTGCGAACGGCGGCATCGAAAATCGAGCGCCGACCGCTGTCATGCGCTTTCAACTCGGCTGTGTTGTATACCTTTTCGAAGACCCGGGGCACCGACACCACGACAGTCGGCTTGAACGCAGCCAATGTCGGAACCAGGTTCTTGAGGTCACCCGTGTAGCCGGTGGTGACCTTCGTTGCGAACGCCGACATCGACAACGCGCGGGCCAGCACATGGGCCAGCGGCAGGAACACCAGCATCCGTTCTCCCGTGCGCAGCAGCGTCGGGAAGTACGCCGCGGCGCCGCGTGTCTCGTAGAGGAGGTTGGAATGGGTCAGCTGGCAGCCCTTCGGCCGGCCCGTCGTGCCCGAGGTGTAAATCAGCGTCGCGGGATCGGCGGCTCGCAGCCCCGCCAGCCGCTCGTCGAGTTGGCCGGTGTCAACCGATCTCCCGGCTGCGGACAGTTCCTCGAGAGCAGACGGCCCGCTTGTCTCGAGGTGGAGAACCTTACGCATTGCGGGCAGCTCGGTGCTCAGCTCCTTGACCAACTGGCCATGAGCGTCGGTTTGGGTGATCACCAGGACAGCGCCCGAATCTTCCAGCACCCAGCGGACCTGCTCGGCCGACGAGGTGTCGTAGATGGGGACCGTGACCGCTCCCACTGAGAGGATCGCGTAGTCGAGAATGACCCACTCGTAGCAGGTGCCGGCCAAGATTGCCACGCGGTCGCCGGCGTTCACGCCCTCGGCGATCAGACCGAGCGCGGCTTCCCGGATCTGCTGGGCGGCCTGGGCGCAGGTGACATTCGTCCAGACGCCGTTGACGAGACGCTGAAAGATCACATGATCGGGGTCGTCCCGCTCATGGGAGTACACACTGCTGACGATGCTGTCGCGCTCTCCGACGGCGAAGGTTGCGGGAACGTGGAATTCACGCATGAGCTGGCGACTCTGCAACATCGTGGGCGACCATCAGACCCACCTCCTGGCTCTCGCTTGTCCTGGCACGACGCTAACCGCATCGACCGCAGCCTTCTAGTGGCCATAGGTCCCAGGGTCAAGAGTCCATTGGACTCCCGGCAGTCAGTCGTCTGAGATGGACCACGTCGAGGTCGCGATCAGGTCCCCGCGCTCCAAAGCCGCGGCGCGATGCTCGTGCACCGTGCGGTAGTCCTGATTCGTCACCATGTCGATGAAGGCCTGGGGCGACGGGTATTCGACGATGAGAATCGCGTCCCACCAGGGCCGTTCGCCGTCGCCGATGACGACCGCAGGTGCTCCTCCCGCGTAGCGCACAGTGGCGCCGACGCGTTCGAGGTGCGGCGCGACCTCGCGCCCGTATCGGGCATAGCGCTCAAGGCCACCCTCGGGCTTGAACGTCAACAGGTTGACCATCACCACCGGTGTATCGGCCGGTCGCGCGGCCAGGGCCGCGAACTGCTCGGAAGTAGGTCCCAAACCGCTCATGTGAATCTCCTGCCCTGGTGCCGTTGAGCCATCACATCCGAGACGAAAGTACCGCGACGCCGTCACCGCGCAGGTGCTGCAGTGCCCAGGGTCTTCCCGCGAGGACGGATGCGAGGTGGGCCGCCTGTCCGCTGACTGTGGGTCCATCGGCGCGATGAGACCAGTCGGCGTCGCCGGCGAGCAGATTGAGGCCCCGGGCTCGCGCGGCCGCCGGGACGAACGGGTTAGGCACCTGAACCTGGGTGTTCAGCACTGCGGCGACCGTCGATACGGGCACCGCCGATTCTTTACCCAACGCGTACGTGATGTCGAGTTCATGGATGACGTGGTCGCCCAACAGCAGCCGCCTCGGGAAAAGGCGGCCGATTCCTCTGGGTCGGCGCGCCAGCGCCATGAAGTCGCCGAGCAACTGTTCTGGGCTGCGCTGCGCCGCCAGGTCCTGGGCCAGTTTGGTGTTCGCGGCGTCGAACGAGCCGCGATGCCGCAGCATGCTCACGGCAACCGAGGACAGCGCGACACCGTAGCCGATGACGAGATGGGCGAGCACCTGGTGATTGGTCCACTCGGTGCAGAGGCTCGGTTCTGCCCACTGCGCCGCGCTGATATCCCGAGCTGACTCGGCGAGCCTTGTGTCGTTGTCCCGCAACGCGTCAGCCGACTCGGACACCCAAGTGCTCCTGTAAAAAGGCGGTCTGATCGGCGAGTAGCGCACTCAGCAGCGGCGGGTGATAGATCTGGAAGTGATCGCCGTCGTAGTTCCGCGCGACTCCGCGCGGTGCCGCAGCGGCAACATCCTCGGCGTGGCGCGGGTCCATCAAGGTTCCCCGACGCGATACGCAAACGAGCAGCGGCGCTTTGATTTTCGCTGCCCCGCGTTTAGCGCTGCTCGTTGCGATGCCGAGCACGTCCATCGCCGCCATCCGGTTATCGAACGTGCACCCGGGTTCGACGGTGGAATACCAGCCGTCCAACGCCCCCGCGACCGTGACCGCGGCCAGGCCGCCGGGCTTGCCCACGATGGGGATATACGTTCGGCCGGCTCTGCGCAACCGGCTGATGGCATCGGCGATGATCGCCGGCGTGAGCCGCACGGAATGCAGAATGCCGCTTCGCCGTAGCGTTCCCGGCCCGTGCACGATCGGACATTGCACCACCACCGCCGCGACGTCGATGCCGTGCGCCGCCGCCTGCAGCACGTGCAGCGCGCCCAGGCTGGTCCCCCACAAGCCCAGCCGGGCAGCGTCGATACTGCCGTGTTGGCGCAGATAGTCGGACGCCGCCCCAACGTCCTGCCGGTGCGCGCGCATGTTGAATTGCTGACGCGGTTCACCGTCGGACTCGCCCGTGTAGCGGTAGTCAAACGCGAGAGTCGCGACGCCGGATTTGGCGAAGTGCTGCTCGTATTGGGACAGCAACATGCCATGTGTGGCGCCCAGGCCATGAGCCAACACCAGCCCCGGATGCGGTCCGGGGCCGTCGGGAAGGGTGAGCCAGGCTGCGCAACGGGTACCGCGTGACATGAAGGACACCCTGATGGTGTCGTAGGCACCGGCCATGTGAGATCCTTCCATAAATACGTACACCGTACGTTTTAACTTACGTACGGTGTACGTGTCAAGGGTTCACCCGAACGAGGAGGCCGGGCTTTACATGCGGGCACGATTCACCCTCGCCGAGGTGCGGGCGCAGGCGATCCACATCGTCGACCAGGACGGGCTCGCGGGCCTGAGCATGCGATCGCTCGCGGCCGCATTGGGTACTGGACCGATGACGCTCTACAACTACGTCAAAGACCGCGAGGAGCTGGAAGGCCTCGTTGCCGAAGCGGTGCTCGCAAGCGTCCGGCTGCCCCGCCGGTCTGACGATTGGCGTGCCGACGTGAAAGCCATCGCCACCGCCATCTGGCGGGGAGTGCGTCAGCACCCCAATGCCGCGCCACTGGTGTTGACGCGCCGCACCGTATCGGCAGCCGGCTACGTTCCCGCCGAACGCCTCGTCGAAGCGCTGCGACGCGCGGGACTGAGCGACATCGATGCGCTCGCCGCATTTCGCGGAGTGCTCAGTCTCGTAATGGGCGCTGCCCAAGTCGAATTGGCCGGCCCGTTTTCGGCAGCCGACCGCGAACAGTCCAGTGCGGTGATCGCCAAGCGGATTGGCGACCTCGCCGGCACCGAGCACCCGCACCTGGCCGCGCTGGCGGAGACCAGCCAGCGTTCGACCATGGGCGACGACTTCGACCGTGCCCTCGACATGCTGCTCACCGGCATCCAAGCGGCCGCAACGACTCGGGGGTAACCGGCCTTCCTACCCGAAGCGATTGTTGACAGTCACTGCCAGCGGGTCATACTGTGCCATTTCGGTCGTCGGCGGGTAAAGGCGTGCAATCGAAAGGACAGCGATGAGCAGTTCGTCCAAGCTTCGCGTAATTCAATGGGCGACCGGCGGCGTCGGCAAGGCCGCCATCGAATGTGTAATCAACCACCCGCAGCTAGAGCTGGTGGGCTGTTGGGTGCACAGCGACCAGAAGAATGGTGTCGATGTCGGCCGGATCATCGGGGCTACAGACCTGGGCGTCACGGCTACTTCGAGCAGCGACGAGATACTCGCGCTGGACGCCGACTGCGTCATGTACAGCCCGCTGGTGCCCAACGACGACGAGGTCATCGCGATCCTGCGGTCCGGCAAGAACGTGGTCACCCCGGTCGGCTGGGTTTACCCCGATCCGGGCAATGCACGTCATCAGGCCGTCGCTGACGCTGCGGTGCAAAGCGGTGTGACCCTGCACGGTTCGGGCATCCACCCCGGGGGCATCACCGAGCGGTTCCCGCTCATGATTTCCTCGCTGTCGTCGGCGGTCACCCACGTCCGTGCCGAGGAGTTCTCCGACATCCGCACCTACAACGCGCCGGACGTGGTGCGCCACATCATGGGATTCGGCGGCACCCCGGAGGAAGCCATGGGAGGGCCGATGGCAAGCCTGCTCGAGGCGGGCTTCAAGCAGTCGGTGCGAATGATTGCCGACCACATGGGATTTCGTATCGAACCGAACATCCGGACCATCCAGGACGTCGCGGTGGCGACCGCCGAGATCGACTACGCGCCATTCCCGATCACCGTCGGCACCGTCGCGGCGCGCCGGTTCCGCTGGCAGGCCCTCGTCGACGGCGAGCCGGTCATCACGGCTGCGGTCAACTGGCTGATGGGCGAGGAAAACCTCGACCCGGCTTGGAATTTCGAAGGCCGCGGCGAGCGCTTCGAGGTGGAGATTACGGGTGACCCAAATGTCAGCCTCACCTTCAAGGGTCTGCAACCGGAGACGATCGCGGAAGGGCTGGTGAAGAATCCGGGCGTCGTGGCCACCGCCAACCATTGCATCAATGCCATTCCCGATGTCTGCGCTGCCGAGCCGGGCATCAAGACCTACCTGGATCTGCCGATGTTCGCCGGGCGCCCGGCTCCCGCTCTCGCTCTCGCTCTCGCGAAGCCATCGTGACCGGCGTAAGCGTCCTACCCGATGTGTCCTTCTGCCACCTTGTCGTGGGCGTTACCGACATGGACCGAGCGCTGACCTTCTACCGGGACCTGCTCGGCATGGAAGTCGTCTTCGAATCCCTCATCTCCGGTGAGCCTTTCGACGCGGTACTGCACGCGACCCGGAAGCAGGAAGGCCGAGTGGTCGGCGGCTTGTTGGGTGGGTTGATGATCGAGCTGCTGTCGATCGGCGCAAATCCGCCGGAGCAGAAGCCGGCACGCAGGCGCATCACCGGCATCCACAATGTGTCGTTCTCGGTGACCGATCTCGGCGACATCCACCGCCGCATAACCGAGGCCGGATACACGCCCGACCAAGAACCGTTCGAAATAGGCGGAGTCCGAATGTTTTTCGTGAAGGACCCGGACGGAACGCCAGTGGAGTTCATCGAACTGCCCGGCGGGGCACGTAGCACCTACGAAATGCACCGGGGCGCGCAGCTGCGGATGGGACCCGTCACATGAGTTACAGCCACCCCGATTCGATGCGCGGGCACGTCGCGATCGTCACCGGTGCCGCCCAGGGCGTCGGTAAGGGCACCGCGACGGCATTGCTCGAACGCGGCGCTTCGGTATTGCTGGTCGACATACAGGCCGACGTCCTGGAAGCGACAACTACCGAGCTCAAAGGATTAGGGCCGGTCGAAAGCCTGGTCGCCGATCTGCGCGACACCGACAGCGCGCCACGGATCGCCGCGGCCGCCGTCGATGCCTTCGGCGCGGTGCACGGGCTGGTCAACAATGCCATCGCCACCAACGAGCCCAAGGCATTCGTCGACATCACCCTTGAGGACTTCGCGCTCGGCCACGACGTCGGCCCCCGAGCAACCTTCCTGCTCATGCAGGCCGTGCACCCGCTGATGGTCAAGGCCGGCGGCGGGTCGATCGTCAACCTCGGCTCGGGGACGGGAACCGGTGGTGAACCCAAGTGGGGCGGCTATGCCACCGCCAAGGAAGGCATCCGTGGCCTGTCCAAGGTCGCAGCGCTGGAGTGGGGACGCGACAACATCCGCGTCAATGTCATCTGCCCGTTCGCCGAGTCCGACGGCGTCAAATTCTGGAAATCGTTCGCCCCCAAGGAGTACGAGAAGGCGGTGGGGCGGGTTCCGATGAAGCGCATCGGCGACGTCCATACCGACGTCGGAGCGCTGGTGGCGTTCCTGCTCGGCAGTGACGCCACGTTCATCACCGGGCAGACCATTCACGTCGACGGCGGGATCGGTTGCTTCCGGTGACTGGCGGCTCGCTACGGGATCGACAGCGCGCACAGATCCGCGCCGATATCCGGCGGGCGGCGTTCCGGCTGTTTGTCGAGCGCGGGTACGACGCAGTCACGACAGAGGAGATCGCTACTGCCGCAGGCGTTTCGCCGCGCACCTTCTTCCGGTATGTGCCAACCAAGGAGGAGCTGCTGCTGGCGCCCGTGCGCCACGGTGGTGCCGCGATCGTCAACCTCCTGGAAAAGCGGCCCGCCAGCGAGTCCCCGGATGTCGCACTCATCAACGCCATCGTCACGCGCACCCGGTCATTCGATCGCGCCGACTGCGAGGAGTGGCGCGCCGCCCTGCTGGTGGCGCCGGGCCTGCTGGATAAGGCGACGATCCACACTCCTGTCGACAAGGAGCGGGCAATGAAGCTGATCGCCGAACGCATGGGCACCAACCCCGATACCGATATGCGTCCCGGGTTGCTGATCCAACTCGCTTTCGGCGCGGCAGATTTCGCTTTTCAACAGTGGGTGCGGCGGTCGTCCGACCGACGGCCACTGGATCGCTATGTCACCGAGGCCCTGGAAGCAGTCAAGAGTCCCTACTGGACATAAGCAACTACCGGGCCTTGCGTCACAGTTCCTCATCTCCAATGCCAAAGGCATTGACCGCCATGGCCAATAGGCAGTAACCCCCGATGGTGAACACCAGGTCCATGCGTTGGTCGTCAGTGAAGTGGCGGCCCAGCTCGGCCCAGGTCGGCGTGGAGATGGTGCCGTCGTCGATCAGGTCGTCCACCGCGGCGAGCACCGATTGGTCGGCGTCGTCGGCGAGTTGCCCGTCACGAACGGCGTCGATTTCGTCGGCGCTCAACCCCGCCCGGTGGGCGATCGGGAGGTGATGAGACCACAGGTAGTCGCAGTTTCGCCGGTGCACAGCGCGCAGCAGCGCCACCTCGCGCACCCGCGGCGACAGCGTGGAGCCGTTGAGCAGGTAGGCGTTGAACGGCAGATACGCCCGCGTCAGCTCGGGATGACGGACCAGGGTCGACAAGACATTGCCGGCGCCCGTGGGGTTGGCACGCCCGGCCGGTATCAGTGAGGACAGCGCGCCGCGGGTGCGGTCGTCCCATTCGTCGGCCGGCAGCGGGGTCAGCCGCACCGGGTGTCTGTCGGTCATCTACTGGATCGGCTCATCACCCAGCACGGTCGTGCGCAGCATTTCGCGTTGCGAGCCGGGATCGTAGGGCGCGGCCCGGTGCAACACACCGCGGTTGTCCCAGATGACGGTGTCGCCGATCGACCAGCTGTGGCTATACACCAAGGCGGGCACGGTGGCGCGGTCCAACAGCTCCGCCAAGAGGGCGCGGCCCTCATCGAGGTCCATGCCAACCACGTAGTCAGCAGAGGCACCCAGCACCAACGACTTCCGGCCATTGCGGTGCGTCCATACCAGGGGGTGTTCGTGAGTGCGGCGGGACCGCCACTGCGCCAACTGCTTCGGAGTGGGGTTCGGGGTGATCCGCCGCTGTGAGGCTTCCAGCGAGTGCACCACGCGCAACGCGCCGTACCGGTCTCTTTCGTCGTCGGTCAGCGCATCGTAGGCCGCGTAGGAGGAGGCGAATTCGGTTTCGCCGCCCCGCTCGGCCACCTGCTTGGCGGACAGGACGGTGGCCTTTTGCGGGTAGTCGTCGCCGGTGGGCGTGCAGCCGTCGATATGCCAGTCGAACGTCGCCTTCAGATAGGCCGCCGACGAGTTCTTCGACTTGTCCAAGGTCACCGGGTAGATTCCGGCGACCGGGTGATGACCGTCCGAGGAGTAATCGATGGCGCCGAGACGGTGGCAGAACGCGACCTGGGACTCGGGGTCGAGATGCAGCCCGCGAAAGACCAGAACACCGTTGTCCTCCAACGCATCCAGGATGGTTTCACCGACCGGATCGTCGGCGGCCAGGTGCGCGGGATCCAGGCCGGCGACTTCGGCGCCGACGAAGTCGCTGAGCTTGGTGATGGTGAGCAGACTCATGGTCTGGCCTTCCTGTTGGCCTGGTGGATCACTAAGGCACGGGTTCGTCGGTACGGATCATCACCGCGTCGGCGGAGTCGGTCGGGGCGGGCTGGTGCATGACCTCCACGGCCATGGCGACCATGATCAGCGAATAGATCATGTACAGCAGATTGAGCGCATCGTCGGGCAGGTCGTCGAGCGTGAACTTGTCGCAGTAGTCGATGGCCTCTTCCAGCCGCGGGAAGAATGCGTCGTAGAACTTGTGCATTTCGGCCATGGTGCTGGTCATCCGCGCGTTCCAGCGTTCGGTTTCTCCTGCCAGGCACCAAACCCGGGCGTAGCTCTCCAGCTCGGCGAACGCGGTGGGCAGCAAGGCATCTGGCATAGTCATACCCCCGCCGGTGTCGGGGTGCTTTCGCGCCGGTAGGCCTCGACCCAGTCGACGACGACCTTGTGCAGGTGGCGCACCAGGATCTCCTGGTCGTTGAGCGGAAACCCGTCGACGATGCCGTACTCCAGCGCGGCCTGGGTGCCGCCGAGCATGCCCGCGTCTTGCAGCGCGAATTCCTTGAGAACCACTGCGGCGACTTCATGTTCGATGCGCTCGCGCACGCTACGCGCGGGGTGGAAGTACGTGTAGGCCTCGAACCGGTGCGTGTTGTGAGAGGTGGGCCAGTATCGGTACACCAGATACCAGCCGCCATAGATCAACACCTCGGTGTTGGGGAAGATCTGGAAGTTGCTGATTCCCCAGGGCTCGACGCCACCGGGATTGAGCCCGGCCGGCAGTTCACCGATGTCCGGAGTGCGCCAGGGCCCGACGAGCCCACTCTTGGTGACCCGCTCGATCGGATACATGAACTCCTGCGGCAGTAGCCAACGGCGCCGCCCCGCAGTCGACACCAACCGGTGCGGCCCGTCGAGTTGGAAATGGCCGCAAGTGAATCCGGCTTTGGGGTCACGCACCTCCGGGGGCACCTGTTGGGGGTGCAGCGACGGCACGTGATAGTACTCCTGGAACGCGTCGGCGAAGATCTTCCAGTTGCTGTTGTTGTGTGCAACCCACTCGTAGCGCTCGGTCAGTTTGTCGAAGGGGTAGCCGTCCAGGCCGGTGATCATCGGGCCCAGGAAATCGCGCAAGCTCTGCCGAGGCTCGGCGTCAAGGTTGATGAAAATGAAGCCGTTCCAGATGTCACAGTGCACCGGACTCAGGCCGTAGTCGGCGACGTCGAGGTCGAAGAATTCCGATTCCTGCTGCACGAATTTCAGCGCGCCGTCGAGATCGTAGCGCCAGCCGTGGTACTTGCAGGTGAATTGACGGCACGTCCCGCGGGTCGCCTCCTGGGGAAAGTCGTTCCATACCAGCTTGTTTCCGCGGTGACGACAGACGTTGTAGAAGGCGCGAATGTGTTCGTCGCGCCCCTTGACCAGGATGACCGAGACCCGCGCGACCTCGATTTCCTTGGTGACGTAACTACCGATGCGGGGCAGCTCTTCGACTCGGGCAACGTTGAGCCATGCCCGTTTGAACACCGCTTCGCGTTCGTCCTCGAAGAACTCTTTGGAGGTGGAGTCGGCGAAGGAGATGTCGCCGGTGCCGAGCTCGGGATAGTGCTGGGTCCAGGAACCCTCCGGGGGCCTACCCACTCGCGCCATCTGAACCTCCTTGTGTCACAGTCACATCACCGCTCCGCCGTTGACACCCAGCACCTGGCCGGTGATGAAGCCGGCCTCTTCAGAGGCCAGGAACCCGACCGCCGCGGCGATGTCGGCTCCGGTGCCCAAGTGTCCCAACGGGATATTGCTCGCGATTTCTTCGTTGGACTTGAGGTATCCCGCTGCCTGCGCCTGGTGCTGCATCGGGGTTTCGATGCCCGAGGGCGGAATGTTGTTCACGGTGATCCCATGTGCGGCGTACTCGCGGGCCAGCGACTTGGTGAGGGTGATGACCGCGCCCTTGGACGCCGCGTAGTGCGCGGCAAAGGGTGACCCGCGCTGGGCGCTGGACGACGAAATCATCACGATCCTGCCCCATTTCGCGGCGACCATGTCGGGCAGCGCGACCTGGCAGCAGTGAAAGGTGCCGGTCAGGTTGACGTCGATGATCTTCGACCACGACTCCGCGGTGATCTCGGCGAACGGGGAGAACCCGAACATCCCCGCACTGGTCACCAGCACCGAAACCGGCCCCAACTCGCCGCGAACTTTGGCGAACGCCTGCTCGACGCCAGCCCGGTCGGTGACGTCGACACCGACGCCGATGGCCGTGGTCCCGGCCGCGCGCAGATCTTCGGTAACACGTTGCGCTGCTTGCTCGTTGACATCCAGTACGCCGACATTCAGCCCCCGGCGGCCCAACTCGTGGCAGGTTGCCTCGCCCATGCCCGAGGCTCCGCCGGTCACCACGGCAACCCTGTTCATTCGTAAACCACCCGTACCGTCGGGCTGGTCGGCAGGGCCTGACAGGTCAGCACCCAGCCGTCGGCCACCTCGTCGTCTTCGAGCGCATCATTGTTGAGCATCCGCGCGTATCCCTCGGTCAGCCGGGCCATACATGTTCCACAGGAGCCGACTTCGCAGGACGACGGCGGCGACAGGCCCGCCATGCGCGCGGTCTGCAGCAAGGTGTCCCCCGCCGAGTAGGCCACCGTGGTGGTGCTCCGATCGAGTTCGATGGTCACCTTTTCGGTGACAGCACCGTCGGCGGCAGGTCCGGCATACGGCGTCGCGCGGAAGTCCTGCATGAACGCAGAGTATCAACTACTTGCGATTCATCTCAAGTACTAGATATATCGCGCTGGGTGAGCTCGTGGCCGGTGCCCTTTTCGACCACCCGACCCAACAATTCGCGCAGGGTCTCCTGCTCGTCGGCGCTGAGGACGCCGAACACCTTCTCGTGAGCGGCGATGGCGTCACTGAGGACCTTGGCCACGACGTCTCGCCCCTGATCGGTCAGGAAAGCCCGCAGGATGCGCTTGTGCCGGGGGTCCTGCTTTCGTTCCACCAGGCCGCGCCGTTCGAGTGCCGTGAGAGCCAGCTGCACGCCTTGCGGACTGATCAGCAGGCGCCGGGCCAGTTCGGCACCGGACAGGCCGGGTTCGTTGGAGAGCTGGCGCAGCACGCCGATCTGCGCCGTGCTCACCCCGTGCGGACTGATCGCGTCGTTAACGGTGGTCAGCGAGAAGTAGAATGCCTGCTTGAGCAGCCACAGGATGTTCTCCGTGAGTTCCATGCCTGTCTCCTTGGGTGGTCAAGCCGCGGCCGTCTTGTAAATCTGGCCATCCTTCATCACAAATGAAACCTCCAGCGTGGTGGCGATGTCGCCAGAGGGATCTCCCGGAACGGCGATGATGTCGGCAAGGTAGCCGGGCGCCAGGCGTCCCAACTCGTGATCGGCCTCGATGAGTTCGGCGGCCACCACCGTGGCGGCCCGGATTGCTTGCATGGGGGTCATGCCGCGCGTCACCAGGGCCCCGATTTCTTTGGCGTTCTGGCCGTGCGGGATCGCCGGCGCGTCGGAGCCGCATGCGATACGCACGCCGGCGGCAATCGCCTTGGGCAGCATGGCTTTTGCGCGCGGGAACACTTCCTCCGCCTTTTTGCGCAGTTCGGGCGCGATCCGGTCGATCGCCATCGCCTCGGTCAGATACGTGGTGGAGACCAGGAAGGTGCCATGATCGACCATCATCTGAATTGTGTCGTCGGTGGCCAGGAATCCATGTTCGATGCAATCGATCCCGGCACGGATACACGCGCGGATCGCGGAGTCGCCGACGGCGTGCGCGGCCACTCGCACCCCGGCGCGGTGCGCCTCGTCGGCGATGGCGGCGAATTCCGCGTCGGAATACTGCTGGGCGCCCGGGGCGGTGCTGTGCGACATCACCCCGCCCGATGCCGACACCTTGATCAGCTTGGCGCCGTGGCGAATCTGGTAGCGAACACACGCGATTACGTCGGGTACGCCGTTGGCAATACCCTCGGCGACCGACAACGGCATGATTCCCGGCGCCAGTCGCTGGAACACCGTGGGATCCAGATGCCCGCCGTAGGGTGTCACGGCGTGACCGGCCGGATAGATGCGCGGGCCGGCGTGCCAGCCCTGGTCGATGGCCCGCTGCAGCGCGACGTCGAGCAGATAGCCGCCGGTCTTGACCATCAGCCCGAGATTGCGCACGGTGGTGAACCCGGCATCCAGCGTGGTGCGCGCGTTCACGGCGCCCCGCAGGGTCCGATACGCGGGGTCGTCTTGAACGCCGTGCATCGGCGCGGGCAAGCCCTCGGGTCCACCGGGGCCGCCGATGAGCAGGTTGAGTTCCATGTCCATCAGGCCCGGCAGCAGCGTGACGTCCCCGAGGTCGACGACGGTGGCCGAATCCGGCAGTGGCCCTTCGGGATTGATGGCAGTGATGCGGTTCCCGTCGATCACCACGACTGCCGGTGAGCGGACCTGGCCGGCGTCGACGTCAGCCCAGCGAGCGGCCCGCAGGACGGTGCTCACGGAACGGGCTCAGACACGCAGTCCAGGGTGGAGGCTCCCGAGTCGGGTACCCGCGGCTGCTTCCAGCACTCCACCGGGAATGACACCATGATCATCGAGTACAGCAAGTGCATCAGGTTGAGGACATCCTCGGGCAGGTCGTCGATCCGGAACTTGTCGCAGTAGGTCAGCGCTTCCTCGGCGCGCGGCGTGATCGCGTCGTAGAAGGCCTTCATTTCGGGCATCGAGCTGGCCAGCCGCTTGGCGTAGCGCTGCGGCTCGGTGGGCAGGCACCACTGTGCGAAGGGCTCGAGGTCGGCGAATTCGGTTGGCAGCATGGGAGGCATCGCGATCACACGCCCGCCGTGGTGCTGCGGCGATACTCGTCGATCCACGCCGCGGTCTCCTTGTGTAGATGACGCAGCAGGATCTCTTGGTCGTTGAGCAGGAACTTATCGATCACGCGCGACTCGATCATGCTCTGAGTCGCCTCCAGGGTGTTAGCGTCCTGCAGGCCGTATTCCTTGAAGGTCACCGCCGCGAGTTCCTGCGCGACCCGATCACGTGGAGTGCGCGGCTGGGGGAAGTACAACGTGCCTTCAAAGATGTGGCTGTTGTAGGACGTCGGCCAATAGTGATAGGTCAGGTACCAGCCCTGGGCCCAGAACAGCATGACGAAATTGGGAAACAGCTGGAATGAGTCGAGTCCCCACGGATCGCATTTCGCGGGGTTCAGCCCCACCGGCATCTCGCCCAAATCCGGCTTCTCCCAAGGCCCGAACAGTCCGCTCTGGCAGATGTCGTCCATCGGCTTGCGCATCTCGTCCGGCATCTCCCAGGCCCGGATGCCGGATGTGCTCACCAGCCGGTGCGGGCCATCCAGTCGGTAGTGCGGGGCCTCAAAACCCGCCTCGGCGGCCGCCTTTGAATACGCGGTCGGCGACTGGTTCGCGTGCAGCACCGGCGCGTGATAGAACTCCTGGAAAGCGTCCATGTACAGCTTCCAGTTCGCCTTCACCTCCGAGCGGTAACACCACCGCGACGTGAGCTTGTCGAACGGGTAGCCCTCGAGCGCTGTCACCATCGGCCCCAGGAACTCGCGCAGAGACTGTTCGGGCGTCTTCGAGAAGTTGACGAAGATGAAGCCTTCCCAGACCTCGCAGTGCACCGACACCAGTCCGTAACGGCTCTTGTCGAGGTCGAAGAACTCCTCCTCCTGCTGGACGAACGTCAGATTGCCGTCCAGGTCGTAACGCCAGGCGTGGTACTTGCAGGTGAACTGGCGGCACACACCGCTGGTCTCCTCGAGTGGCATGTCGTTCCACACCAACTTGTTGCCGCGGTGTCGGCAGATGTTGTGATACGCCTTGACCTCGCCAGATCCCGTACGCACCACGATAATTGACGTGTTGACGACTTTGAGCTCTTTGGTGACGTAGCTGCCTTTACGCGGAACCTGTTCCACCCGACCGATATTCAGCCAGGCACGTTTGAAGATGGCATCCCGCTCCAGCTCGTGGATCTGCGGGTTGATGGAGTCCTCGTAGGACACCGGCTCGGTGCCCAGTTCGGGGTAATGCTGCGTCCAGCTTCCCTCCGACGGCTTGGGGAATCGAGGCATGACCGCTCCTGTCCGTAGGACTCCGTCGGGCCGACGGTATATCCTCGAACCGCGAATCGCAAGTAGTTGATACTACCGTCTCGCAGGGCCGGGTGACTCAATCTGCAATCACAACCACCACGTGATTCGTAAGTGCGATATCGCCCGTGATATCGGATTCGAAAGTTGCCTATTGGTCGAGACGGCCGTCGATCAGCGCGGCAGCGCTTCGAGGATCTGCTCCGCAAGCGGCGCCGCCGAGGCGGGATTCTGCCCGGTGTAGAGATTGCGGTCCACCACCGTGAACGGCTTCCACATTTCACCCCGGACGAAGTCGATACCCAACTTGACCAGTTCGTCCTCGACCGTGAACGGCGCCTTCACGCGGAGGCCGACGGCGTCCTCCTCGGCGTTGGTGTACGCGGTGACGCGGTAGCCCGCGAACGGAGATTTTCCGTCGCGGCGGGTGGCGAGGATGGTGACCGGTGCGTGGCAGACGATCGCCAACGGCTTGCCCGACGCGAGGGCGGCGATAAGCAGCCGCCCGGAGTCGGCGTCGCGCCAGAGGTCTTCCATCGGGCCGTGGCCGCCCGGGTAATAGACGGCGTCGTAATCGTCTAGTCGGGCGTTGGCGAGTTGGATAGGGCTGCGCAGCTCTTCGGCGGAACGCAGTATTCCTTCCAGTTTTTCGGCGATTTCGACGCTGCCGGCCATCGAGGGGCGCAGGCTCATCACGTCCACGTAGGGGACCGTGCCGCCGGGCGTGGCCACCACGATCTCGTGGCCGGCCTGGCTGAGCGCGTCGTAGGGGGCCGCGAATTCTTCGGCCCAATAACCGGTGGGGTGCCGGGTGCCGTCGTTCAATGTCCAGTAGCTCGTTGCGGTGACGACGAACAGTATCTTGGCCATCGAATGATCACTCCCCTTGATCGAGAGGGTGTTACGCAGATCAGCACCCGGCTTCGAGTGTGCATCCATGGCCGGATTTGTGCAGCCTGGGCGCCCAGGCCGCACACTCGACGCCGTCAACGCACACTGTGCGCCTTGATGGCAATAAAGCTACAACGCGCTCAAAACCAGACTTTGCGGCCGGCTACCGGACGCCCGACCGCCCCGAGGATCCACAAGATCACACCGATGAGCACTAGGATGCCACCGATCGTTTCCAGAATCGGGATGGCGGCAAAATAACCGATGACAACAAGAATGATGCCTAAGACAATCACGTCGTGTTCCCTTCTATTGGGCGTCCGTAGAATTGATCAATAATCGGGTTACCCCGGTCTGGACGCCCTCAATCAGGTATCGCTAGTTCCCCTTGATCAACGCGGCGCGGGCCAGCGTCTGCTCCGCCTGCTTCACGTGGGCGGCGTCGACCAGCACGCCGTTGACCCCTACCGCGCCGCGACCCTTGGCCTCGGCCTCCCGGTAGGCGGCGACATTGGCTTCGGCGCGGGCGATCTCATCGGCGGTCGGCGCGTAGACCCCGTTGGCGACGGGCACCTGGTCGGGGTGGATGGCCCACTTGCCGGTGTAGCCCAGCAGCGATGCACGTCGCGCGTCACGCTCATAGCCCGACAGGTCCCGGTAGTCGGGATAGGGCGCGTCGATCGCGTCGATGCCGGCGATGCGCGCCGCCACAATCACCTTGTTCCGCGCGTAAGCCCAGAATTCACCGGGGTATTCGCCGAGCGGGACGAAGTTGGTGTCGACCCGTGCACCCTGCGACAGCGAGAAGTCACCCACACCGAAGATCAGTGCGTCCAGCCGCGGGCTGGCCACTGCGATCTCCTCCGCGTTCGCTAGGCCTTCCACTTCTTCGATCAGAACTTCGAGACGAATCCGGTTGCTCAGGCCGAGTTTCGACTCCAGCTGGGTAAGCAGCACGTCGACCCACCAGACATCGCGTGCCGTGCGGGCCTTCGGGATGATGATGGTGTCGAGGTTCTCGCCGGCCTTGGTAACGACGTCAATGACGTCGTCGTGGCACCACTGGGTGTCCAGGCCATTGATCCGGATGGCGCGTGCGGTGCGTCCCCAGTCGATGTCGTTGAGCGCGGCGATCGCCTTGACGCGCGACTCTTCTTTGAACGCCGGGGGTACCGCGTCCTCGAGGTCGAGGAACACCAGGTCGGCGCCGCACTGAGCACCCTTCTCGAACATGTTGTCGTTGCTCGCGGGTACGGCGAGTTCGGAACGACGGAGTAGACCAGTCACTTTGGGCGAATTTCCTTCTGTCACAACACGCCGCGGGCGTGCAGTTCGTCAATCTCGTTGGTAGTCAAGCCAAGTAGCTCGCCGTAGACTTCGGCGTTGTGTTCCCCGAGATTGGGCCCGAGATGGCCGACCGTTCCGGACGCCGACGAGAAACGGGGTACCGGGGCCTGCACCGTCATCTGCCCGAGCTGTTCGTCCTCGACCGAGACGAACACCTCGCGATGCGTCAGCTGCTCGTCGGCGACCAGATCGCGGATGTCGTAGACCGGTGCCGCGGCGACCTCGTGAGCTTCGAAAGTCTCCATCGCCTCCGAAAGAGTCTTGGTGGCAACCCAATCCGCGACCACGGCATCGACCTCGCCGGCCCGGGCCAGCCGCCGCTGCGGGTCGGAGAAGTCAGGGTCGGACAGCAGGTCTTCTCGGCCGATAGCGCGAAACACCCGCAGCGCCAATGCCGGTGAACTGCCGGACATGGCAAGCCATCGTCCATCGGCGGTTTGGTAGGTGTTGCGTGGAGCCGAGATGTCCCAGCGATTGCCGGCACGCTCGGGCACCAAACCCAATTGGTCGTAGCCCAGCAAGGTCTGCTCAAGCAGCCGGGCCAGCGGGTCGATCAGGTTGACATCGATCAGCTGCCCCGGTGCACCGTGCACGTCGCGGTGGTAGAGCGCCATCATGACCGCGTAGGTGGCGTTCAGCGAGGCGACGCCGTCTGCCAGCATGAACGGCGGCAGCGTGGGTGGCCCGCCGGCCGGTCCGGTGATGTGCGCGAATCCGCTCATCGCCTCACCGAGCGTGCCGAAGCCCGGGCGTTCGCTCTTCGGTCCGGTCAACCCGTATCCGGTGATGTGCAGCATTACGATCCGGTCGTTGACCGCACGTAGGTTCTCGTAGTCCAGGCCCCATTTGTGTAACGTCTGCGGCCTTGTGTTGAAGATGACGACGTCGGCATGCTCGACCAGGCGGCGCACCAGCGCCTGGCCTTCGGCGCAGCGCAGATCCAGCGTGATCGCTCGCTTGTTGCGCGACAAGGACTTCCACATCAGCCCGACATCCTCGCGCTGATTGCCCCAACCGCGGATCGGATCGCCGTGTCGCGGGTCTTCGACCTTGATCACGTCGGCGCCGAACTCGCCCAGGTAGGTCGCGACCAGTGGAGCCGCGGCCAAAGTGGCGAGGTCGAGCACTCGCACGCCGTCAAGCATTCGCACCGGCACCCACTCGGGTGTTCGAAGGTCGTTGCAGCCCAAGGTGTCCCCGCAACGTCGAGGACTCGTACTCGGTGCGGAACAGGCCGCGTCGCTGCAGTGCCGGAACCACCATCCGCACAACGTCTTCGAATGCGCCGGGCAGATGCGTTGCCGCCAGAACGAATCCGTCGCAAGCTCCACTTTCGAACCAGTCCGCCATCTGATCGGCAACCTGTTCGCCGGTGCCGACGAAGCGGGGTCCCTGCAGTAGCGTCGCGCGGTAGCCGGCTAGATCGCGCACGGTCACAGGGTGTCCGCCGCCTTGGAAAGAAATGTGGGTGCGCAGGTTCTGTACCAGTCCGCGTATTCCGGAAACCGACGCGATCAGCTCGTCGGTGACAGGGTCGTCCAGATCGTGTTGCGCGAAGTCGTAATTCATCAACTCCGACAACAGTGTCAGTGATGCCATGGGATGAACCAGTTCGTTGAGGAACAGAGCTTCGCGCTCCTTGGCGTGGGCCTCGGACTCGCCCACCACAGGGTAGGCCATCGGGCAGATCCGTACTGCAGCAGGATCACGCCCGGCATCGGCGATTCGTTCTTTCTGGTCGGCGTAGTGGCTGCGTGCGACCTCGATACCCGGATCCCCGGTGAAGATCAATTCCGCCCAGCGGGAGGCGAATTCGCGTCCGCGGCCCGAAGAGCCGGCCTGGATGATCACCGGTCGGCCCTGCGGGGTACGCGGCACGGTCAGCGGCCCGCGCGACGAGAAGTACTGGCCGACGTGCCCGAGTTCGTGCACCTTGTCCGGGTCGCCGTAGTGCCCGGCCGCCCGGTCATGCAGGATCGCACCGTCCTCCCAGGTGTCCCAGAGCCCGGCGACCACGTCCATGAACTCATCGGCGCGGTCGTAGCGCTCGTCATGGCCGAGGTGGGCGTTGACACCGAAGTTCTGCGCCTCGCTGTCGTTGACGGAAGTGACCACGTTCCAAGCGGCCCGGCCGCCGGACAGGTGATCAAGCGTGGCGAAGGTCCTGGCGACGTGGAACGGCTGGTAGTAGGTGGTCGAGTAGGTCGCGCCCAGTCCGATGCGCGAGGTGGCCTGGGCCAGCACGCCGAGCACAATGCTGAGGTCCAGCTTGACCGGGCGGGCGCCGTAGGACACCGCCTCGGCCACCGATCCCCCGTACACCCCGGGCATCGCGAGCCGGTCGTCGAAGAACACCAGATCGAAGCAGCCTTCTTCGAGCTGGCGGGCGATCTTGGCGTAGTACGCAGCGTCGAGGTAGCCGTGTTCGGTCGCCGGGTGCCGCCACGATCCGGCGTACACCGAGGTGCTGCCCGCCTGCATGAAAGCGACGAGGGCCATCTTGTCTTGTCGTCGATCAGCCATGGTCGAAACCTAACAGCTGATATTTCAGATATCAAATGTTAGATTTATTGTTTGATAGCATTCCCGGATGGCTTCGATTTCGGGGATCGACATCTCCGGCACGGTGCGCGAACGGGCCGCCCGCGAACTCCGGGACCGCATCCTGACCGGTGCCCTGCCCGCGGGCGCCCGGATCGACCTCGACGCCATCACCGAGGAGTTCGCGACCAGCCGGACCCCGGTCCGCGAGGCGCTGTTGGAGCTCTCCTTCGAGGGATTGGTGCAGGTCGCGCCGCGCAGCGGTGTCACCGTGATCGGCATCAGCCCCACCGACGTGATGGACAGCTTCACCATCCTCGGAGTCCTCACCGGACAGGCCGCCGCGTGGGCGGCCGAACGTATCGAATCAGAAGAGCTCGACATGCTGCGCGAACTGGCGGCCGACGTCGTCGCGCGCTCCGGTGACGACAGCATCGGCGAGGCCAACTGGCACTTCCACCAAAAGATCCACCGCGCCGCCCACTCGCCGCGGCTGATGACCCAGATCAAGCAGGCCGCTCGGGTGGTTCCGAGCAACTTCCTCATCCTGTTTCCCGACCACGAGAAACATTCGCTCGACGAGCACCGGGAGTTACTCGATGCACTCGGCGACAAGGACGTCGAACGGGCCCGCAGGATCGCCGAACGCCATGTCCTCGACGCCGGGCGCTCGCTGGCCGACTGGCTCGAGCAGCGCCGCACCGCCTGAGTCCCAACCGGCCGTCACACGCCGCAGCGCTTGCCGGCGTGGCGCCAGGACTTGAGTATTTTCGTGGGGTGGCGATAGCCCCCGTCCCGGCACAAGTCCCGGCGCAGTACACGCTGTCGCCTGCCGCACCCCGCCCGCGCACGCTGATCGACATCCTTTATGAGACCGCCGCGCGCTACCCGGACGCGACGGCCATCGACGACGGCACCGTCCAGCTCACCTACAGCGAACTGATCAGCGACATCGAGGCCAGCGTGGAGTGGCTGGCCGCCCGCGGCATCGGCCGCGGCGACCGGATCGGCATCCGGATGCCGTCGGGCAGCTACGCGCTATACGTGGCGATCCTGGCGACGCTGGCCACCGGCGCGGCGTACGTCCCCGTCGACGCCGACGACCCCGACGAGCGCGCCGAATTGGTGTTCGGTGAGGCCGGCGTCGTGGGCGTCATCACCGAGGCGGGCTTGCTCCGCGGCATCGGCTTATCCCGGGGCTGGCGGGCCACCGCGCCGCTGGGTCGCGACGACGCCTGGATCATCTTCACGTCCGGCTCGACCGGCCTGCCGAAGGGCGTGGCCGTCACGCACCGCAGCGCCGCCGCGTTTGTCGACGCCGAGGCGCAGATGTTCTTGCAGGACAACCCGATTGGCCCGGGCGACCGGGTACTGGCCGGGCTGTCGGTGGCTTTCGATGCGTCGTGCGAGGAGATGTGGCTGGCCTGGCGACACGGCGCCTGCCTGGTTCCCGCGCCGCGCTCGCTGGTGCGCAGCGGGATGGACCTAGGTCCCTGGCTGGTCACCCGCGACGTGACGGTGGTGTCGACGGTGCCGGCGCTGGCCGCGCTGTGGCCTAGCGAGGCGCTGGAAGCGGTGCGGTTGTTGATCTTTGGCGGTGAGGCCTGCCCGCCGGAGCTGGTCGAGCGGCTCGCCCCAAGCATGCAAGAAGGCCGGGAAGTGTGGAACACCTACGGCCCGACCGAGGCCACCGTCGTCGCGTGTGCGGCGAAGCTCGACAGCTCGGGACCGATCAGCATCGGGCTGCCGTTGCCGGGCTGGGACCTGGCCGTGGTCGATGCCGACTGCCTGCCGGTCGCCTTCGGCGACGTCGGCGAGCTGGTGATCGGCGGCGTCGGGCTGGCCCGCTACCTGGACAAGGACAAGGACGCCGAGAAGTACGCCGCGATGCCGTCGCTGGGCTGGCAGCGCGCCTATCGCAGCGGCGATCTAGTCCGGCTGGAACGCGACGGGCTGTATTTCTGCGGCCGCAGCGACGACCAGGTCAAGCTCGGGGGCCGGCGTGTCGAATTGGGCGAAGTCGACTCGGCGCTGGTGCACCTGCCGGGGGTCAGCGGCGGAGCGGCCGCGGTCCGTCACACCGCCACCGGCACACCGGTGCTGGTCGGCTATCTCGTCAGCACCGATCCGGCGTTCGACCTCAACGAGGCGCGCGCCCGGCTCGCTGCGCAACTGCCGGCCTCGCTGGTGCCGCGGCTGATCCGGGTCGACGAGCTGCCCACCCGCACGTCGGGCAAGGTCGACCGCGACGCGCTGCCGTGGCCGCCACCGGGCGGGGAGTCGGACGAGTCGGCCGATCTGGGCGGCACGGCCGGCCGGCTCGCCGGGCTGTGGCGGGACCTACTGGGGGCAGCGGTGGACACTGTCGAGGCGGATTTCTTCGCGCTCGGCGGTGGCTCGCTGGCCGCCGCGCAACTCGTGTCCGGGCTGCGGCAGCAGTACCCGCAAGTCACCGTCGCCGACCTGTACGACCATCCCCGGCTGGGCTCGCTCGCCGGGTTTCTCGACGAACTCGAGCCGCCGCCACAGGTCGCCGAGCGCACGGTCCGGCCGACGCCGTGGCTGACAAGGTTCGCGCAGACAGTGCTTGCCCTGCCGTTGGCGACGCTGGCGGCGCTGCCGTGGTTGACGTGGCTGGCGCTGGGCAACAACGTCGCCCGCGCCCTGCACGTGGTGCCGTGGACCGTCGCGGTGAACTGGTGGCTGGTCGCGGCGGCGTTCGTCTTGTTCGTCACGCCGTTGGGCCGGATGGGCATCGCGGTGCTGTGCGCACGGACGTTGCTGTCGCGCGTGCGGCCGGGCACCTACCCGCGCGGCGGCTCGGTGCACCTGCGGATCTGGTTCACCGAGCGGGTCGCCGAGGCCAGCGGCGCGCACAACCTGTCGGGGGCGCCGTGGCTGGTGTACTACGCCCGCGCGCTCGGCGCGAACATCGGCAAGGGTGTCGATCTGCATTCACTGCCCCCGGTCACCGGGTTGCTCACCCTCGGACACCGCTGTGCCGTCGAACCCGAGGTCGACCTGTGCGGTCACTGGATCGACGGAGACGCGTTCCATGTCGGTGAGATCGCGATCGGCGATGACGCCACCATTGGCGCGCGGTCGACGCTGCTGCCCGGCGCGGCCGTCGGCAAGAACGCCGACGTGGCACCGGGCGCGGGCGTGCTGGACAAGATCAAGAACGGCCGGTACTGGAAAGGCTCGCCGGCGGTGAAGTCCGGCCGGGTCAACCACCCGTGGCCGGACGAGCGGCCGCCGCGCAGGACGCGCTGGGTCGTGATGTACGGACTGACGTCGGTTCTGCTGGGGGCGCTGCCGCTGCTCGCGGTGGCAGCCGGCCTGGCAGTCATCGTGGTCGCCGTCCACCACACGCACCGGCTGTCGCAGGCCGTGATCCCCGCGCTGTTGTGGACACCGGCCGCGACGCTGGCCGCGCTCGCAGCGTATGCACTGCTGACCGTGCTCGGGGTGCGGCTGTTATCGCTGGGATTGCGCGAGGGCTATCACCCGGTACGCAGCCGGGCCGGCTGGCAGCTGTGGGCCACCGAGCGGCTGATGGACGCCGCGCGCAACTATCTGTTCCCGCTGTATGCCAGCCTGCTGACGCCGATGTGGCTGCGACTGCTGGGCGCCAAAGTCGGCCGCGGCACCGAGATTTCGACGGTGTTGATGACGCCGAAGTTCGCCGTCATCGAGGACGGCGCGTTCCTGGCCGACGACACGATGGTCGCGTCCTACGAGCTCGGCGGCGGCTGGATCTATGCGGCCAAGACGACCGTCGGCAGGCGCGCATTCCTCGGCAATTCCGGTATTACCCAGCCGGGCCGCCGTGTTCCCGACGACGGACTGGTGGCCGTGCTGTCGGCCGCGCCGTCGAAGGCTAAGCGCGGCTCGTCCTGGCTGGGCAGCCCGCCGATGCGGCTGCGCCGTCGCCCCGAGGAGGCCGATGCTGCGACCACGTACGACCCGCCGCAAAGGTTGAAGACGATGCGGGCGTTGGTGGAAACACTCCGGCTGCTGCCGGTGATCGCGTCGGTCGCGATCGGGCTCGCCGTACTTGGCGGATTACAGGCGCTGGCAAGGATATTCGGCATCTGGTGGGCGGCGCTTGGCGGCGGGTTGGTGCTGCTGGCGGCGGGCGCGATCGCCGGTGTCATCTCGATCGTCGCGAAATGGCTTCTGGTCGGCCGGATCAGAGCCAGCGAATACCCGCTGTGGTCGTCGTTCGTCTGGCGCAACGAGGTGGCCGACACGTTCGTCGAAACCGTCGCCGCACCCTGGTTCGCCCGGGCGGCCAGCGGCACGCCGGCGTTGAATCTGTGGCTGCGCGCGCTGGGCGCCCGTATCGGGCGCGGCGTCTGGTGTGAAAGCTATTGGCTGCCTGAGGCGGACCTTGTCACGCTGGACGACGGATCCACCGTCAACCGGGGGTGCGTGGTGCAGACCCACCTGTTCCACGACCGGATCATGCGAATGGACAGCGTTGTGCTGGAACCCGGTGCGACGCTCGGGCCGCATTGCGTCGCACTGCCCGCGGCCCGGCTGGGCGCCGGCGCGACGGTAGGCCCCGCGTCCCTGGTGGTCCGCGGTGAAGAGGTGCCGGGATCGACGCGCTGGCAAGGTAATCCGATCAGGCCGTGGAATCCCGGTCGCAAGAAGGCGCGTAAGGCTGCCTCCGGGCGTGGCGTCGAGGGCACCGCCGCATGAAGCCCTCCCCTAAGAAAGCGCTGCCGGAAGTGATCGACCAGTACCTGCCGAAAAACGGCAACTCCGGATACCAGGTGTCGCGGTATGAGCTGGACCTGGACTACAGGGTCGCGTTGAACCGGCTGTCCGGCACAGCCACGATCACCGCCGTCACGCTGAACGAGTTGCAACAACTCACGCTCGATCTGTCGACTGCGTTGACGGTGTCGAAGGTGTCGGTGAACGGCAAACGGGTGGACCAATTCTCCTGTCGCGGCAGCAAATTACGTATACGCCTGGGATCGAAGCTGCCGACCGGGGCCGGGTTGTCGATCGTGGTGCGATACGGCGGTTCGCCGAGGCCGATTCGTTCACTATGGGGCGACGTCGGTTTCGAGGAGCTGACCGACGGTGTACTGGTCGCCGGGCAGCCCAACGGCGCCGCGTCGTGGTTCCCCTGCAACGATCACCCCAGCGCCAAAGCCGCGTTTCATATCCAGGTCAGTACCGAAAGCCGGTACCGGGTGGTTGCCAACGGACAACTGGTGTCGCGCCGGGCCCGCGCCTCGCGCACGGTGTGGACCTATGAGCAGCGCGAGCCGACGTCGACCTACCTCATCACCCTGCAGATCGGCAGCTACGAATTGCGACGGCTGGCCCGCACACCGGTGCCGATACAAGCCGCGCTGCCCGAGCGGCTGCGTCCGGCATTCGACCACGACTTCGCCCGCCAGCCCGAGATGATGCAGTTGTTCATCGAGCTGTTCGGACCGTATCCACTGGCCACCGGGTACACGGTCGTTGTCACTGACGACCCGCTGGAAATACCCCTTGAAGCCCAGGGGATTTCGATCTTCGGCGCTAACCATTGCGACGGCACGCGGTCCAGCGAGCGGCTGATCGCCCATGAACTGGCGCATCAGTGGTTCGGCAACTCGGTGACGGCGGGCCAGTGGCGCGATATCTGGCTACACGAAGGATTCGCGTGTTACGCGGAGTGGTTGTGGTCCGAGCGAAGCGGCGGGCCGAGCGCCGACGAACTCGCCCGGCTGCACCACGCGCAGCTACGTACTGAGCCGCAAGACCTGCTACTGGTCGATCCCGGCGCGCGCGACATGTTCGACGACCGCGTCTACAAACGTGGCGCGTTGACCCTGCACGCGCTGCGCGGACGGCTGGGCGGTGACAATTTCTTTGCGCTGCTGAAGGATTGGACATCGCGGTATCGTCACGGCACCGCCGTCACCGACGACTTCACCGGCCTGGCGGCCAACTACTCGGACGAGTCGCTGCGCCCGTTGTGGGACACGTGGCTGTACTCGACGGCCGTGCCCTGAGTTCAGCTGAGCGCGGGCAGCACGGTGTCGGTCAGCAGCTGGACCGATTTCCACGCTTCGTCGACGGGCATGCCGCCGACCAGTGGGTGCAGCACCAGCGGCCCGAAATCGTCGCTGTCCCGGATTTCGGCGATGAGCTCATCGGGAGTCAGGAACCGGTAGCGCCCCGATGCTCTGACCTCGTCCAGCGTTTGAACGCCGGGCAAGTGCATCAGGGATCGTTGGTCGGTTGACCATTCACCGTAGGTGACTGCTTCCCAAAGGATGTACTCCCCGAGTTCGGCCCAGGCCCGGTCGGGATCCTCGTGCAGATAGATCATTCCGCGATTGACTGGCCCGGGCATCAGGATCAGGGGCTTGATGGCCGCAGCAGAACACAGTTCGCGGTAGTAGGCGGCGATGTCGGGCAGATGGTCGGCCAGGCTGAGCGGCAGCCGGAACCGGGCCGCGCGGCGAGCGGTGGCGCGCGCACCGCCACCGACGTACAGCGGCGGATGCGGCCGGCTCCAGGTACCGGTACAAATTCCCGCGTCCGCCTCGGCGCCGGACCAAACCGACAGCATCCGCTCCACCAGGCTGTCCATCAGCGTGCCACGCCGGCCGAAATCCAGGCCGAGCGAATCGTATTCGACGGTTCGGTAGCCCAGACCCACCGTGGTGTGCAGCCGTCCGCGACTCATGTTGTCCACCAGCGCAATGTCTTCGGCGAGCCGGACCGGATTCCATAGCGGCCCCAGCGCGCAGTCCACGCTGGCGATCATGGTGGAGGTGCGTGCCAGGAACATCGCCGCGGCCATGATCGGGTTGCAGCTCCAGCCGTGGCCGGTGGCGTGGTGCTCGTCGACGCTGACCGACGTGATGCCATGGGACTCACCCCATTGCGCCAATTCGAGGGCGGCGGACAAGAGTTTGCTCTGCGTGCGGGGTTCGCCATGCGGCGAGGCGAAGTTGAAGCGCAGCACCGTCAGTGCCATGTCAGGCTCCGTCGGGGCCCGGCGCGGCCATGGACTCAACGAACGCGGCGAAGTCGGGGAACAGCGCGCGGTCGACAATCTCGATGCGGGTGCCGAACGCGTCGACGTAGTAGGCGAACATCCCAAACTCCGAGTCCGGTATTGCTCCGGTCATTTCGAAGCTGAAACCGTGGTTCTCCAACGCACGTGCGGTGTCGACGAGGTTGTCGGTGAAGTAGCCGACATGGTGGACGGAGTTGCCCGGTGCGGGTGTCCAGGGCGTGCCCGGCACCTCTTGGACCAGTTCGATGTACGGGCTCTGCACGGAATAGACGATCGTCGAGGTCAGGTCGCGAACCCCTTCGGTGGTGCGGAAGGGCAACGTGTAGCTCAGCGGGGTGATCCACCGGTAGCCGGCCAATGCGCTGAGCCGGGCCATCGCGGCGTCGAGGTCGGGCACCACGATGCCGGTGTGATAAAAGTCCTTGGGTTGCAGTGCGAATGCCATAGTGATGTCCTTACCGCGCCGTCACGAGTTAGTCGCAATTTGTCTTGAGAGCCAAGCTCTTTCCCAAAAGTTGGTGGTACCGTCCAGCAGGCTTTTGTGCGCTTCCCTGAGCACTTCGCGTGCCCCCGGATGGTCCGGCTGCGCGGCGGCGACGAGCTCGGCAAGGTGGATGGCGTGCAGTGGACGGTTCTCGGCGAGGTGCGCTCTTGCCCTGCCCTCGAGCGCATCGGCTCCAGCCAGTTCCACCACGTCCGTGCCGACGGCGTCGAAGCCGATGGGATAGAGCTCGGTGGTCGACCGGTGGTGAAACCAGCCCGAGTAGTTCTCCCACACCGCCCGCACATCCCAGGAGACCTTCCCATAGCCCTCGCCCACTTCGTATTCCGCGGGCAAGACGATCTCACTCATCAGGGTCTGAACATCTTTTCCGGCGTTCATCCCGGCCACGGTCTGGTCGTGAATGTACTCGACGGCGTTGCGCAGCCGGGTGAGCTCGGCATGGATGCGCTTCTGCCCCGCGATCGGTTCGAAATGACCCGTCACCAAGAGTTCCGGCTGCAGGTCGCGCACCCGTTCGACCGATGAGATCGCGGTCAGGGCGTCACGGTAGCGGTCGCCGCGCATCGTGACAAGGTTGGGAATGTGCCCGAATATCGGGCCAAAAGTATTTCCACACAGGCAGATTCGTTCGTCGGGCAGCCATATCACCAACGAGTCGGTTGTCTCACCGCCCGGGACTGAGATCAGTTCCAGTCGTCGGCCGCCGACGTCGAGGGTGAGCGTGTCTTCGAAGTCGAGGTCGACGGTCGGGACGCTCTGGGCGGGCAGCCGCGTGGTGCCGAGACGGTCTTGAATGGCCTGGATTCCCGTCGCCAGGGTGGCCTTGAAGGCGAAGGCGCTGCGGCTGGCGCGGTACGGGATCAGCCGTTCGTTGTCGTCTCGCCAAAGCGTCCAGTTCGCCTGGGCCACAACGGTTGTGTCAGGGTCGCGGACGCTGTCCAGGCCGCCGACATGGTCCACGTGTCCCTGGGTGAAGATGATGTAGCGCACCGGCGAGGGGTCAACGGCGTCGAAGTTGGCGCGATGCACCGGGCCCTCGAAGCCCATCCCGGTATTGACGATCACCCGGCCGTCGTCGGTGGTCAGCAGGTACGCATTCGACAGGCCTGGCGAGCACCACAGTCCAGGCGCGATCTGCTCGGCCCGCTCGGCAGCCGCCGGCCGCAGACCATCGGCGCCCGGCCTGCTGCGATAGACCGGCTCAAAGTCTTGGCTACCCATCGATGCTCCTCATTCGGGGCGAACGTCGAACCGGTCGAAGTAGAAGTCGAACCGCCCGCGCAGTTCATCGGCCGAGACGCCGAAATGCCTTTGCAGGTCGTAGCGGATGCGGCCATGCTTGCCGCGCGGATTGCCGTCCAGGTACTGCTGGAACCGCTTACGCACCTTCGGTGTCAATTCGACCCCGCCGCGCCGGTAAAGCTGTTCGAGCAGCGGTATTTCGTTGCCGTTGAGCTGGTGGAAGTTGATGTCAATGCTCCGTTCGGCGGGCACCAGCTCACGATCGCGGACACATGCGCTGAGCAACCGGTGCACCCGATCGGTCCAGTAGTCCAACAGCCACTGCGGATCGATGCTCGTCCGGCGTAGCCGATCGGAGTAGGCCATCATCGTGATCGCCGACTGCACCACCGCGACGGGATCGCGATGGGTGAAGGCCACCGTCGCGTCGGGAAAGGTCGCCATCAAAGGGCCGAGTTGCTCACAATGCTGGGGACTCTTGAGGATCCAGGTCTGCGGGCCGCGCAGAAAGGTCAGCGCCCGCAAGACCTTCTTCAGATACGCGTAGTGCCGCGTTTGGTCGAGGGCGAGGTAATAGTCGCGCCAATCCGGCACGCGGGCATGCCATTCCAGGACGTAGCCGGCCAGATCGAGATCAAGGAGTTCGACCTCTTCCTCGATCGCCTCGGGGAACCGGTCGTGCATGGCGGCGACTACCGGCGCGCTGGCCATCAGCGCGTCGTATTCGGACTTGGCGCGCGCATAGCGAGGGTCAACCCCGAAGATGTCGGGGCCATCACCGCGCGCTGGGATCGGCTCCTGACTCTCCCAATACGGCAGCGCACGGCGGCGTGGGTCGGCCGCAATAAGATTCACCAGATGGGTGGTGCCGGATCGCGGCATTCCGACAACGACGATGGGCTTCTCGATCGGGATCGACTCGATCTCGGGGTAGCGCTTGACGAGCTCGGTCAGCGACAACCGGTTTCGCAGCAGGCGAACCACTCGCTGCCGCAACGTCGAGCGGCTGAGCTGCCGCAGGCCGTTGTCGGCTTCGATCGCGGCGACGTGCGCGGTGAGGCGGTCCCCGAAGCCGTCCGCGTCGTCCAGGTCGTCGGCACACGCTTGCTCGACGGCCTCCGCGAGCATCCGGTCGATGTCGAAGTCGACCTGTTTGGCCTCGGTGAATTCCAGTATTTGACGCTGGACATCGGTCAGCTGCGGCGAGGTGAGATCGTCGAAATCGATGTCAGCGATGTCGGGGCCCGCAGCGCCCATGCGACCGCCTCCTCGACCAGGTGTCGAATATTCGACGTATCATTCGAAATATGGTACGGACGGTAGACGCGGTGCAGACGCCTCGTCAACCCACTTCCCCACCGACCGAGCGGGTGGTCGCGGTCATGCAGCTGCTCGGATCCCAACCCACGCGGGCGTTCTCCCTCGCCGAGATCACCCGCGAGCTCGGCATCAGCCGGGCCACCGGCCACGCAATCCTGACGACGCTGGCCACTCACCACTGGGTGGTGCGGGACATCGCCACCGCCGCCTACTCCTGGGGACCTGGCATCGCGGCACTGGCGAAGCCCGCCGACGACCGGGTCTTCCACGGCATTCTGCAGCAGCTCGCCGAATCCACAGCGGCACAAGCGTTTCTGGCGTGTCGCGAGGGCAATGCCATCGTCGTGGTGGACAGTGCCGGTGAATCCACGTCCGGGATGCGGATCGACCGTGGATTGCGCATGCCATTGGTCGCACCGTTCGGCCGCGACTACATTGCCGGGAGCCCCGCTGCCGCGCAGCGTGCCTGGCTGGACGGCATCGGCAAGCCGTCGACCGCGCTATCCCGGCGAATCACCGCGGTGCTCAGCGAGATTCGAGTACGCGGATACACCGTCGAACGACTCAGCCGCGAATACCTCCAGGTGTACACGGCGCTGCGCGCGCTACGCGGAGACGGAGAGCCCGACGCGATCACCGCGCGGCTCGCCCGAGCGTTCGCCGATCTGACCGTGATCGACGTCTTGGACGCCGAACTCGCCGCGGACGGCAAGCTCAATATCGCCACCATTTCCGCCCCGATCTTCGACGAGGACGGGGTTGTCGCGATGTCGATCAGCGTCGCGCCGTTCACCGACCTCCCCGCGTGCGACGTCCTGCGAATGAGCGAGCAGGTCTGCGCCGCGGCACGAAGGATCGAACCGCAGATCGCGAGGCCTACAAGTTAGCCAGGTCGTCGGGAACGTCGACTTGGTGTTCCAGCAGCGCTTCGAGCGGCACGACCTCGAGGGTGCGTTCGTGGGTGGAGGCCAACACCACCGGGGCGGCACGACCGTCGCGATGAGCCCGAAGCCAATTCAGGGCGGTGACGCACCAGCGGTCGCCGGGTAGCAGGCCAGGAAACCGGTACTCGGGAACCGGCGTCAACAAATCGTTGCCGATCGAACGCTGGTGCTCGAGAAACTCGGCGGTCATCACGGCACAGATCGTGTGGCGGCCGACATCCTCGGGCCCACTCGAGCAACAGCCGTCGCGGTAGTAACCGGTGAGAGGCTCGTTGCCGCACGGCTGCAGCGAGCCGCCGAGCACGTTGCGATCGGACATCTCGTTAGTATCGCGCCGTCGGGCGGGAAGTTAGAAGACATATCGCGGTTTGCGCCGCGCGAATTACCCCGCCGTGCGCCTACCCGGCGAGCCGGTATGCGACCGGCGGACGGATCCCCTGCAACCTGCCGGCCGCGGCGGCGTCGGTCTCCGAATACACCCGGGCAATGTCGACAAGCGCGGTGCCCGTACGCACCAGTTCCGCATGCGCCGCATCGAGGAAACCAAGCAACTGGGTGGCCTCTGCCGCAAACGCCGTTGCCGCCTGACCCGAGACCTCATCGGCGCCGGCGGGAATTGGCGCGGTCACCGACGGCGTTGCCGCCGCACCGGCCGCAACGGCCTGCATCGCGCCGCCGACGACGTCGACGCCGACGCCGGCCACGGCCGGGTCGAAGGACATCGACTGCATCGGCGTACTCCTGACGTCAGCGAATCTGTGTTGAGTGCGATAGTAGCAGTATGCAATTGTTTGTGTCTATAAAGGTTGCACTATGCGAAGATTTCGCTGGCGACGGACACGCGACGTCCCGACCGGATGGACTCCCCCGCGACGGAGGAGTTAAGTCATGCCTATGTCGACGCCGAACCCGCCCGGATTCCCGCCGCCTGAGGGTTGGCAGCCGCCCGGCTACTTCCCGCCCCAACGCCCCCCGATGCCACCGCCGTCGGGGTACCCGGGGTACCCGCCGCAGCCCGGCTATCCACCACCACTGCAACCCGGCTATCCAACGCCGCCGCCGTATCCCGGTTACGCCGGCTATCCCGGAATCCCGGGTGACCCCCAAGCGCCGTTCGGCCGCGATCCCGCCACGGGTGTGCCCCTGTCCGAAAAGTCCGCCACCACGGCGGGTCTGTTGCAGATATTCCTCGGGGTGTTCGGCGTCGGTCGCTTCTACATCGACTCGACCCAGATCGCGATTGCGCAGCTATTGCTAGGCCTGTTCGGACTCGTCTTCAGCGTGTTCTGCCTAGTCGGGTTGCCGGTCCTACTCGGCAGCATCGTCTGGGCCATCGTCGACGCCGTCATGATGTTCAGCGGCAGCGTGAAAGACAATTACGGCCGCAAGCTTCGCTAGCGCCGGATCACGATCAGGTCACAATTCCCAACCTCAGATGATTGCAATCGGCGCGTCGAACCTCCTGTAGGACAAGGGAAAATTAGTGTCACTTCGTGAACCGCCGAACGGCCATGAAGCTGCCACTGATGCTGGCAGCGGGCGCGGCTCTGGCTCAAGCGCCGCGCGCCTCTGCCGAGGCTGGCCGGTGGTCGTCCGACCGTGCCAACGCCTGGTATCGCGCGCAGGGCTGGCTTGTCGGCGCGAACTACATCCCGTCGACCGCCATCAATCAGCTGGAGATGTTTCAGCCGGGAACCTATGACCCCCAACGCATCGACGGCGAGTTGGGTGCGGCCCGGTTACTCGGCTTCAACACCATGCGAGTCTTCCTCCATGACCAGTTGTGGGCCGCCGATCGTCAGGGCTTCCAAAGCCGTCTCGCCCAGTTCGTCGGCATCGCGTCGCGCCATGGCATCAAGCCGCTGTTCGTATTGTTCGACTCCTGTTGGGATCCGTTCCCCAAGTCCGGCCCGCAGCACGCGCCGGTACCGGGGGTGCACAACTCCGGCTGGGTGCAGAGTCCGGGTGCCGAACGCCTCGGCGACCCCCGCTACGTCCCGGTCATGCAGGATTACGTCACCGGAGTCTTGAGCCAGTTCCGCAACGACGACCGGGTTTTGGGTTGGGACCTGTGGAACGAACCCGACAATCCCGCAAAGGAATATCGCAAGGTCGAGCGCTCAGACAAACTGCAGCGCGTCGCCGACCTGCTTCCCCAGGTGTTCCGGTGGGCACGCTCAGTTGATCCCGCTCAGCCATTGACGAGCGGTGTGTGGCAAGGATCCTGGGGAGACCCGGGAAGTCGCAGCCCAATCAGCGCCATTCAGCTCGACAATGCGGACGTGATCACCTTCCACAACTACGGCAAACCGGCCGAGTTCGAGTCGAAGATCAGTGAACTGGCGCCGATGGGGCGGCCGATCATCTGCACCGAATACATGGCTCGGTCCCAGGGCAGCACCATCGAGGGGATCCTGCCAATTGCCAAGCGCCACAACGTTGGTGCCATCAACTGGGGTCTGGTGGCCGGGAAGACCCAGACCTACTTTCCTTGGGACTCATGGAATCACCCGTACACGGCGCCGCCGAAAGTTTGGTTCCACGACCTTCTGATGCCCGATGGCAGGCCCTACCGGGAAGGCGAAGCCCAGGCGGCTCGAGGGCTTACCGGCGGGCTGGGTTAGCCCGAATTCACCGTCGCCGCCAGGTTCTGCGCGACCTCGTGCTGCCAGAACTTGTTGGCGTGGTTGGTGTCTACCTCGATTTCGAAGCGGTCCGTCATCTCCGCGGTGACGTCGCCGGCGTCGACGTAGAACTGCTCGTACCAGCGCCGGTGCTGATAGACCGCGCCGTCCTCCTCGGTGAGCAGCGGGTTCTCGATGCGCGTCTTGTGCTTCCAGATCTCGACGTCTTCGAGGAAACCCTCGCCGAACGATCGGCTCATGGCGGCGGCGAGCTTGGTCGCCTTGGCCGCCGGTAGGCCGGGGAGTTCCTGGACCGCCACGCCCCACTGCAGCACGAACGAGTCGTGGGTGACCGGGTAGTGGCAGTTGATCAGCGCCACTTCGATCGTGAAGTCCGGCGCCACGTCGTTGTGCAGCCAGTTGATCATGTAGGCGGGACCGAAATACGTTGCCTCGGAACGAAGTTTCGTCCCCTCCCAGAGATTGTCGTAGTTCTTCGTGGTATCGGGACGAGCCTTCGACTCCATGAGCTGGGTCGCCGTGTGGCCCTCGATGATGTTCTTGAAGAACGTCGGGTAGGCGTGGTGGATGTAGAAGAAGTGGGCCATGTCGACGTTGTTGTCGACGATCTCCCGGCAGTGCGATCCCTCGATGACAATCGAGTTCCACGACCACGGCGACCACTGTCCTTCGGCGTATCCGTCGATCGTCGGCGGAAGGAGCTCGGCCGGGGGCGTCGACCCCTCGGGGTCGTGCCAGACCAGCAGTTGGCCATTGACCTCCCCGGTCGGCCAACGCCGCGTACGTGCCGATCGGGGCGTGCGCTTGGCGTAGGGCACCAGTGAACAACGACCGGTCGAGCCCTGCCAGCGCCAGTCGTGGAACGGGCACGCCAGCGAATCGCCCTTGATGGTCCCTTGGGACAGGTCACCACCCATGTGGCGGCAATACGCGTCAAGGATGTGCAGCTCGCCCTGCGAGTCGGCGAACACCACGAGGCGAGAACCAAATGCGTTGATCGCGTGCGGACTTCCGTCACGGAAGTTTTCGGCCAAGCCTATGCAATGCCAGCCGCGGGCAAAGCGCGTCATGGGTACGCCGGTGTCGATGTCCCGGACGTCGTTGTTGGTTGTGACCACAGCGATTCCTCCTCAGCTGTCTTCCGCCAGTCGCCGCACGGTGGCCAGCCACTCCTCGACGATGTCGAGGACCACCTCCCGCGATCGCCGCACCTTGTTGATCGACCCGATGATCTGTCCCGCCGGAGAGCCCGCCAGCGCGGCAGACCGCGCTCGCATGAACCGTGCCGAGGCATCGGCATACACGATGCCTTGCAAGGGCATTGGCAGCGGGGCGGGATTTCCGGGGCCGTCCCAGGCGTCGGTCCAGTCGGTGCGGATCTGACGGGCCGGCTTGCCGGTCATCGCGCGGGAGCGCACCGTGTCGCTGTACCCGGCCTTCAGCAGGTTGTCGACGACCCAGGGTTCCGTGGCCGCCTCGGCGACCGTCAGCCACAACGACCCGGTCCAGGCCCCTTGTGCGCCAAGGGCCATCGCCGCCGCCATCTGCCGACCGTTACCGATGCCCCCGGCGGCCAGCACGGGAACGTCGGGCCCGACCTCATCCACGACCGCGGGCACCAGCACCATGGTCGAGATCTCGCCGGTGTGACCCCCGGCCTCGCCACCCTGGGCGATGATCACATCCACTCCCGCGTCGACATTGCGCCGGGCGTGCCTCGGCGAACCACTCAATGCGCCCACCAGAACGCCCTTCTCGTGCGCGGCCTCGATCGCGTATGCCGGTGGCGGACCAAGTGCATTGACGATCATCGATACCGGATGACGAAGCGCGACCGCTACCTGGCCCGGCCCTTCTGCTTCGACCCCGAGGCCGGCCGCGATCACCCGGCGCTCGGTGTCGTCCGGCAGCGGCGGTACGCCGTGGCTGGTCAGCACTCGCTCCATGTGTTCGGTGTGACCGGCCGGAATCTGGGCGCGCAGCGCGTCGAGACTGAAAGGCTCGCCCTTGCCGACGAACTTCTCCGGCATCGCGAAGTCCACGCCGTACGGTCGGCCACCGACGTGTTCGTCGATCCAGGAAAGCTCCACCTCGAGGCGCTCTGCGTTATAGGCGAGGGCGCCCAGCACCCCGTATCCACCGGCCTTGCTGACCTCTGCGACCACGTCTCGGCAGTGCGAGAACGCGAACAGCGGGAACTCGATGCCGAGTCGCTCACATAGGGAATTCACCATGGTCAATGTCCTATCGCTTACAGCGGGTTCCATCGAGCGGTCCCGTCCTCGCGGAACGCGGCGAACGAATTAGCCAGATCCCCGTTGCCCGTGCACATCACCTGTGTCCGGTTCTCGATGTCGAGCGCGTGACGCAGGCCCGGCGAGTCAATGGTCTGCCACATGGTTTCCTTGGTCATCCAGACGGCCAAGGGCGAGTTCTGGGCTATCTCGCGGGCTTTGGCGACAGCGCTATCGAGCAAGCTCGCCGGGTCGACCACTTCGAGGATCAATCCGATGGCGAGCGCTTCGGCCGCGTCGAAAACCCTTCCGGTGAGCATCAATTCGGCGGCCCGCGAGGCTCCGACCAGGCGTGGCAGGAAGTAGCTGGTGCCCATGTCGCAGGCCGATACGCCGTGCCGGATGAAAACCGCACCGAACGTCGCCGATTCAGCCGCATACCGAATGTCGCAGGCCAAGGCCAGCGCAAAGCCACCGCCGAGGGCAAATCCGTTGACCGCAGCGATAACCGGGACGCGGAGCCGGTGGATCTTCTCGAAAGCCGAGGCCATGAGTTCCTGCGCGGCCATCGTGACCGCGACGGTCGAGGTCGCCGCGGATCGCAGCTCGGCGTACGGAACACCCGCGCTATCGGAGAGATCGCCGGGCTGCGACTTCAAGTCGGCGCCGGCGCAGAACGAGACACCGGTGCCCGTCACCACGATCGCTCGCAGCGTGGGATCGCCGTTGAGGGCGTCCACCAGGCGATGCATGTCGACAAGAGTCTGCGAGTCCAAGGCATTTCGGCGCTGCGGACGGTTGATGGTCAAGATCGCGATGGCACCGTCGTCGAGGCGCTCGACGGTGATCGCCGTGTCGTTGCTCACGAGCTCGCCCCGGCGTCGCCGGCGAATCCCGCGACCATCGCGGCGGACACCAGGGGGTTGTCGAACTCGCGCCACAACGTGATCCTGCCGTCGCGAAACTCGAACACACCGATGTAGTCGTTCTGGTAGACGACGGGCTTGTCCCGCCCCAGCGCGTCGCCCCGATATCGCGCCACCAAAATGTTCGGGTCAAGCAGGTCGTAGACGTCGGTCAGAGTGATGGTGAATTTTCCGAACATCGCGAACATCGACCCCAGCAGGTCACGGATGCCGCCCTGGCCGGAATCCGGAACAGCGTCCTCGTAAGGCAATTCGAAGCGGACATCGTCGTGGAGCTCGCCGACGACCGCGTCGAGGTCGAGCGCACTGATGCCGTCCATCGCCCGACGAAGTGTTCGCTTATTGGCTTCGCGCGTCGCGCTGTCGGAGTCGGTCATCACTGCCTTCCTACCGGGCTACCATTCCGCCGTCGGCGATGATGGTCTGCCCGGTGATGAAACTTCCGGCGTCGGAGAGCAACAGCAGTGCGGGAGGCACCATCTCGGCGGGTTCCGCGATCCTCTTCAGCAGCGCGGCGGCCTTCATCACCTCGAGGAACTCCGGCGGGTTGGCCCTGGCCATGTCGGTATCGACGGATCCGGGCGCCAGGGCATTGACGCGGATGCCCTGCGATGCGAACTCTGCGGCCATGGAGCGCGTGAACGACACCATCGCGGCCTTGGCCGCCGAATACATCGACACCGCCGGCGAGTAGATGAAGGCGCCGGCGGAGACGACGTTGAGGACCGAAGCGTGCTCACTGTTACGAAGGTGCGGCAGGGCCGACTGGATCAGGAACACCGGACCGCGCAGGTTGACCGAGAACGACTTCGACCACGCTTCGGCAGTGAACTCGCCGAGCGGCAGCGACAGTGCGTTGGCGGCGTTGTTGACCACCATGTCGATGCCGCCGAACTCCGCGACGGTGGCGTCGACGAGACGGTCGATCGCCTCCAGGTCACCCAGATGCGTGGGGACGCCGACGGCCCGTCCGCCGCCCAATGCCTGCAGCTTGTCGGCCGCCGCGACGCACGCATCGGCCTTTCGGCTGGCGACGGCCACGTTGGCCCCGCACTCGACCAACCCCTCGGCGATGGCCAGTCCGATGCCGCGCGTGCCGCCGGTGACGATGGCGCTGCGGCCCGTGAGGTCGAAGAGCGCGTGCAGCGAATTCTTGGTCAAGGTCTCCGAAGCCTCCTCCGCACCCGCCTACAGCGCCATTACCTTACACAATGTAAAGAAACTAATCCTTGGCCGCGATCCCATCGACGATCAATGACCTCAAATGCGCGATCAGTTCGGACTCGCCGAGCGCCTTGTTCACCGAAGTGTGCAGCGTGACGGCGCCGCGCACGGTGTCCATCAGCGCGCTCCCGTCGACCTCGGGCCGCACCAGACCCTCGGCCTTTCCACGTTCGATCAGGCGGACCCACCGCGCCCGGATCGGTGCCATGTAGCGCGCTTCGACCTGTTCGACCAAGTCGGGCCGGCTGTAGAGCACGGTCGCCACACCCGGCATGCCCGCCAGGTACGCCGGATCCGACTGCACGCGCACCATGCCGGTGATCAGGCTGGTCAGCGCCTCGGCGAAGGGGAGTTCGTCGATCGCGGGTAGTTCGCCGGGTGCAGCAAAGATGGCGTCCTCAACCAGCGCGAACTTGCTGCCCCAGTGTTCGTAGACGAAAGGCCGCGACACCCCGGCATGGCGCGCGACGCCGGACAAAGTGATTTCGTCGTAGCCGTTGGCGATCAGCAGTTCGCGGGTGGCGGCGATGACCGCCGCGCGGCGCGCCATGTCGCGCGGGCGCCCACGCGTGGCGTCGTCAGCCCTGATCTCCGGCACGTGCCGTGGCTTTCGCGCTGCGCGGCCCGGCGTCATCGTCGAACCATACCCACTGACTTGTGGCGGTGGGCAA